>CANCET010000223.1 GCA_947375105.1 Sphingomonadaceae bacterium
CTGCCCGGCGCCGTCCGGCGCAAGATCGACCGTGCCCTTCACGCCGCCGCCAGCCAGCGCCAGGCTGCCGGTGACGCCTCCTTGCTTGGCAATCGCCACGCTGCCAGTGATCTCGGTCTGGTAGATCGTGAAGCGCTCGATGCCGAGCCGGACCGGCGCATCCTTCGGCGCAGTGAGCATCAGTAGCCCGCTGAATGGGCCAAGCCGCGAATCGCCCTTCGTCTCGATACGGAAGCCATCGCCTTCGGGGCTGAGCGCGAGGTGCACGTCCTTCAGGCTGGCGGCCGGCAGGGGATTTGCCAGCACCAGGCTCGCACGCGGGCCATCTTTTGCCAGCCCCGCTTCGAACGTGAAGGGCCCGTAATCCCGATGATGCCCCTGCCCCGCCAGTGTGGTCACGCCATTGGCCTGCGTCCAGCTGCGCAGCGCCATCGTCAGCTTGGCGGAGGTCAGATCGCCGCGCCGCACCATAAGCGGCTGGCTGCCGCCCAGCACCAGAGCGGCGCGCGCACGCACATTGCCGCCGGTAAGATTGGCCAGCGTGGCGTTGTCGATCCGCGCCATCCGTCCCGCGCCGTCGGCGGCAAGCAGCCACGCCTGCCCAGCACCAAACGTAAGCTCGATGCGCGCCTCGCCATCCACGATCCCCAGATCGGGCAGCGCAATGCCGTGCGCTGTTACGGGGCCGGACAGCGCGAACCGGCTGTGAGCTAGATCGCCATCCAGCGCCAGCCGCGCCGATGCGCCTTTCAGCGTCAGATCGAGCCGGTCCGAAGTGAGTTTGGTGCCTGCCAGCACCAGATCGCCCGTCAGTCGTGCGCCCGGCAGGCGCGGGTCGACCATGGCCTGCCCGGTCTTCACGCGGGCGGCGGTCAGCGCCAGCGGCAGGCGCAGGCGCTTGCCGTCCCAATGCGCCGTGCCCGCGGTGCGCAAGCCCTCGACGAGCACTGGCCCGCTGCGCAGCTGGGCCGCGCGCAGATCGTGGATGATCGCCAGCGCGGTGAACCGGCCATCGACCGTTGCGTCGAGCTTCGCGCCCTGCAACTCGATGCCCGAACCCGCCAGCAGCAATTCGGGCCGGGCGAGCACGGCGCGGACTTTCACCGCCTCGACGCGGTTGTTCACCAGATCGAGCGCGCCTTCGGCCGTACCCGCCAGCGCCGCGGCTCCTGTAAACACGCGGCCGCGCAGCGTGCCGCCGCTAACCGTGCCGTCGGCGACGACCGAAACCTTATCACCGCTCGCGCGCTTTGCTGCCGCGCCCAGCATGTCGCCCGGGAAGACCTGCCCCGCCAGATTGTAGCGTCCGGCCCGGCTTTCGAGCTGGAACGCGGCGAGCTTGCGGCCATTGTCGGTCGCCGCCGCCCAGCCATGCCATTCCGAAAAGCGGCCCTTGCCGCCCGCGCGCGCGGCAATATCGCGCTTCACCCCGGTCAGCGCGGCCAGCAGGCCGTCCTTGGGCGCGTTGTAGATGAAATCGAGCGCGAACTTGTCCCGGTCGGGCTCGCTGTCGAGCCGCAAGCGCAGCCGGTCACGCCCGCCGAGCCGGCCGCCGAGACTCACAAGGGCATGACCGCGGCGGATATCGGCGCGCGCGGCAAAGTCGATCCGCCGCCGCTCGCCCGTAACTCCGCGATCCACGGCGAGGTTCTCGGCCGCAAACTTGTCGATGCGAATATCGAAATCGGGCAGGATCGGCTCGTTCGGATTGCCCGGTTTCAGGCGAGGCGCGCGCAGCAGCGTCCCGCGTTTCAGGACCAGCGAGCGGATGTCGAGGCCCTTGAACAACCCCGAGCGCGGATCGAGCCCGAACCACGCCAGCGGCCGCCAATCGAGCGAAGCCTCCGGCACGACCATGAAGCGGCCATCGGTATCGCTCAGCACCACTTCGTGCAGGCTCATCGCGCCCAGCAGCGTTCCGTCGATGCGCCCGATGCGGATTCTGAGCCCCGAACCCGGAACCAGCGCCGCGATCCGGTCCACCACGAAGCGGTGGCCCAGCGAGGAATCCAGCACGACAGCCGCGCCGCCCATCGCGAGCACGAACAACAGCCCGGCCAGCAACAGCCCGCGTCCCCAGCCCAGCATCCGGTGCAGCGCGTCTTTGCGCGGGGGCTGCGGAACAGTCTCTCCGGGCGGTGCGCTCGCCATCAGAACGCCTGGCCCAGGCTGACGTAGACGCCGATCCGGCTGTCACCCTTGGCAGGGTTGATCGGGGTGCCCAGATCGATGCGGATCGGGCCGAAGCTGGTCTGATAGCGCAGGCCAAGGCCGACGCCGACCTTGAGGCCATTGATCGTGGGCGAGGCTGTCGTACCCACCGTGCCCGCATCGACGAACGGCACCACGCTCACCGCGCCGCCCATCAGCCCGGTCTTGACGCGCGCCTCGAGCGAGAACTCCGAAAGGCTGCGCCCGCCGCTGGGGTTGCCCAGCGCATCGCGCGGGCCGACCGCCTGATAGGCAAAGCCGCGCACCGATGCGCCGCCGCCCGCATAGAACCGCCGCGATGGCGCGATGCTGGTCACGTCGGTGCCGGGGATCGTCCCAAGCCGCACGCGCTCCGCCAGCACCAGGCTGCTGCTCACGGGCTGGTAGCCACTGGCGTCGAATTGCGCGCGCACATAGCTGGAGCGCTTGCCGTTCTGTGAAGAGATTTCCGGGCTGACCCGCAGCGATACGCGAAAGCCCCGGCGCGGATCGAGCAGATCGTTGCTGCCATCATAGGCCCCCCGCAACGGCAGCGCGCCGATGAAATAGGTGGTGCGGGTGGAACCGGCAGCGGCGGGCAGTTCGCTTGTCGCCAGCAGCTCGAACCCGGCCGACCAGACCCACGCCTTCTGGAAGATCAGCGTCGTCTGCTTCTCGAAGGTGGTCGAGAACGAGACCGTGCGCGCGTTGTACGCATCGGTGCGCCGCGTCTGGGCGTAGAGATCCGCTGTGAGCACCTGATCGCGGCCGAAGAAGTTGTTGCGGCGATAGGTCGCCCCCGCCAGCTGTTCGCGCGTGCCGACCACGCCGCGGAAACGCACGAGGCCCTCGGGCGGGAACATGTTGCGGTTTTCCCAGCTCGCCTCAACCCGCAAGCCTTCGCCGCTCGAATAGCCGATCAGGCCGGCGATCGTGCGCTGCGGCGCCTTGGCCAGCGTCACATCGATATCAGCCACACCCGCCTGCCCATCTGCTGCGGGAATGGTTTCGCGCGGTGCGACGGTGACAGCCGAGACCAGCCCCGTCGCAAGGATCGCCTGCCGCAGATCGTCGATCCGCGACCGGCGGAAGGGATCGCCGGAGCGGAAGCGGGCGATGCGCGAAAGGTGGCGCGAGGAGAGATAGTCGGGCAGCGAGCTGTGAACCTCGCCGATCACGTATTGCCCGCCCGCAGTAACCGGCACGCTCAGATCGCCGGTACGCAGCGCATGGTCGATGGAGAGGTCCGGTTCGCCCACCTTGGCAAAGGCATGGCCGCCCTCGCCCAGCGCGGCAATCAGATGATCGCGTTCGGCCACGATCCGGTCGGTGTTGACCGGATCGCCTGGCGAAAGCGAAAACGCCCGGGTGAGCGCTGCTGCATCACGGGCGGCAGAAAGGTCGCCCAGCGCAATGCGCGCCAGCGTATAGCGCGGCCCCGGGCGCACATCGAAGCGCACCCCGACTTTCTTGAGATCGATTGCCGGCGCTGGTCCGCTGCCTTCGGCGGGCGCGGAATAGCCGGTGGTGCTCTGGTACACTTCGGCATCGTAGTAGCCGTAGACCCTGAGCACTTGCTGGAGCAGATCGGTATCCTGCCGTGCGCGCCGGGTCAGCTGCGCGAGGTTGTCCTCCTCGTTGCCGAACTTGCGCAGCGATGCGAGCGCACCGAAGCGCGCGGTGACCGCCTCGCGCTCGGGCAATGTCACCTCGTCCGGCGGGAAGGCGAGCGCAAGCTGCGGTGTGATCGGAAACAGGCTGGCGCCCGGAATCTGGCCGATGCCGCGCCCGCTACCGGGGTCCGCATCGGAAAGCGCCTCACCGGCGGCCTTGGCCTGCTCGGCGGCGGCTTCGATATCGGGATCGGGCGTCAGCGGCGTGATCGGCGGCAGTTCCGCCGCATCGGGCCAGGCCAGCGTGATCGCGGGAATCCCCGTCAGCGGTGCAATCGCCTCGGGCGAAAGCAGCGTGGCAGGATCTGGCACGGCCACCTTGGCCGCATCGGTATCGTTGGCCCAGGTCTTGGGATCGTCCATCGCGGAATCGGGGATCAGATCCTCAAGCGCCTGATCCGCCTCACGCGACTGGGCGTGCGCGGTTTGCGGCAGGATGGCGACCAGCAGGGCCAGCAACCCGGCCCGCACGGCATCACAGCTGGCGGTATTGGGCCTGCGCGGCAGCAAGTCCGTCCTTGCCGGTGTCGTCCGCGATTCGCCGATCTGCCCCCTTTGCGGTCGCAGCGCGGTCGATCGCGCGGGCCTGCTCATCGGGGTCAAATCGTTCCCATCCTTCGCGGCCCAGCCGCTCAAGCGGCCGGTAGCGCACCTTGTACTGCATCCGCGCCGAACCTTCGACCCAATATCCCAAATAGACATAAGGCAGGCCGATCCGCGCGGCATGGAGGATGTGGTCCAGAATGATGAAATTGCCAAGTCCCCGGCGCTCGGCATGATCGGGCTCGTAAAAGCTGTAGATCATCGACAGTCCGTCGGCCTGATGGTCGGTCAGGCAGGCGCCGACAAGCTTGCCGGGCTTTCCGTCGACTCCAGGTTCGCGATACTCGATCACGAAGCTCTGGACCGGGGTGTGCTCGACCATGTCGGCGAAGTCCATCTCATCCATCGAAGCCATGCCGCCGCCGGGATGGCGTGCCGACAGATAACGCTGGAGCAGCTCGAATTGTTCCGGGGTGGACCAAGGTTTGCAGGCGCTGATGACAAGATCGCTGTTGCGCTTGAGGTTCTTGCGCTGGGTGGCCGAAGGCACGAACTGCCCCGCCACCACACGCACCGAAATGCACGCCGAACATTCGATGCAGCTCGGGCGATAGGCCACGGTCTGGCTGCGACGAAAACCGATGCGACCCAGCGCGTCGTTGAGCTCGTCCGCGTTGGGGCCCTTGAGTTCCGTGAACACCTTCCGCTCCGTTTTCCCCGGCAGATAGGGGCACGGCATCGGGCTGGTCACGAAGAAGCGGGGAAAGCGGACGGGCGCAGTCACGGCTTTGGCGGTATCC
>CANCET010000224.1 GCA_947375105.1 Sphingomonadaceae bacterium
GCCGCTGCAAGCCCCTGCGCCGGGGGTTCAAAGCCGTTCGCGCGCCCCAGTTTCACACCCGGACATCATAGACTTTCGCGTCGGGGGCCGAACGGCCTTCCGGCCGTTGTCTTCGTGGCGCTGGCAGTCCGGCACCACTCCCACGCCCATCTTCCGCGCCTTCTCGAGCGGTGAAATGGGGCCTGCTGCCGCTTGCCGAAGTCGCAAAGAGCCAACAGCGCCCACTTATGCGCACTGCGCATGCCGCACACCCGGCTTTTCATGCAGGTTTCACGCACCGCCCGGTACATTGGCGATCATCGCTGCCTGGCGGCTGAGCAGATGGTGCACCCGACAGGATTCGAACCTGTGGCCTCTGCCTTCGGAGGGCAGCGCTCTATCCAGCTGAGCTACGGGTGCGTGGAAAAGAGCGCCTAGCAGCGCCGCGCGCGGCTTGCCAGAGGTTTGTGGCTTAGTGATTTGGTAGCAGGCGATGGCGTACTCATCTCTCCATGGCCGCACGCCCTCCCTCTTCCGATGTTCAGCGCGGCGCCGCGCGTCTGGCCGCCAGCCCGTTCGCGATGAAGTGGACGGCAGTGCACGAGGCGGCGGCAGCGGTCGGTAAGCTTGCCGGGCTCGCGCCTGAATACCGCACGCCGGAAGTGCGCAATTTCCCAGCGATCATGCGGGATACCGGGGGCTGGCGGCTGCGTCTGGCAGAGCAGGGCGTGGACGATCTCGCCGCGATTCTCGAGCCGGGGCTTGCCGCCCTCGTGGCGCTGCATGGCAGCGGAGCGCCGGCCGCACCGGCGGCACAGGCGCTGTGGCAGGAATTCCACTCGGCGCGCGCGGCGCTGCTCGCGCTGATTCCGCCGCTGGGAATCGAACGCTAGAGCGTTTTCGAAGTAAGTGGCATCATCTGCTGACTCGGAAGATGCGGCAAAACAAAAACCTGGAGCAGCCGATCCGATGCAATCGGGTCAGACTATGCTCCGGGGGTTGATGCCTCTTCCCTCGTTCCATTTTTGTTCCTAGGTTGGGGCATGCTTGATTCGCCCCGCACTGCTGCTGTCCCGCTGCCTGCCGAGCGTGAGGCGCAGGCCGTCGCACGCGGGATCGGCCGTTTGTTTGCGCGCAACGGCATCTGGTGCCTGCCCGAAATGCCGCTGCGCTCCGGTCGGCGCGCGGATCTCATGGGGATCGATGCCAAGGGTCGGATCGTGATCGTGGAGATCAAGGTGGCGCGCGGCGATCTGCTTGGCGATGCCAAATGGCCGGATTACCTTGAATATTGCGACCGGTTCTACTGGGGCCTCGCTCCGCACCTGGACCGCGCCTGCCTCGAAACGGAGGCGTTCCGGCCCGATCTGTGCGGGGTGATCGTGGCGGACGGCTATGACGCGGAGATTCTGCGCCCCGCCCCCAGCCTGCCGCTCGCCGCCGCCCGCCGCAAGGCCGAGACCGAACGGCTGGCACGCGCGGCGCTGCGGCGGCTGGTGGTGAGCACCGATCCGCAATGCGCGGGTTGGGGCGAAGAAGCCTAGAGAACCCCGGCCGTTGCCAGCAGCAGCCACAGGCCGAGCAGGGCAAACAGCAATGCGGCCAGCGTGCGCACCACACCGAGCGGCACGCGTTTCACCAGTTCTCCGCCCAGCAGCACCGCCGGCACGTTGGCCAGCATCATGCCAAGCGTCGTGCCTGCCGTGACCGCGAATGCATCGTGGAACCGCGCGCCGAGCGCGATGGTGGCCACTTGTGTCTTGTCGCCCATCTCGACGAGGAAGAACGCGATCAGCGTGGTCAGAAACGCGCCGCGCTGCGAGACCGCCGGAGCATCGCCGTCCTCGAACTTGTCGGGCACCAGCGTCCAGGCTGCCATGGCGATGAAGCCAAACGCAATGGCATAGCGGAATGAGGGGCCGTCGAACCATCCCGCGGCAAGCGATCCCGCCTCTGCGGCGAGGAAATGATTGGCGAGCGTTGCGACGAGAATGCCCGCGATGATCGGCCCGGGCCGCTTGAAGCGGGCGGCAAGCACGATCGCGAGGAGCTGGGTCTTGTCGCCGATTTCGGCGAGGGCGACGATGGCGGTGGAGGTAAACAGGGCTTCAAGCATGATCAAGTTCCGGGGCCGGGCGAGCGATTGAGACAACAGTACGCTTTCCCCCGCCCGGCCGGACAGGGAAACAGGTACCATTGGTCTCGCCCGGCAGGGGAAGCGCGTGCTTCGGTCCTGCCGCCTGCGCCATGGCCTCTCGGCCAAGCATGTTGACGCGTCCGTCCGTTGGACGGGGGGACTGCGCAGTGGCTGCGCAGCGGCTACTCCCCAAGTGACGTGAGCGCTTTTAGGCCGGTTCAGCACAGGCGGCAAGTCCGAAGCGGTCATGACCAACTGGCAAGACGCGCTGGACCTTGCGCCGATTTGCAGTATTCAAACCTGCACAGCACTAGCAATCCGACCCGGCAGCGGGAGGGGGTGCCGAACCTTTCCGTGGAAGCGACTTTTGACCCAAAGAGCACTCCCCGTCGTGGCCGCCCTCGCCGCGCTTGCTATCTCACCAGCGGCCACGGCAAAGCCGGGCCCGTTGGCTGAAGCGCTCGGTGCGCCGGACGACCTAGCGATCAGCGCCACCATGCGCGCGCGGGTCGAAGGGATCGACGGGCAGTTTCGCCCCAAGCCGGCTGCGGCGGACTCGATGTTTTCGCTGCGCACCACGCTGGCCATCGAATACGATCCGGGTCCGGTACGCTTCGGCGGCGAATTGTGGGATTCGCGCGCTTATGGCGAGGCGGCGGCGTCCAGCATCACCACCTCGGACGTCAACACGCTCGAACTGGTGCAGGCCTATGCCAAGGTCGAACTGGGCGACTGGGGCAAGGGCGCGAAAGGCGGGAAAGGTCTGCTCACGCTGGGCCGCCAGACGATGGACATCGGCTCGCGCCGACTGGTGGCGCGCAACCGCTTCCGCCAGACCACCAACGGCTTCACTGGCGCGAACCTTGAATGGACCACGCGCAATGGCACTCGGCTGCAGGCATTCTGGACCATGCCGCAGATCCGCCGGCCTGACGATGTGCAGGGGTTGCAGGACAACAAGGTCAAGTTCGATCTGGAGACGACGCGCGTCCAGTTCTTTGGCGCGCATGCCACCGTGCCGCATGTGCTGGGCGGCGTGCTGGAAACCTATGGCTTCCGCCTCGCCGAGCAGGACGGCGACAATCGGCCGACACGCAACCGCCGCCTCTGGACCACTGGTGCCCGGCTTTTTGCCAAACCGGCAGCTGGCAAGTGGGACCACGATATCGAAGGCGCCTACCAGTTCGGCACCGCGCGGCGCAGCAGCGGCGCGGCCGACGTGACAGATCTCGACGTTTCGGCGTGGTTCCTACACGCCGAGGCGGGCTACACCCTCAAGCAGGGCTGGAAGCCACGTATGGCCGCGCTGTTCGACGCGGCGAGCGGCGACGGCGGCAAGGCCGGGCGCTATGGCCGGTTCGACACGCTTTACGGCGCGCGGCGTTTCGATTTCGGGCCGACTGCGCTTTATGGCGCCTTGCAGCGCACGAACATCATTTCGCCCGGGTTGCGGCTGGAAGTGACGCCCGACAAGCGCACCGATGCGATGGTTTCCTATCGCGCGATGTGGCTGGAAAACCCGCGCGATGCCTTCGCCACCACCGGGGTCAAGGACGCCACCGGCGCTTCAGGGCGCTTTGCCGGGCACCAGATCGAGACAAGGCTGCGGCACTGGCTCGTGCCCGATCTGCTTCAGGCAGAAACCGGCGGGGCTGTCCTGTTCAAACGGGGCGTGTTGCGCAACGCGCCCAATGCGCCTGCCACCGGCAACAGCGTGTACGGTTATTTCGACCTGTCGCTGACGCTCTGACGGCGCGTGCCCACGGCGGCAAGGATCGCGCGCTTTTGACCGGCACTGGCAGCGGGCCAGGCCATGATTTCATCGATCGTGCGCGCGCATCCGCGGCACAGGCGGGTGAGCGGATCGAGCGTGCAGGTGCCGGTGCAGGGGCTGGCCGGGTCGTCACTCATCGCTTGTCGGCTGCCAACCGGCTTATCAGCAACGCCGCCCGCTTGGCCTGCAAGGTCAGGCTGGCGAGGTCGACCGTTTCCGCCGGGGTGTGATCGCCCTTGCTGGCGGGGCCGAGGCCGACAAGGCCCGGCACATCGGCAGCAACGAAACTGATGTCGCCAGCACCGCGCTTGAGCGGATCGAGCGGGGCCATCGCGGGCAGGCCGAGCGCGGCGTTCACATCGTTGAGCCGCGCCAGCAGCGCGCGGTTGGCATCGGTTGGCGCCATCGGCGGATAGCCGTCCTCGAAAGTGATCGTGGCACTCGCGCCAGGATAAGTGCGCGCGGCGATGGCAGCCATCTTCGTCTGCGCACGGGCATTCTGCTCCGGCGAAAGCGTGCGCAAGTCGCCGCGCGCTATTGCCTTGGCGGGGATGATATTGGTCTTGCCGGTGGCGCTGGCATGCGCCTGATCGGCGGCGAGCGTGGCCTCTGCCCCGCCCGCGATCATGCCGACGTTGAGCGTGAGATTGGGTTCGGGCACTTCGGCGCGGATCGCGGTGAGCATGCGCGCGAGGGCATAGATCGCGCCGTCGCCATCTGCACCGAATACGCCGCTCGAATGGCCAGATTTCGCGGTGACTTCGATTGTCCAGCTATAGGCTGAACGGCGGGCGATCGAGCCCATGTCGACAAGCTTTCCGTCCGGCCCCACATCGCGGGCGAGACCCTCGAAATCGAGCGCGACGTCGGATTTCTTGCCTTCTGCGATCAGATCGGCGCGCGCGGCAGATTGCGGATCGCCGGCGTCTTCCTCATCGCCGGTGAGGTAGGCGACGATGTTGGCGCCCTTGAGCGTGCCGGCCGCCGCCATGGCGCGCAGCGCGGCCAGCATTGCCACAACACCGCCCTTGTCATCAGCCACGCCCGGACCGCTGGCGAACGCGCCGTTCCGGCTGAAGGTCTGGAACGGCGAATCCGCTTCGAACACGGTATCGAGGTGGCCGATCAGCAGCAGGCGTTTTGAGCCCGTCTTGCCCGCATGGCTCGCGATGAAGTGCCCGGCGCGCCCGGTCTGCTCCATCGGCAGCCACGTCACGGTGAAGCCCAGCGCCTCGAACTCCGGGCGCAGGATCTCCGCCACGGCCTTGACCCCGGTGATATTGCGCGAACCCGAGTTCTGGTTGACGAGCTTCTC
>CANCET010000225.1 GCA_947375105.1 Sphingomonadaceae bacterium
TGCGGCGCGGGCGCGGGCGGCGCGGCGACCACAGGGGCTTCGGCAGGCGCAGCTTCACCCGGCCCGCGCGGCATCAGCTTGCGCCGCTTGACCTCGACGACGACCTTGTTGGTGCGCCCATGGCTGAAGGTCTGCTTGACCTCGCCTGCCTCGACCGAGGTCTTCAAGCCAAGCGGCCTGCGGCCCAAGGTCGGCTTCTTGTCATCGCTCATCGAACAAATACATCCTTCGTATCAATATCTTCGCACGCTGCCGGGGCAGCGTTCGCCCGGTCTGTGGCAGTATCCTGTGCAGACCCGAGAAAGTGGAGCAGGCGCTGCAGCGGCACCGCGACCCGTTTGGCTGCGGCGGCATCGGCCAGCGCGAGGTGAACCACGTTGTCGCGGCCCAATGCCACAGACAGCGCTGCGCGGTCCAGCGGCAAGATCACGCCTTTGAGGCCAGTTCCTTCCGCTTCTTCGCCCACGCGCCAGGCCTGAGCCAGCTTGTTGGGGCCGTCGGTCCCGGCATCGCTGGCATGGGCGAGCCACTTCACCGCACCGGCACGCGCGCCTTGCGCGATCCGTTCGGTGCCAAGCAGCATGGTCCCGGCCTTGAGCTCCATGCCCAGACGGTCGGTCAGCGCGCGGGTCAGCGCTGCGCGGGTGCGCGCAGGCAGATCTGCAGGAATGGAAAGCGGTGCGCCCTTGAAGCCGCGCGCCAAGGCGCCGCGCAGCTTGCCATTGGCGACTGCGGCGGCGAGCTCGGCCTCGGTCACACCGATCCATGCGCCCCGCCCCGGCGCACGCGCCAGCGCATCGGGCAGCACGTCGCCGTCCGGCGAAAGCGCAAGCCGCACCAGTTCACCGCGCGCGTCATGGCGCCCGGTCAACACGCATTTCCGCTCCGGCTGGGCTTCCTTTGCGGAAGTCCCGGCCGGCTTGCTGCCAGTGATGTCGGAGCTTAGCGGCTCATTGTGAGGATTCCGCATGGGCGGCCTCCTCAACTGCTGGCTCGTCTTCGAACCAGTGCGCACGCGCGGCCATGATGATCTCGTTGCCCTGCTCTTCCGAGAGGCCATATTCGCCCAGAACGCCGCCCTTGTCCTCGGTGCGCTCGCTGCGTTCGCGGTCGCGGCGCGTCTCGTTCGGGTTGTTGTTGCGGCGGCGCTGTTCGCCACCGCGCTTCTTGGCGATGAGCTCGTCGGTGGCGAGATCGGCCAGATCGTCGAGCGTCTTGATGCCGGCCTTGCCCAGCGTGACGAGCATCGCTTCGGTCAGGTGCGGCAGCTCGGCCAACGCATCCTCGACACCAAGACCACGGCGCTCTTCGCGCTGCGCTTCCTCGCGGCGCTCCAGCGCTTCGAGCGCGCGGCTCTGAAGTTCCTGGCCCAGTTCCTCGTCGAAGCCTTCGATGGCGGCCAGCTCGGCGATGTCGATGTAGGCGACTTCCTCGAGCTCGCTGAAGCCTTCGGCCACCAGCAGCTGCGACAGCGTCTCGTCCACGTCGAGCTCTTCCTCGAACATCTTCGAGCGCTCAGCGAATTCCTTCTGGCGCTTCTCCGAAGCTTCCGCCTCGGTCATGATGTCGATGGCCGAACCCGTCAGCGACGAAGCCAGACGCACGTTCTGACCGCGGCGACCGATGGCGAGGCTGAGCTGGTCATCGGGCACGACCACCTCGATGCGGCTCTCTTCCTCGTCAATCACCACGCGGCTCACGGTGGCGGGCTGGAGCGCGTTCACCACGAAGGTCGCGGTGTCTTCGCTCCACGGGATGATGTCGATCTTTTCGCCCTGCAGTTCCTGCACGACGGCCTGAACGCGGCTGCCCTTCATGCCGACGCAGGCGCCGACCGGGTCAATGCTGCTGTCGCGGCTGATCACGCCGATCTTGGCGCGGCTGCCCGGATCGCGAGCGGCGGCCATGATGGTGATGATGCCGTCGTAGATTTCGGGCACTTCCTGCGCGAACAGCTTCTTCATGAATTCGGGATGCGCGCGGCTCAGGAAAATCTGGGGGCCGCGGTTCTGGCGCTCGACCTTCATGATCCAGGCGCGCACGCGCTCGCCCACGCGCGGCACCTCGCGCGGGATCTGCTGGTCGCGGCGGATTACGCCCTCGGCGCGGCCGAGGTTGACGATCACGTGGCCGAACTCGACCGACTTGATCACGCCGGTGATCACTTCGCCGGCGCGGTCCTTGAATTCTTCATACTGGCGGTCACGCTCGGCATCACGGACCTTCTGGAAGATCACCTGCTTGGCCGACTGCGCATCAATGCGGCCCAGCTCGACTGCCGGCAGCGGATCGACAAGGAAATCGCCGATCTTGGAGCCCGGCTGGAGCTTTTCAGCCGCCTTCAGATCGACCTGCTTGAAGTAGTCCTCGACCTCTTCGACCACTTCGACCACGCGCCACAGGCGTAGATCGCCGGTGCGCGGATCGAGCTTCGCACGGATGTCGTTCTCGGCACCATAGCGGTTGCGCGCAGACTTCTGGATCGCTTCTTCCATCGCCTCGATGACGATGGACTTGTCGATCATCTTCTCGGTCGCGACGGAGGTCGCAATCGCGAGCAGCTCGGCACGGTTGGCGGAAATCGCACTGGCCATGGCTTAGTCTTCCTGTTCCTCAACAATGTCGTCCACGTCGCTCACATCGAGCGGCCGGGAAGCGGCGATCAGCTTGTCCGTGAGGATAAGCTTGGCATTTGCGACGAGACTGAACGGCACGGCATATACCACGCCTTCATCCTCGATCGAAATGGTCTGTGTTTCTGCGTCGAACCCGGCGAGATCGCCGCGATAGCGCTTGCGCCCTTCGAGCAGTTCGGCAAGCTCGATCCGCGCCTCGTGCCCTGTCCAGGCAGCGAAGTCCTTCGCGCGGGTCAGCGGGCGGTCGATCCCCGGCGAACTGACCTCGAGACGGTAGGCTTCGGCGATCAGCACCTCGCCAGCTTCTTCCAGCGCGTCCACGCGGTCGGAAATGCGATGCGAGAGCGCGGCGCAATCGGCGATCAGCAGTTGCCCGGTCTCGGGCCGCTCGGCCATGATCTGGAGCGTGTGCTCCTCATCACCGATTTCGCCGCCCTTGAAATACCGCACGCGCACGAGATCGAAGCCAAGGCTGGCAGCCTCTTCTCCGACAATCTCTGTGATGCGTGCGATATCGTTCATGCCTGCTCCTGGGACCCGAAACAACAAAGGCAGCGGGACCGGTGCCGGCCCCGTTTGGCGCCAGCCCTAACCTTGCCTTCACAATGTCGGGATGCATCGCCCCTAAGCCCACGCTCCAGAAAAGGCAAGTGGCAACATTGCGCAAATGCCCGATCCTGAAAGTCGGTGAAATTTCCCACAGTTTGGTGTTTGCCTAAGCGGAATTGACTAGCCCAAAGATGGAAAACCGCGCAATTCCGCCATTTTCTGCAATTGGCACAGCCCATGCAAAGCTTCTGGCATCCGCCGGACAGACTGGACGGCGCCAACTTCGAACACAGGAAAGGACCACACCATGACCACAATCCGCACCTTCACCGCTCCGGTTTTCAGCGCCGCGGCTGCCATCGCCCTCACCTTCGCCCTTGTCGGCGGCACCGTGAACAGTCCGGCGCAGAGCCCGCTGCACACGGCTCCCGTCGCCGTCAGCTCGGTGTACGCAGCATGAGCGACCTGCGCTTCGAGGACCACGCCGTCCACTCACCTGCCACTCGTGGCTTTCGTCTCAACAAGCAGCGCGGCAAGATCATGGGCGTCAGCGCCGGGATCGCCGATTACTTCGGGCTCGATACCACGCTGGTGCGCGTGGCTTGGGTGATCGGCACCATCGCCGGCTTCGGCTCGCTGATCCTGATCTACCTCGCCATCGGCCTCATCGCCGATTGATCGCTGGCAGCACCGCCCCCGGCGCGCCCGATGGCCCTTCTCGCTTCGTCGGGGAGGGCCATGATCGTTCAGGCCGGCAAACACTCAAGCGGGAGGCGGCACCAGCCCGATCAGCCGCAGCACCACCGCCTGCGCCAGCATCACCACCAGCCAGTAGCCGCAATCGACCAACGCGGCCCGCCACGCCAACGCGCGCATCCGATAGGACGCGGCAAGGCTTGGCACCACGAAGCCCAGCCAGATCACCACCGCGCTGCCGATGGTCATGGTCCACACGCTGCCCTTGGGCGGCGCGAGGATCAATGCGCCGGCCAGGATCGCGCAAAGCCAAGCCTCAGCAACGAACGCCGTCACCAGCATTGCCCCCCAGCCCCTGCCGCCGATCCGCCGGCGGTCCACCGCGATCTGATACGCCAACCCCAGCAGCAGCCCGGCCAGCGTCGCCGCCAGAATCGCGCCGCCATTGAGGACGACGTAGATCATCAGGCGTCTTCGGCGGTCGCGAAGGGCGAGAAATCGATGTCGGTATCGAACACGTCGACACCTTCACTGCGCTTGAGGAAGCCGACCACGGCATACGTGACCGGCGTCAGCACGATTTCCCAAAGAACCTTGAGCGCCCAGTTGGTGTACATCACGTGGATGACATCCGCCGTTTCCCATGTGCCGAGGAACGCGATCGGATAGAACAGCGCACTGTCCACCGCCTGCCCGAAGATCGTCGAACCCCAGGTGCGGGTGAACAGATACTTGCCCGCGGTCCACACCTTCATCCGCGCCAGCACAAAGGAATTGACGAACTCGCCCGCCCAGAACGCGGTCACCGAGGCGATGACGATGCGCCAGGTGCTGCCGAACACCGAATCGTACGTCGTCTGGCACACCGCCCCCGCAGACGTCTTTGCCACAATCTCGGCGAAGCGCGGATCCCCGCTCGAAGCGCAGCCCCAACCTGACGACGGCGGCATCGCCACCACGACAAAGCTCATGAACGCCATGAACAGCAGCGCGAAAAAGCCGACCCACACGCAGCGCCGCGCATTGGCATAGCCGTAGACCTCGGTCAGCACGTCACCCAGCACATAGGAGACCGGGAAAAACAGGATGCCCGCGCCGAAGGTATAGCCCCAGACAGTGGTCAGCTTGGCGGCGCCGATGAGGTTCGAAAGCAGCAGGATCGCGACGAACGCAGCCATCAGATAGTCAAAAAAGCGGAAATGGCGGCGCGCGCCGGCGCTGCCTTCGATGCGGGGAATGTGCGGGCTGTTCATGCCGGATGTGCTAACGCGATTTGCGCGGCGCGCAAAGCGGCCTTATGAGGCAC
>CANCET010000226.1 GCA_947375105.1 Sphingomonadaceae bacterium
CCCACGACGAAGGTTACCGCGCCGACGCCACGATGGAGAGCCTCGGCGCGCTGAAGGCGCTCGAAGCCAAGGCCATCCCCGGCGCGGTCGTGACGGCAGGCAACGCCAGCCAGCAGAACGATGCTGCCGCCGCCTGCCTAGTGGTGGCCGAACACAAGCTCGAAGAACTCGGCCTCGAACCCATCGCCTGGTTCCATTCGTGGGCCGCGGCCGGCTGCGATCCCGCGCGCATGGGCATCGGCCCGGTGCCGGCAGTCGAGCGCCTGTTCGCGCGCACCGGCCTCGGCTGGAACGATATCGACCTCGTCGAGCTCAACGAAGCCTTCGCCCCGCAAGTCCTCGCCGTGCTCAAGGGCTGGGGCTGGAGCGCGGACGACAGCCGCCACGATGTGCTCAACGTCAATGGTTCCGGCATCTCGCTCGGTCATCCCATCGGCGCGACCGGTGGGCGCATCCTCGCCAACCTCACACGCGAACTGGTGCGCCGGAATGGCCGCTTCGGGCTCGAAACCATGTGCATCGGCGGCGGCCAGGGCATCGCCGCGGTGTTCGAGCGCGCAGCCTGACGATGGACCTCCGCACGCCGCTCGAAGCGGCCATAGCCTACCGCGAAGCTACCCGAAGCGCGCTGGCGCAGCGCCTCGCCAACCGCCCGGTGGATGCGGAGCAGCGCGCCGCGCATGGTTTCGCATGGATCGCCACCAGCGTCGCAGCGCTTGAGGCCGTCGCCGCATGGGCCGAAGCGGGGGGCGGCGCGAACCCGCTCGACGGCATGGTGGCGCAGCTGGCCTTCGCCGAAACGCTGGGCCAGCTTACCGGCGCGCTGCTTATGGGCCCGGCTGAGATGCTGCGTCCGGCAGACCTTGGCCTCACCGCCGAGGCCCGCGCGCTTGCCGATGCCGCCGCGCCGCTGCTCGATGCCGACATGGCCGAAACCCGCGCAGCACTCGCCGCCGCGCTGGCGGATGGGCAATGGCCGAGTGAGACTTTCCACGACGCCGCGCTCGACGAAATCCGCGCGCAGTTCCGCCGCTTCACCGATGCCGAAATCATCCCACATGCGCACAAGTGGCACCTCGCCAATGCGCTGATCCCGGACGAGACGGTGCAGGCGATGGCCGATCTCGGCACCTTCGGCGTCTGCATCCCGGAGGAATACGGCGGTCTTGGCCTTGGCAAGCTTGTCATGTGCCTTGTCAGCGAGGAACTCTCGCGCGGCTGGATCGGCGCCGGCTCCTTGGGCACACGCTCCGAAATCGCGGGCGAACTCATCATGCTCGGCGGCACGGACGAGCAGAAAGCGCAATGGCTCCCGCGCATCGCCGCTGGCGAAACGCTCCCCACCGCCGTCTTCACCGAGCCCGACGTAGGGTCAGACCTCGGCGCGCTCACCACCCGCGCCGCGCAGGACGGCAGCGGTGACTGGGTGATCCATGGCGCGAAAACGTGGATCACCCACGCCGCCCGCTCGGACGTGATGACGCTTCTGGTGCGTACGCTTCCTGATGCAGCCGGCTATGCCGGGCTCTCCATGCTGCTCGTCCCCAAGCCGCGCGGCACGGAAAGCAATCCCTTCCCGGCCGATGGCCTGACCGGCAGCGAGATCGAAGTGCTCGGCTATCGCGGGATGCGCGAATACGCGCTCCAGTTCGACGGGATGCGCGCGCCTGCAGATGCCCTCCTTGGCGGCAAGGAAGGCGCAGGCTTCAAGCAGCTGATGCAGACCTTCGAAGGCGCCCGCATCCAGACCGCCGCGCGCGCCGTGGGCACGGCCCGCCGCGCGCTCGAACTGGGTCTCGGCTATGCACTCCAACGCAAGCAATTCGGGCAGGCGCTGGTTCACTTCCCCCGCGTGGCCGACAAGCTCGCCGTCGTGCTCGCCGAATACGTGACCGCGCGTGAACTCAGCTATGCCGCCGCGCGCGCCAAGGACGCCGGCCGCCGCTGCGATATCGAGGCCGGCATGGCCAAGCTCCACGCCGCCCGCGCCGCCTGGACCGCCGCCGACGCATCGCTCCAGATCCACGGCGGCAACGGCTACGCACTTGAATACGAGATCAGCCGCGTGCTGTGCGACGCGCGCATCCTTTCGATCTTCGAAGGCGCGGCGGAAATCCAGGCGCAAGTGATTGCGCGCGGCCTGATGGCAGGTCGCGGCTGATGGGCGATTTCGGCGCATGGATCGGCCGTGAGGACGTGCGGCGCGATGATCTCACAGACAGCTTGCTGGCCCGCTGGTGCGGCGCACTGGACCGCGACGCACCGGCAGACCGCACCGCGCCTCAGGGCCTCCATTGGTGCCTCTGCACGCCTGACGCGCCCACCACAGCGCTGGGACCAGACGGCCACCCGAAGCGCGATGACAGCCCTGCCAGCCTTCTCCCCCCGCTCCCCCTCGAACGCCGCATGTGGGCGGCCGGCGCGCTGGAATTTCTGAGCCCCATCGCCGCTGGCGCGCCGATCGAACGCCGTACCCGCGTGCTTTCCATCTCCGACAAGCACGGCGCCACCGGCCCACTGGTCTTTGCCGAGCTCGCCCATGAAACCTTCGCAGGCGGTACCCTGACCGTCCGCGAAACGCAGACGCTGGTCTATCGCGACGCTCCGCCGCGCGGCAGTCCGCCCGCCCCGCCGCCGCTCGGCAATACCCGCTTCGATCCCGCAGGGTGGGACGCGGTGCGCGCCGTGCACCCCACTTCCGCGCTCCTGTTCCGCTACTCCGCGCTCACCTTCAACACGCACCGCATCCACTACGACCATCCTTACGCGACGGGGGTCGAAGGCTACCGCGGCCTTGTCGTTCACGGCCCGCTGATCGCGACTTTGCTGCTCGATCTCGCCCGCCGCACGCTGGGATCTGAGACCGCGGTTGCGACGTTCAGTTTCCGCGCCGTTTCGCCTGCGGTTGCGAACGAACCGCTCCACCTCGCCCTCAAGCACCAAGATGGCGCACTCGTCCTTGCCGCCTATGCCGCCGACGGCCGGCAGATCATGGCCGCCAAGGGGACGCGGGCACCATGAGCCGCATCGCCCTGTTCGGCGCAACTGGCACGATTGGCCGGGCGACCGCGCAGGCGCTTGTCGGTGCAGGGCACGAAGTCGTAGCCCTCGTCCGCCGACCACCTACCGCCCCCCTCCCCGGCGTGACCGTGCGCATCGCCGACCCTGCCGATCCCGTCAACATCGCGCGCGACGGCTTTGCAGGCGAGGCGTTCGATATCGTGGTCTCGTGCATGGCTTCGCGCACCGGCGTCCCGCATGAAGCCTGGGAGATCGACTACAAGGCCCACACCTACGCCCTCTCCGCTGCCCGCAAGGCTGGTGCGCAGCATTTCGTGCTGCTGTCGGCGATCTGCGTGCAAAAGCCGCTCCGCGCCTTCCAGCAGGCCAAGCTCGCATTCGAGGCCGAGCTGATCGCCTCGGGCATGCGCTACTCCATCGTCCGCCCTACCGCCTTCTTCAAGTCGCTCTCGGGCCAGATCGAACGCGTGCGCAGAGGCAAGCCTTTCCTCCTGTTCGGCGACGGCACGCTCACCGCCTGCAAGCCCATCAGCAACCGTGATCTGGCTGCCTACATCGCAGGGTGCCTTACCGATCCCGAGCGCTGGAACAAGGTTCTGCCCATCGGCGGCCCCGGCCCTGCGATCACTCCGCGCGATCAGGGCGAGGCGCTCTTTGCGCTGACCGGCCGGCCGCCGAGGTATCGCTCGGTCGCACCCGGCTTGCTCGGCGGCATCGCAGGCGTCCTCGCCCTCGCCGCCCGTATCGTTCCGGCGCTGGCCGCCAAGGCCGAACTCGCCCGCATCGGCCACTATTACGCCACCGAAAGCATGCTCGTCTTCAATCCCGCCACGGGCCGATACGATGCAGCGGCCACGCCCGAGACCGGCACCGACACCTTGTTCGATCACTACCGCGCCGTCCTCTCCGGTGAAGCAGCACCTGACGAGCGCGGCGAACACGCGGTGTTCTGATGGCCCTTTTCAAGACCATCCTGCGCTGGGCTGCTGCGCTTCTCCTGCTCGCCCTCGCCGCCCTCGCGCTTTGGCTCTACGCGCCCGACAAGCCCCGCACCGCACTCGAAGCCGCGTACCCCGGCGAGTACCGGATGGTGCTCGGCCAGCGAGTCCGCCTGCGCGATACCGGCCCGCACGCCGCGCCTCCGCTGATCCTCCTCCACGGCTTCGGCTCCAGCCTAGATACGTGGGAACCGTGGGCCAAGGCGCTCACCGGCAAATACCGCGTGATCCGCCTCGATCTCCCCGGCTTCGGCCTCACCGGCCCCGATCCGACCGGCACTTACAGCGACGAGCGCACCCTTGCAGTCCTCGCTGGGCTGATGGACCAACTTGGCCTTCCCCGCGCCACTTTCATCGGCAATTCGCTGGGAGGGCGGTTCGCGTGGGAGTTCGCCGCGGCCCATCCGGAACGCGTCAATCGCCTTGTTCTCATCTCTCCCGATGGCTTCGCCAGCCCCGGCTTCGCATATGGCAAGGCGCCCGAAGTCCCGCTCCTCCTCGAACTCATGCCGTGGGTCGGCCCGCGCGCGCTGATCCGCGCCAATCTGGCGCCGGCGTGGGCGCATCCCGATGCGCTTCCCGATGCCGTGCTCGAACGCTACCGCGACATGCTCCTCGCGCCGGGCGTTCGCCGCGCCATTCTGAGCCGCACCCGCCAGACGGTCCTCGCCGATCCCGCCGCGCGCCTGCGCAGCATTTCCGCCCCCACGCTAATCCTGTGGGGCGAGGACGACCACATGATCCCGGTTCGCAACGCGCAGGACTATCTCCGGCTCATGCCCCGCGCCCGGCTCGTGCGGCTCCCCGGCATGGGCCATGTGCCGTTCGAGGAGAGCCCGGACAAAGCCCTGCCGCCGCTCGAACGCTTTCTTGCCAGCGAGGCGCCCTAGCGCGGCCGCACCACGCGGCTCGGTGCGCTCGCGGCCGCCGGCATGGTGCTCGCAATCCTTGCGGGACGCCTCGCCATGCGGCGCACCGCACCATTTCCTTCGGCCCGCTGATACACCAAAGGGGGGCTGATCTGGTGCAAAACACCACGTACTGGCTTGACGAAGTGAACGTTCCCAGCTACGTGAACGTTCACAATCGACACTCAACCGGACAAAGCTCCGGATTTCAGGGGGAAGAATCGCCA
>CANCET010000227.1 GCA_947375105.1 Sphingomonadaceae bacterium
GCAGGCGGGAGGGGGAAAGAAGGCCGGAACATAATCTCCCCTCCCGCCTGCGGGAGGGGGCGGGGGTGGGCCAGACCACCTCTGAAAGAAAAGGGAAGAAATCCAATGTCCAACCGATACGACGCCATCATCATCGGCGGCGGCCACAACGGCCTCACCTGCGCTTTCTATCTCGCCCGCGCCGGCATGAAGGTGCGCGTGCTGGAGCGGCGCGACGTGGTCGGCGGCGCCTGCGTCACCGAGGAATTCCATCCCGGTTTTCGCAACTCGACCGCCAGCTACACCGTCAGCCTGCTGCGCCCCAAGGTGATCGCCGACATGAAGCTGCACGAACGCGGCTTCCGCATCATCGAGCGCACGATCAGCAACTTCTTCCCGTTCGAGAACGACTACCTCAAGCTCGGCGGCGGTGCTGGCCGCACCGAGGCGGAGTTCGCGCGCTTCTCGAAGAAGGACGCCGAAGCGTATCCGCACTACGACGCAGCGCTCGAGAAGGTCGCGCAGGTCCTGCGCGATATTGCGCTGAAGTGCCCGCCCAACGTTGGCGGCGGCGTTCGCTCGCTGCTTGCGGCCGCGCAGCAGGGCTGGCCCATCGCGGGCCTTGGCCTCGATGTGCAGCGCGATCTGCTCGATATCTTCACCAAGTCGGCGCGCGAGTTTCTCGAAGGCTGGTTCGAGCATGACTATGTGCGCACCGCGTTCGGCTTCGACGCGGTCGTCGGCAACTACGCGGGCGTCTCCACCCCCGGCTCTGCCTATGTGCTGCTTCACCACGTGTTCGGCGAAGTGAATGGCAAGTTCGGTGCGTGGGGCCACTCGGTTGGCGGCATGGGTGCGATCACGCAGGCCATGGCGCGCGCGTGCGCCGAAGAGGGCGTGGAAATCAGCCTCGAAGCGCCCGTCTCCAAGGTCCTCGTCAACAACGGCAAGGCTGTTGGCGTGAAGCTCGAAAGCGGCGAGGAGCTTTATGCCCCCACCATCGCCGCCAACGTCGGCCCTGCGCTGCTCTATCGCCAGATGGTCGACAGCAGCGATCTGGATGCCGATTTCAACCGCCGCATCAAGAACTTCAAGACCGGCTCGGGCACGTTCCGCATGAACGTTGCGCTGTCGGAACTGCCGGACTTCACCGTGCTGCCGGGCAAGGAAAAGGCCGAGCACCACACCGCGGGCATCATCATCGCGCCGGGCATGGAATACATGGACCAGGCCTTCATCGATGCGCAGCAGTTCGGCTGGTCGAAGAAGCCGATCATCGAGATCAAGCTGCCCACCACCATCGACGACAGCCTCGCCCCTCCGGGCATGCATATCGCCAGCCTGTTCTGCCAGCAGTTCTCGCCCGAACTGAAGAACGGCCAGAGCTGGGACGACGTGCGCGAAAAGGCGGCCGATCTCATCATCGACACGGTCAACGACCACGCGCCCAACTTCAAGAACGCGGTCATCGCCCGCCAGATCCACTCGCCGCTCGATCTCGAACGCAAGTTCGGCCTCATTGGCGGTGATATCTTCCACGGCCAGATGGGCCTCGACCAGCTTTGGGCCGCGCGCCCCGTGCTGGGTCACGGCGATTATCGCTCGCCGATCAAGGGCCTCTACATGTGCGGCAGCGGCACGCACCCCGGCGGCGGTGTGACCGGCGCGCCGGGGCATAACGCGGCGGCGGAAATCATCCGGGATCGCGGCACGCTGTGGAAGGTGCTGCACCGGGGGCGGTGAAGAAGAACCCCTCCGTCATCGGCTGCGCCGATGCCACCTCCCCGTTTGTGCTGCGCAAAAACAGGGAGGACCGCGATCCTCCCCATTTTCACGAAGTGCAAATGGGGAGGGAGACCGCCCGAAGGGTGGTGGAGGGGGGACAGCGCTACAGCGCGGCGATCAATGCCACGACGAACTCAAACAGCATCTCAGCCAAAACCGGCAGGAACTGAATGCAGACCTGCACCAAAACCCACAGCAACCAAAGGGTCAGCGTGCCCGCGATGATCCAGTGTTGCTTGAAATAATAAAGATAGCGCAGCCAAAGCCGTTTCCACCACCGCGCCTTCATGCAAGCGCTACCTTCTGCCCCCGCCGCACCGCAAGGTAAACCGGCACCCCCGCCAGCACGAGCCCTGCGCCGTAGCCGACGGCGCTCAGGCCCAGCCCCCAGGTCGCCCAGCCGATGAACGCCGCGCCGCCCACCGCCAGCAGGATCAGCCCGCGCTCCTCAGGCAGCAGGCGAATGGCGGCCATCATGCTCATGAAATAGGCCAGCATGCCCGCCGCGAGGCTGACGGAGGCGATGAACTGGAACAAGTCGCCCAAGCCCCGCCCATAATTGAGCAGCGTCACCGCGCTCAGCAGCAGCGATGAGACGACATGCGCGCGCACCGGCGTCCCGCGCAGGCCATCCTTTGCGAACCAGGCTGGAAACACTCCGCCGCGCGCCATCGCCTGCGGCATCTCGCCCTGCAGCAGGATGAAGCCATTGAGTGTCCCGAACGCGCTGATCGCGGCGAACACTGCGACCACCGAAGCCATGTTCCCGCCGAACGTGCGCCCTAGAAAATCCGCCACTGGGGCAGGGGAGGCCGCCGCTTCGCTCGCGGGCATATAGGCCCAGAACGCCACGCTGATGCCGAAATAGACCGCGCCCGTCAGCAGCACCCCGATGATCGTGGCGAGCGGCACCACGCGCGCGGCGTTCTCCACTCTGCCGGCGGGGACGGTCGCGGATTCAAGGCCGAGGAATCCCCAGAATGTCAGCCCCGCGGCCGCCGCGATAGCTCCCGGCGCGATGGAGACCTGCGGCGGTGCAACGCGCGGTGTTCCGCTTGCCGCAAACCACAGCGCCAGCACGATCAGCAGCACCAGCGGCATGAGTTTGAGCGCGGTGGTGACCACCGAGAAAGTCCCGGCCGCGCGCACGCCGCGAATGTTGAGCAAGGTCATCCCCCACACGCAGGCGACTGCCAGTACCGCCGGCACGCCCGGCGTCTTGCCGATCCACGGCACCACGAGGCTGAGATTGCTGACCACCGCCACGGCAATTGCGCCGTTGCCCGCCCAGAGCATGACCCAGTAGCTCCACGCGGTCGCAAAGCCTGCAAACGGTCCGAACGCGGCTTGTGCATAGGCATAAGGCCCGCCCGAACCCGGCAGCCGCGCGCCCATCCGCGCGAACGCGGCCGCCAGCGCCGTTGCTCCGGCAATCGTCACCATCCAGCCGATCAGCTGATTGGTCCCGAGCGGCGCCAGTGTTGCGGGCAACAGATAAATGCCCGAGCCCACCATGTTGCCCACGCACAGCGCCAGCACCATCCAGAAATTGAGGCCACGCGGCTCCTTGCTCATCGAGTTTCCCATTCTTGTTCAAGATGCAGACTAACGCTTGATCGCGCCGCGTCACCGTGTTTCTTGGCGCGCGCCATGGCCACCCGCACCGTCACCGCTCCGAACTACGACCCCCGCCTCGTCCGCGCCGCGATGGCGATGAACGCCAACGTGCTGCACGAAGCCGAGCCCTTGCTGCGCGCGCTGCTCAAGGAAAACCCGTTCGACGTGAGGGCGATCCGCCTGTTCGCAGAACTTGCAGGGCGCATCGGCCGCTATCAGGATGCCGAAAACCTGCTGCGCCGCGCCATCGAACTCGCGCCGGATTTCACGCCTGCGCGCGCCAATCTCGCGCTTGTGCTCTATCGCACTAACCGCGCACCCGAAGCGCTGGAAGAGTTGGCGCGGGTGACCGTGGAAGATCCGGACAACCCCGGCACTCTCAATCTGCAAGCCGCCGCGTTTGGCCGGATCGGCGAATTCGACGAGGCGCTGGCGCTCTATGCGCAAGTGCTGCGCGAGGCCCCCAATCAGCCGAAAGTGTGGATGAGCTATGGCCACATGCTCAAGACCGTGGGCCGACTGGACGAGGGCGTAGCCGCCTACCGCCGCGCGCTGGAAATCCAGCCCGGGCTCGGCGAAGTGTGGTGGAGCCTCGCCAATCTCAAGACCGTGACGTTTTCGGATGCGGACATCGCCGCGATGCGGGCTGCGCTGACAAGCGAGGCGAACGCGCCCGAAGACCGCTGGCACCTCGATTTCGCGCTCGGCAAGGCGCACGAGGACCGGGGGCAGGCCGAGGCGGCTTTTGCGCATTATGCTGCGGGCAATGCGTTGCGGAAAAAGCGCCTGCCCTACAAGGCTGAGGACACCACCGCGTCGGTTGATCAGGCCATCGCCGCCGCCACGCCCGAACTGTTCGCGAAGTTTGCCGGGGCGGGATGCCCCGCGCCCGATCCGATTTTCGTGCTCGGCATGCCGCGCGCGGGCTCCACGCTGGTCGAGCAGATCCTCTCCAGCCACAGCCAGGTCGAAGGCACCAGCGAACTACCCGATATCGCGCTGCTGGCGCGCTCTGTGGAAGGCTATCCCGCGCGTCTTGCCGATCTCGAACCGGCCAGACTGCGCGATCTTGGCGAGCAATATCTTCAGCGAACGCGCGTGCAGCGCCACACCGCGCGCCCGCTGTTTATCGACAAGCTCCCCAACAACTGGCTCCACGTGCCATTCATCCGGCTGATCCTGCCGAACGCGAAAATCGTTGATGCGCGCCGCCACCCGCTCTCGTGCTGCTTTTCCAATTTCAAGCAGCATTTCGCGCGCGGGCAGGGCTTCTCCTATGCGCTGGAGGACGTGGGGAGCTACTACCGCGATTACGTGCGGCTGATGGCGCATGTGGACCGCGTGCTGCCGGGCCATGTTCACCGCGTGATCTACGAACGCATGGTGGACGATACCGAAACCGAAGTGCGCGCGCTGCTTGCGGCCTGCGGCTTGCCGTTCGAGCCGTCGTGCCTCGCGTTCTATGCCAACGACCGCGCGGTGCGCACGCCGAGTTCGGAGCAGGTGCGCCGCCCGATCTACCGCGAGGGGACCGAGAGCTGGAAGCCGTTCGAGCCGTGGCTCGCCCCGCTGGAGGCCGCGCTGGGCGATGTGCTCGATGCCTATCCCGCCGTGCCGCCGGGCTGGTAACGCGCGGGGGCAACATTACGTTGCAAATCGGCCACGCATGGAGATGCAAGGTGCCACATTTGTGAAACCTGGTTGAAATTCAACACAACTAGGATCAC
>CANCET010000228.1 GCA_947375105.1 Sphingomonadaceae bacterium
CATGCGCGCAAGTCCGGCGTGGTCGATCACTTGGCGGACAACGACGAGCATGCGCTCACCATCGTGCGCGATATCGTCAGCCATCTCGGGCCGGGGCCCGCAGGCGTGCAGGGCGCCATCGCGCCGCGCCCGCCCAGATACGATGCGGAAGACCTCTACAGCATCATCCCCGATGATGTGCGCGCGCCTTACGATGTTCACGAAGTCATCGCCCGCATCGTCGACGGCAGCGAATTTCACGAGTTCAAGGCGCACTACGGCAGCACGCTGGTCTGCGGCTTCGCGCGCATCTGGGGCATGGAAGTGGCGATCCTCGCCAACAACGGCGTGCTGTTTTCCGAAAGCGCGCAAAAAGGCGCACACTTCATCGAACTGGCCTGCCAGCGCCGCATTCCGCTGCTGTTCCTGCAGAACATCTCCGGCTTCATGGTCGGCGGCAAGTATGAGGCCGAAGGCATTGCCAAACATGGCGCCAAGCTCGTCACCGCCGTCGCCACCGCGCAAGTTCCCAAGCTGACGGTGCTGATCGGCGGCAGCTTCGGCGCGGGCAACTACGGCATGTGTGGGCGGGCGTATGATCCCCGGTTTCTGTTTACGTGGCCCAATGCGCGCATCAGCGTGATGGGCGGCGAACAGGCCGCATCGGTGCTGGCAACGGTCCACCGCGATGCGGACAAGTGGACGCCGGAAGAAGCCGAAGCGTTCAAGGCCCCGATCCGCCAGAAGTACGAGGACGAGGGCAACCCGTATTACGCCACCGCGCGGTTGTGGGACGATGGGGTGATCGATCCCGTGCAGACGCGCGATGTGCTGGGTCTGGCGCTGGGGGTTTGTCTTGAAGCGCCGATCATGGAGGCGCCCCGGTTCGGGGTGTTCCGGATGTGAGGGGCGGGAATACTCCTCCACCACCGCTGCGCGGCGGTCCCCCTCCCCGTTCCGGGGAGGTGCTATGAGCAGCGCTTTTTCCGAACCTCCCCGGAACGGGGAGGGGGACCACCCGCAGGGTGGTGGAGGGGTGCTCTCCGCAAGCGCCAACGCATTCCGTGTCGCGAAACGCGAGCGGCGCTCCGGCAATCTGCCCGAAGTCCTGATCTGGCGCGAATTGCGCAATCGGCCAGGCGGCTACAAGTTTCGTCGCCAGCATCCGTTAGGCGAAGTCGTGCTTGACTTTGCCTGTCTTGAGCGGCGCTTGGCCATCGAGATTGATGGTGTTGTGCATGAGCGGGGTGATCGGCCCGAGCGCGATTTGCGGCGTGATGCTTGGTTGGCGTCGCGCGGCTTCGCGATGCTGCGGCTGCCTGCCAGTTATGTTCTCGACAACCTTGATGGCGCGATCGCGGCGATTGTCGACGCTTGCGATGCGCGTTTACCCCTCCACCACCCTGCGGGCAGTCCCCCTCCCCGCTCCGGGGAGGTTCTAAGGGAATTGAAATGATAACCCTCCTCTCAGCTCTCGCGCTTTCAGCCCAGCCGCTGCCGCAGGGCGAACGCCTCGCAGCCCCCGATTTCGGCGACAAGGCCATCGCCGCCACCGTCGATGCGCTGCTCGCCACGCTCGAAACCGGCGATGCCCCGGCGTTGCTGAAGCTGGTCTATCCCGATGGCCGCGTCACCGGGCGCGGCACGTTTGTGGGCGGCACGAGCGGGCTGCGCAGCCGCAGCTTCACCGAATATGCCGCGCGGATGACACCGGGCTCCGGCTTCATCGAACGCATCACCCAACCCGTCATCGAACAGGACGGCGATGTCGCCATGGTCTGGGCGCCGTTCACGATTCAGATGGGCGGCAGCCTCGTTAGCTGCGGCTTCGATCACTTCGACCTCGTTCGCGAGAACGGCCAATGGAAGGTGGTGAACCTCACGTTCTCCTCACGCACGGAAGGGTGCGGCGCATGATCCAGTCCCTCCTCATCGCCAATCGCGGCGAGATTGCCTGCCGCATCATCCGCACGGCGCGCGCGATGGGTATTCGCACTGTCGCGGTCTATTCCGATGCTGATGCCAAGGCGCTGCATGTGCGGCAGGCGGACGAGGCGGTGCATATCGGCCCGTCTCCCGCGCGCGAGAGCTATCTGGTGGGCGAGAAGATCATCGCCGCCGCCAAGGCCACCGGCGCGGAAGCGATCCACCCCGGCTATGGCTTCCTTTCCGAAAACGCGGAGTTCGCGCAGGCCGTGCTTGATGCAGGGCTGATCTGGGTCGGCCCCAAGCCTGCCAGCATCACCGCGATGGGCCTCAAGGACGCGGCCAAGCAACTGATGGCGGCGGCGGGCGTGCCCGTCACGCCGGGCTATATGGGCGAGAACCAGGACCCGGCCTTCCTTGCCGAACGCGCCGCCGAAATCGGCTACCCGGTCCTCATCAAGGCCGTCGCAGGCGGGGGCGGCAAGGGGATGCGCAAGGTGGAGGCGGCGGCGGACTTTGCCGACGCGCTCGCCTCGTGCCAGCGCGAGGCAGCGGCCTCGTTCGGCAATGCCCATGTTCTGATCGAGAAATACATCCAGCGCCCGCGCCACATCGAGGTGCAGGTCTTCGGCGATAGCCACGGCAATGTGGTGCACTTGTTCGAGCGCGACTGCTCGCTCCAGCGCCGCCACCAGAAAGTGATCGAGGAAGCCCCCGCGCCGGGCATGGACCACGCGACCCGCGAGGCGCTCTGCGCGGCGGCGGTGAAGGCGGCCAAGGCGGTCGATTATGTCGGCGCGGGCACCATCGAATTCATCGCCGATGCCAGCGAAGGCCTGCGTGCGGACCGCATCTGGTTCATGGAAATGAACACGCGCCTGCAGGTAGAGCACCCGGTGACGGAGGAAATCACCGGCGTCGATCTGGTCGAATGGCAACTGCGCGTGGCGAGCGGGGAGCCGCTGCCCAAGCGGCAGGACGAGCTTGCGATCAACGGCTGGGCCATGGAAGCGCGGCTTTATGCGGAGGATCCGGCGAAGGGGTTTTTGCCGAGCATTGGAACGCTGGAAAGCCTTCAACTGCGGGACGCACACCGAATTGAAACGGGGGTCGAACAAGGAGATGTGGTCTCGCCGTTCTATGATCCAATGATCGCCAAGCTGGTTGCTGTTGGCGAAACCCGCCAAGAGGCCGTTGATGCTCTCCGTTCGTCTTGCGAACGGACGCTCTGCTATCCGGTAAAGACAAATGCTTGGTTCTTGGCGCGGTTGCTGGCTAACGACACCTTCATCGCGGGCGAGGCAACAACAGGCCTGATTGCCGAAAAGTCTGATGCGCTTACCTCATCTCCAGAACCTAGCGCGTTATTGCTGGAGATCGCTGCCGAAGCAGTCCTGAGGCGAACCCACGGCGCAGCTTCGGATGAAGACGAGGACAACGGTCTTCAAGGCCGCCGTCTGTTGGGCTTCCGGCTCAACGCGGCACCTGTTCGTTCAGTCCGCTTGCTCGTCAATGCCAACTCAATCGATGCGCCGTTTCCTGAGCAACCACGTCCGTTTCCTTGGCCTGGGATTGGCGGCATCAGTGAGGACCAAGGCTCAACAATCATTCATGAAGGTGGCGCAGCGTTTATAGCGTCAGACTGGCGGGTTGATGCAACTGACTCTGGGGTATCTGGTGGCGGCGCCATCCTCGCCCCGATGCCCGGCAAAGTCATCGCGGTGGAAGTTACCGCTGGAGACACCGTGACCAAAGGCCAGAAGCTCCTCGTCCTCGAAGCTATGAAAATGGAACATGCGCTTACCGCGCCGTTCGATGGCACGGTCGCGGAACTGACCGTGGCGGTTGGCTCGCAAGTGCAAGTCGAGGCGCTGCTGGTGCGCGTGGAGAAAGCCAAGGAGGACTGACAATGGCAGGCCGCTACTTCGATGAATGGCAGGTGGGCGACAAGCTCACCCACGAAATCCGCCGCACCGTTACCGAGACGGACAACCTGCTGTTCTCGGTGATGACGCACAACCCGCAGCCGCTGCACATCGATGCCGAAGCCGCGCGCGCAAGCGAGTTCGGGCAGATCCTCGTCAACGGCACTTTCACCTTCGCGCTGATGGTGGGGCTGTCGGTCGGCGATACCACCGTCGGCACGCTCGTCGCCAATCTCGGCTACGACAAGCTGGTGATGCCCAAGCCTGTATTCCTCGGCGATACCCTGCGCGCCACCAGCGAGGTGATGGAACTGCGCGCCAGCAAATCACGCCCCGATGCGGGGATCGTGACCTTCGCGCACGAGGCTCTGAACCAGCGCGACGAAGTCGTCTGCCGGTGCCTGCGGATGGCGCTGCTGGCTAAGAAGCCAGCCTAGCTCGTTGCGAAGAGCAGGCGGCCGGGGCCCAGCTGCTCAAGCACTTGCGCGATCACGCGCGGGTTCACCGCGAAGCAGCCCTGGCTGCGGCCGATGCGGCCTTGTACCGCCACCAGCGAGGGATCGACGTAGCTCGCCGCATGGATCACGATGCCGCGCTCCATCGCACGGTCGTTCTCCGCATCGAGCCCGATCAGGCGGCGCGAGCGGCCGTGCTTGCCGTAGTAGATCTCGCCCGTGACATAACTGCCGCGCGACGATGCATCGGAGCCCATCTGATTCGAGAAGTGCTCGGCAATCCCGCGGTTCGCCGGGTCCGAACCCTTGCCGTGCGCCACGAGCAACGGGGAGGAGACCGTGCCGCCCGCCAGATCGACGATATGAAAACGTGCCTCGCGCGAGGGCTGTGAGAAATCGACGATGCCGATTCGGTCGCGCACCGCGATCACCGCGCCGTGGCGGTCCAGCGCGGCCAGCGCGCGCGGCACGAGCGGGAGAATGCCCGAACGGGCAATGCTCGAAGATGCGCCCTGCACCATCGGGGCATCGGTGTCGGTAACGGGCATGGTGCCCCAGAACGTGCCGCCCGGCAGTTCCGCGTCCTGCGCCCCCGCGCGGCCCAATGGCAGCGCAAGCGAGGCAGTGGTTCCGGCAATGGCGCCGAGAAATTGGCGCCGGTGAATGTTCATTGCTTCTTTTGACCCTGAGCGCGTTGGCGATCCGTGCACCATCTAAGGCAGGCAAAGGTCAATGATCCAACCCCAACGCCTTGATGTTGCGACGAAGCGTGGCCCCAGCGCCGCTGGCCGT
>CANCET010000229.1 GCA_947375105.1 Sphingomonadaceae bacterium
CGCCGCGATCTTCCGCGATGCCACAAGTTCGGATCGCTGGCTCCTCGCGCTGAAAGGCGCGGGTCACGCCATCGGCACCAATCCCGCGCCCGCCGAAATGCGCGGCACGGCGTGGGATTTCTCTTGGTTCGAAGACCGCATGTGGCGCAAGCCGCGGGTGAACAGCATCGCGCTGCATTTCATCACGGCGTTCCTCGATCTCCAGCTCAAGGGCGAAGCGGCCAAGGCCGACTACCTCAACGTGCCTTCGGAGGACTCTGACGGCGCAAAGTGGATAAGCGATGACAAGCGCTATGACGCTGTGAGCGAAGGCGGCGCGAACCCGACATGGAAGGGCTTCGTCAAGGACCATCAGGATGGGTTGCTGCTGAAGCACTTGCCGCCGTCGCCTTGACCCTTCACCGTACCTATCGGCACCGGTGGGCGTAGCGAAGTAATCCAGAGCGTCCTGCAAGCCGCTCTGGATCCACGCCTTCGCGGGGAGGACGCGCTCTGTATCTTGTCCGAATTATCCTTCGTCATCCCCGCAAAGGCGGGGATCCAGGGGAGTGAGGGAGGCCAGGCCTCAGCCGCGCATTTCGGGCACGATCTCGGTCGGCGCAGGCACATCGCGGCCCATACCGTTCGAAAAATGCCGGATGATCCATTCGCGCAGCAGGAAGATCGCCGGATCGCCAAGGTCCTCGGCGTGGGTCTTGAGGTAATACCCGAACCCGTCCGCCGAAACCCGGTCATACGGCATGACGAGTTGCCCGGTCGCGATTTCCTGCGCGAACATGTCGATGTCCGCCAGCACCACGCCCGAAGCGCCGATGGCATAGCGCACCGCCGAAAATGCGGTGTCGAAGGCAAGGCCGTCGCTCGCTTCGATCGCAAGACGTTGCTGCGCGGCATAGCTTGACCACAAGAGCCCGCGCGGCTCGCCTTCCAGCTTCACGTGCAGCAATTCGTTGTCGTGCAGGAACTGCTCGAAGCTCTTGCCCTTGTGCGCGGCGGCCGTTTCGGGTGAGCACAGCGGAGCAACGCGCACCATCCACAGCAGATCCGCCACTGCATCGTCGACATTGGGCCGATCGAACACGACTGCCATATCCACGTTGTCGCGCGGCGCGCCGGTGACGTTGGACGTCACCACGTCGATGCGGATCTCGGGATGCTCCTTGTGGAACTGGGCGAGCAGCGGCAGCGCGTTCTGATACAGCAACGAAGGTGGCACATGCAGCCGGATCGGCCGGCTTTCGAGGTCCTTGTTGCGGATGGTGTTGATCGTCTGTTCCATCCGGTCGAGGCACTTGCTCACGACCGGAAGCAGGATCGAGCCCGCAGGTGTCAGTTTCAGGCCGGTGGATCCGCGCTCGAACAAGGGGCGGCCGATCAGGTCTTCGAGGCTGCTGACATGGCGACTCATCGCGCTTTGCGACACGGTCAGCGCCTGCGCGCCGGCAGTGAAGCTCATGTGCCGTCCGACTGCCTCGAACGCGCGGAGGGCGTTCAGTGGCAACCAGCGGCGGTTGATGAGGCGATCTGGCGCGATCTCGGCTACTCCCTTGAAGGACGCCGGCATTTTGCCCAGCGCATTGATCCACGTCAATCCGCGAAGCCCCCGAACATGTTGGCGCGAACGTTCTTGCCCTATGATAACGGTTTATAATATGAGGTTTCACGCATTTTTATCGTGAGGTCCGATGCTGCTCCCCGCCGAGTTCGATTTCCATGCGCTGGAAGTCTTCGTCCTCACCGTCGAGCTGGGCGGGATGACGGCGAGCGCGCAGCAATTGCGCATCACCCAGTCGGCCGTTTCGCAGACCATTGCGCGGCTCGAGCAGGGTATCGGCGCCACCTTGTTCGACCGCGCGCTGCGTCCCCTCGGCCTGACCCCTGCAGGCCGCGCGCTTTATGAGCGCGCCACGCACCTCCTGGCCACCGCGCGGACGATGGTCGATGAAGTGCGCGAGGGCGCAAACCAGCCGATCGACAAGGTCACGGTGGCCATGGCGGAATCGCTCGCCATCCTGCTCACCGGCCCGCTGCTCGGGCGGCTCGGCAAGCGTGTTGCACGCTGGCGGGTGCGGTCCGGCATTTCGCTCAACCAGCAGCAGGATTTCCTCGCGCGGCGCTGCGATCTGCTCATCACCGGGAGTAGCGTGCTCGAAAAGCAGGAAGGCGTCGTTCACCACGATGTGCTGGATGATCCGTTCGTGCTCGTGTTCCCGCCGCATTTCCGGGGTGTAGCCGATCCGATCGCAGCCGCTGAGGGCCTGCCCTTCGTGCGCTATTCGCTCGATACCGGCATGGGCCAACGCATCGAGAGCCAACTCACCCGCATGCGGCTGCGCCTCCCCAATGTGATCGAGGTCGATATCGTGCCGCAGCAATTGAATGCAGTTGCACGCGGCATCGGTTGGAGCATCACTTCGCTGCTCTGCCTTGCCGCGATGCCCGCGCTGATCCCGGAACTGCGCATCGAACCGCTGCCGCGCGCGCGCTTTGCCCGGCGCATCCAGGTCGTCAGCCGCGCGGGCGAGCTCGGCGATCTGGCCACCCAAACCGCCGAGCTCGCCGCCGATACGATCCGCACGGAGAGCCTGCCGCCCCTGCTGGCGCAGCTGCCGTGGGCGGCGGATCTGCTCAACGGTAACTGATCCATCGATGGCGCTGCATTATGTGCATTGATACGATATATGATTCTTGATGATGGACTGCTGGCCCGATCCATTCCGGGGTAAAGTCTGTCCAAAGCGCGCCATGCAGGCTGCCACCCATCCCAGCGGGGGAAGACCATGAACCTCACCACCTCGGCCGCCGCGCCGGTCACCCTCTCCGAAGCCGGCATCGAAGTCCTGCTTCCCAGCGGAAAGAGTGCCTATTTCAACAACTACTGGCTGCGCGACAACTGCCCGACCTCGTTCGACAGCCAGACGCGCGAGCGGGTATTCGATATCTTTCACCTCGATCAGGCTCCGCGCCCGCGACGCGCCGAAGTGGTGGACGATGCGCTGGAAATCGCATGGGACGGTGAGAACCATACCAGCCGCTATCCGCTTGCGTGGCTGGCAGACTACGCCGAAGGCAAGCGCCGCCACGATCCGTCAGACCTGCCGCGCCGCGCCTGGTATGCCGATCACTACCCCAATGTCGCGCGCTTCCCGCAAGCCGAACTCATGGCGGACAAGGCCAAGGTTGCCGAATGGCTGAAAGCGCTCATCGTCGAGGGCGTCGCGCTGGTGACGGACATGCCCGACAGCGACGAGGGCCTCACCGATCTCGTCAAGCTGATGGGCCACGTGCGCCCGACGTTTTTCGGCGAATACTTCGATGTGATGACTCATATCGAGCCGACCAATCTTGCCTACACGGCCAAGGCGCTGGAGCTCCATACCGATACGCCGGCCGAAGACATGGCACCCGGCGTCCAGTTCCTCCACTGCCGCGCCAACAGCGTGGAGGGCGGGGCCAATCTGTTCCTCGACGGAGTCGCGGTCGCCAACGATTTCCGCGAACTCTATCCGGAAGACTTCCGCATTCTCGCCGAAACCGACGTGCCGTTCTATTGCGAGCACGACACCTATGACGTCCGCTCGCGCCAGCGGGTGATCGAGCTCGACGAACATGGCGAAGTTTCCGGCGTCACCATCAGCCAGCATATGGCCGATGTGTTCGATCTGCCGCAGCATGAGCTGGACCGCTACTACCCGGCGTTCTGCCGCTTCGGCCGTATGCTCCAGTCGGACAAGTACCTCATGCGCTTCCGCATCAATGCGGGCGAATGCATCGTGTTCGACAACCACCGCATCGTCCACGGGCGCGAGGCCTATTCCGCCACAAGCGGCGCGCGCTACCTGCGGGGCACTTATGCCGATCGCGGCGAAATGCGCAGCACCTACCGCGCGCTCACCAGCGAGGGCCGCTTCAAGTGAGCGATCTCGGCGAAGCGGACATTGCCGTGCTGCGCGAGGATCTCGCCGCCGCGTTCCGCATCACCGCGCAGATGGGCTGGTCCGAATCCGTCGGCAATCACTTCAGCGCGGCGGTTTCGGCGGACGGCAAGCAGTTCCTCCTGAACCGCAAGTGGCAGCATTTCGCCAGCATCAAGCCTGAAGATCTGATGCTGCTCGATGCCAATGACGCGGAGGTGATGAACCGCCCCGATGCGCCAGATGCCTCGGCATGGACCATCCACGGCACCGTGCACCGCCAGTGCCCCGCCGCGCGCGTCATCATCCACTGCCACCCGCCGCACGCGACCGCGCTCGCCACACTCGCCGATCCGCGCATGCTGCCGCTCGACAACAACACCGCGCGCTTTTTCAACCGTCTCGCGATCGATCAGGGCTTTGGCGGCATTGCGGATGAGGCGGCGGAAGGCCTGCGCCTTGCCGCTGCGCTGGGCGGCAAGAAAACGCTGCTGATGGGCAATCACGGGATCACTTGCACCGGGCCGACGGTCGCTGAAGCTTTCGAGGACCTCTACTTCTTCGAAAAGGCAGCGCAGACCCTGTTGCTTGCCTATGCCAGCGGTCAGCCGCTCAATGTCCAGTCGGACGAAGTGGCAGAGAAGACCGCGCAAGGCTGGGACGACTATCGCGGCATGTCCTACGCGCATTTCGACTGGCTGAAGTCGCAGCTCCCGGCGCTCGGCTGAGGGCGATGACCGCGATCCCGGCCACCATGGAAGCGGTGCTGCTCACCGGCAATGGCGGCTTCGAATGCCTGTCGTATCGCACTGATGTGTCCGTGCCCGCGCCGGGTCCGGGCGAAGTGCTGGTCCGCGTCGGCGCCTGCGGGGTCAACAACACCGATATCAACACCCGCACCGCGTGGTATTCCAAGTCCGTCACCGCCGCGACCGAAGCGGGTGGGGGCGACGGGTTTGCCGAGGCAAGGACCGAAGACTCGGGCTGGACCGGCGCGCTCCCGCAGTTTCCGCGCATTCAGGGCGCCGATGCCGCTGGCCGGATTGTCGCAGTGGGGGAGGGGGGAGACTCCTCCCGCATCGGCCAGCGCGTGCTGGTGGAGCCCGTATTCCGCGGCGCCAGCCGGTTCGAGGCAGTGTATTT
>CANCET010000230.1 GCA_947375105.1 Sphingomonadaceae bacterium
CACGTCGGTCAGCGGATCGCCGTGGACCGCGATGATGTCGGCCGGCATGCCCGGTGCGATGCGGCCCACACTGCTCTCGCGCCCGAGCGCGTCGGCGGCGTTCACCGTAGCGGCGGCGATGGCGGCCATTGGCGTCATCCCTGCGCGCACCATCAGCGCAAACTCGCGCGCGTTGTCACCGTGGCGCGAGACGCCGGTATCGGTGCCGAAGGCGATCTTCACGCCCATCCGGATCGCCAGTTCGTGCGACTGCCGCTCTGCCGCCGCCGCGGTTTCGGCCTTGGGGATCGTCGCGGGCGGGAGCAGCCCGCCGCGCGCCTGCGCCAGCGCGGTTTCAGGGGCGAGCATGGTCGGCACCAGCCAAGTGCCGTGCGCAATCATCGCCTTGATCGTGGGCTCATCGAGGAACGTGCCGTGGTCGATCGTGTCGACGCCAGCATTGACCGCCGCCATCGTGCCAGCAGCGGCATGGCTGTGTGCCGCCACCTTGCGGCCAAAGCCGTGCGCGGTGTCGATCACCGCCTTCATCTCGTCACTCGTCATCTGCTGGCCAAGCCCGCCCGCGACGTTGGAGAGCACACCCCCGGTCGCGGCAAACTTGATCACCAGCGCGCCCAGCCTGATCTGCTCGCGCACAGCGCGGCGGCAATCGTCTGCGCCGTTGCACAAGTTGTTGAAATCGTGCGGAGCGAAGGCGCCGTAGCTTTCCTCGTTAAGCCCGCCGCCATCGCCGTGCCCGCCCGAGACGGAAATCATCTGGCCGGCGTTGATGATCGTGGGCCCGGGCAGTTCGCCCGCCTCGATCGCATCGCGCAGCGCACGGATGCCGCGTGGCGGGCCCCCCAGATCGCGCACCGTGGTGAAGCCGGCTTCCAGCGTCTGGCGGGCATGGACCGCCGCGAGATAGGCCGCATCCTCGCGGTCGCGGGTCGAAGCTTCGAGCCGTTCGCGCATCGGGTCGCCGTCGCTGAACAGGTGGACATGCATGTCGGTGAGGCCCGGCAGCACGAAGGCATCGCCGAGTTCGACCGAGGTGGCACCCGCGGGCGCAGGCAGCGTGCCGTCGCTGACGCTGGTGACCACGCCATCGGTGATCACGACGGTCGACGCACCGCGCGCAGGCTTGCCGGGCTGATCAAGCAGCCGCCCGGCATGAAGGTAGACGATCTTGGGCTGCGGCTTCGCCGCCGTTTGCGCTGCCGCAGGCACGGCAACGGCAATCAGGGCGGCGAAGCCTGCAAGCAGGGCGGTACGGGCAAAACCCGAATCTGGGCGCATCAAGGAAACTCCGGCTGATTGTTGCACATCAGCCTAACGCTTCGTCGCCCTGCGTCCAGTGGTGCTATTCGATGCCCAGTGCGTTCTTGTAGGTATCGAGAATCGCTTCCATTTCGCGGCGATCGTCGGGCTTCAGCTTCCGCAGGCGGACGATCTGGCGCATGATCTTGGGATCGTAGCCGGTCGATTTGGCCTCGGAATAGACGTCCTTGATGTCGTCGCCGATGCCCTTCTTTTCTTCCTCTAGGCGTTCGATGCGTTCGATCAGGAGGCGCAGGCGGTCGTCGGCGGATTCGGCCATGGAAAAGGATCTCCGGTGGTAAAGATGGTCGCCCCGTTAGGGCGCACCGACCGATTCGCGCAAAACCCTGCCTGTGGAAACTTTATTCCTCCGCGCGCCCCTTGAAGCCCTGGGCGATGACGTACCACTCGGACGAATCCTTGCGGCTGGCTGGCGGCTTGGCGTGCTTCACCGTGCGGAAGTTGCGCTTCAGGATGGTGAGCAATTCCGCATCGGTGCCGCCGGCAAACACCTTGGCGACGAAGCCACCCCCGGGCGCGAGTGACTGGATCGCGAAATCAACCGCCGTTTCGACCAGGCCCATCGTCCGCAAGTGGTCGGTTGCCTTGTGGCCCACGGTGTTCGCGGCCATGTCCGACAGCACGAGATCGGGCGCGCCGCCCAGTGCCTCGGTCAGCGCGGCGGGGGCTTCGTCTGCCATGAAGTCCATCTCGAAGATGGTCACGCCTTCGATCGGCTCTACCGGCAGAAGATCGATGCCGACGATCTCCGCGCCGGGTGCCTGCTTGCGCACGACTTGCGCCCAGCCGCCTGGCGCGATGCCAAGATCGACCACGCGGCGCACGCCCTTCAGCAGTTCGAAGCGGGTATCCAGCTCGATCAGCTTGAATGCGGCGCGGCTGCGCCAGCCTTCGGCCTTGGCCTGCTTGACGTAGGGGTCGTTGAGCTGGCGCGCGAGCCAGCGGTTGGACGATGCGGTGCGGCCCTTCGCCGTCTTGACCCGCGTGCCCGGGTCTCGCCCGCTGCGGCTCACGAGGAGGCGCCTTTGCCGTTAGCTGCTTCGGCGCGGCGATCGGCAAGGCTTCCTGCCGCCATCAGGCTGCGCAGGATGCCCTCGCGAATGCCGCGGTCGGCGATGCCGAGCCGCTCGGCGGGCCAGATGTCGAAGATCGATTCAAGGATCGCGCAGCCCGCCACCACCAGATCGGCGCGTTCGCGTCCGATGCAGGGCACGGCAACGCGCTCGGCGGGGGAAATATGAGCAAGGCGCTGGCTGATCGCGCGCATCGAGGTGGTGGGCACGATAACTCCATCGACCGCGCTGCGATCATATTGCGGTAATCCGAGGTGAAGGCTGGCGAGCGTGGTGACAGTGCCGCTCGTGCCGAGCAGGCGCAGCCCGCCAGCCGCCGCGGCATCGCGGCGCGCGGGTCCGACGCGTTCGGCAAAGTGCGCGAACCCGTCGGTGATCCGCGAGCGCATTTCGTGGTACGCGGCGGCGCGGGCTTCGGCGGTCAGTTCGATTGGTCCGATGCTTTCCGTCAGCGAGACCACGCCCCACGGCACCGATTGCCAATCGAGGATGCGCGGCACGGCCTGGCTAGTGTCGACAAGGACCATCTCGGTCGATCCGCCGCCGATGTCGAAAATCATCGCCGGGCCTTCGCCGGGTTCGAGGAGGATGTGACAGCCGAGCACGGCAAGCCGCGCCTCTTCTTCCGCCGTGATGATGTTGAGGCAGATGCCGGTTTCGCGGTGGACGCGCTCGATGAAGGCCTCGCCGTTGGTCGCCCTGCGGCAGGCTTCGGTCGCGACCGAGCGGGCGAGGTGGACGCCGCGCTTGCGCAGCTTGTCGGCACAGATGTGCAGCGCGCCAAGTGCGCGGTCCATCGCGGCATCGGACAGCCGGCCCGATTGCGCGAGGCCTTCTCCAAGCCGGACGACGCGGCTGAACGCATCGATCACCATGAAGTGATCGCCCGAAGGCCGCGCGATCAGCAGGCGGCAATTGTTCGTGCCGAGATCGATCGCGGCATAAGCCTGGCGGTGAAAGGGCAGCGCCCGTTGCCACGGCGCACGCGGTGTATCGAGCGGCGGCAGGGCATTGAGGGGGGGCAGGGCATCGCGCGTAGGCAGGGCATCGCACGTTGGCTGGATATCCAGCGTGGGCGGTGGATCCTGAGGCAGCGGGGCAACCGATACGGCTTGGGCAGCCGCACTCATGGCAAGGCTGGCGGCGGGCCGGGCCTTGTGGCCGTCAGGGATGCTGGCCGGCGCTCCGGACGCTGGGCGAACTCCACCGGACTTGCCCCGAGGCGCGCCCCTGCGTCCTCGCCGCTTGCCCGGCCGCGCCTTGCGCTGCTGTGCCGGCGGATCAAATTCCGCCATCGGTACCAATCACTTATGTTTTCCCGCCAAGGGACTGCCCGGCAGGTACTTGACAGTCATCCTAGCGTTACCGTGGCTCAGGGGCAAGCGCGGCGCAGGAAGGGGCGCGTCGCCTTGACTCGAGCGGATGCCCCGCCTAAAGGCCCGCCCTCGTTGCCCCGTCGTCTAATGGTAAGACTACGGATTCTGATTCCGTCTATCGAGGTTCGAATCCTCGCGGGGCATCCAATTCCGAAAATTGTATCGGCATGAATCAACTGCTTTTGAGCGGGCGCCGAATTTCTTCCCCCCCATTAGTCCCAACATCCGCTTCAGGTCATGGGCGCATGAAGGCGCAAGCTAGCGGTCTGGCGCGGCCTGAACCGGCTATGTATGAGTTGCACAGCCGTCGGGGCTGGGTAGCTGTGTCCGCCAGTCCTGAAAGAGGCGATCCGGTCTGTGCTGCGATCCTCCGGCGGCGCCGTCCGACTCTCCAGGTCCGGTATTGTAATCGGGTGCCTTCCGGGTTTCGGACTGGGGCTCACGCCGGGGCTAGTTGTGGCCATTTGGCCATTTACGTGAAATGCCTCGACCGCCGTCTGCGCCGAGGAAGCCCCGGCATGACGCTCCCACAGCATCGCTGCACCAATCCTGCGTGTCTGCGAGGTGCCCGATATCCGTCGTAGGACTGATCGCAGGCGACGGTTCATCTCGGGGCCCCTTAATCATTAGGGGCCGAGCCAAGACATCTCCCCGCCTTCAGGCTTGGCCATCTCTACCGTGTAGGTGACCGTGCGCTGGCGCAGCATCTCCGCGTTATCCGCAGTGGATCACGACACATGCGTGCCTCGTTCTAGGCCAGCAGCGGATCAAGCCGGTTCCGGAACGGCTCGGTCCGCGGGAACCTGCGGACTGGCTTGCAGGTATCAATAAGCGAGGCGATGACCGCGAGATGGCCGAAGGAGGGCTGCTCTGTTCGATCCTCCGCGCCTGACCGCGAGCTATCGTTCGCTGGCACCAGCCACCCGGCTTGTGCAGGGCCTTGCCCTTTCTGGGGAGATGAAGATCGCGGACAGTGCCGGCTCCGGAGTGCCGAGCAGCGAACAGTGCCATGGCGGAGTCTGTGCATGGGGATGACGCGGGACCAAGCGGATATCCAGATTGTTTCAGAAAAATGCAAAAACCGTTTGACGACTCAGTGCCTCCTCCATATGTGGGCCCCTCCGGACGGAAGCGGCGGTTTGCTTCTTCTTCTACCGGACGCCAGCATAGTCGGACGCCAAGTCCCCCGGTAGGAAAATCGGGGTACCATGGTTGTCCGCCGATTTCTGTCTGGTGGTTCTTTGACATTGTTAGTTTAGATGAAGGGACATGTGGGCGAC
>CANCET010000231.1 GCA_947375105.1 Sphingomonadaceae bacterium
TGCCGGGCCGCGGCAAGCCGCGCCTCCAGCGATGCGATACGGGCATCTGCGCCGATGGGGTCCTCATCGGAAGGATCGTCAACCATGCCAGCCCTCCCTTTGCGTGAACGCAACCAAAAGGGCCTGGCGCGGGAAACGGTCCCCCGTCAAGGGCGCGGACCCTTTAGGAAGCGCGGCTTGGCAAGTCAACCGGGGCGGAAGGGGCTGAAAACGGCGGATCTGCGGCATGTGCGAAGGCGCGCGCCGGGTTACTGCCCCAACGCGCGCCTCATTTTTCGTGAATATGGCCTCAGGGGCAGCGCGAATCGCGCAGCGGCGGCGAAGCTCCGCGCGTCTGCCAGGTGCCGTCGGGGCCCTGGTACTTTTCCCCGGGCTTGGTCTGCGAAATCAGCAGGCAGCCCGAAGTCAGCGCATATTCCTCCACCGTCGCCTTCGCGGCGGCGGCCTTGTCGGCATAGACGGCCTTGCGCTTGATGTTGAGCTCGTCAATCACGGCCTTCAGCGCAGGCGGCGGCGGCGTGACGTAACCGAGATAGCCGTCGACCTTCTCGCCCACCTGCCCGGCGGCGCGCGCCGAGGCATAGACGGGATCACGCTGTGCCAGCGCGGCGGCGGGGATCATGCCGGCCACGGCCAGTGCAGCTGCCAGAATGGCCATCTTGCGCCCGAGGTTTCCAGAAAAGCGTGCCATCTCAGAAAATGTCCTTGTTGCTGTCGATCGTCTGGCTGGCGTCTCCGGCCAGGCGATAGACCACTTCCTGCTTGATGTTGATGTTGAGCTCGATGACGATCGGCTTGTCGGGCGCTTTCACGGTAATGCAGCCCGCCGTCATCATCGATCCCAGCGCCACCATGGCCGCAAGGCGCAATTGCCTCAATCGGTTGCCTGTCCCCGCCATTCCCGCTTGCCCCTCATCTCTGCCGAGGCACATGGTTGCAGGGTTGCTTGCCAACGTCAATTGCAGGCTCCTTATGGCTTGGGGGTGCTTGCCTGAGGCTGAACGCCGCTGGCAGGTGGTTGAAAGGTTCCGGGCGGCAGGTGGATCGCGCCCGGCGGGGGCTGAGGGTTCATCGAACTGATCAGGCTGTAGAAAGGCGCGTGCACGTTCACGTTGAACTTCACCGGGATCTTGGCGACCTGCCGGGTGATGAAGTTCTGCTTGGTGTCCTTGCCCTGACGGATTCCGCTGAACTCCACGCGCGTCACCACATCGCCTGCCAGGTTGCCGTCCATGCCGATGGTCATGGTCGAATAATCGAGCGATTTCAGCGCATCGAACGCGAAGTTCGCCATCGCCGAAAGGTCCTTGTACGAAAGGGCGCCGACATACGAGACAGTGCCCCCCGGCGGGCGCGAAACGAGCGTGCCGCCGGTGATGCGCCCTCCGTTCGCATCGAACTCCAGCGGCAGGAACCCGTCGAACGTGCCCGTGGCGGAAAGGTTCGCCAGTTCCATCCGTTCGAGGAACTTCGCTGCATCGAGTTCCTCGATCTCGATCCGGAACCGGCGCGCCTCGTTGACCGTAAGCCGCAGATCGCCGGGCGCCAGCCGCAGTTTGCCGCCCAGGAACGGCCAGACCCCGCTGTTGATCCGCACCACCTGTTCGGGCCGCAGCTCGATATCGAGCACGCCGTCATTCACCTCGATCCCCGGATTGGCCGAGGCGACGCGCACGATCTGGTGCGGCGCGGTGACCATGCCGATCAGGTCAGTGAACACCAGCGTGCCCGACAGGCCCTTCACCGGACCAAACGCGGCCGAGAAATCGAAGTCATCGGTGCTGAAGCTGCCCGAACTCGTCACGCGGTCGGCGGTCCAGTCGACCACGCCCTTGCCGCGCACCGTGCCCTCGGCATCGGCGATCACGCCCTGGAATTGCGGTGCCAGGGTCTTCAATTGCAAGCCGCCAACCTTGCCCGGCACGATCTTGGCTTTATCGAAGACGAGGGCATCGACCGCCAGATCGGCATGCCCGCGCGCGCTGGCAAGATCGTGCCGCACACTCACCCGCATCACCTCGCGCCGCGAATCCGGCTCGCGCAGCAGCGCCTCGGCAACGATGCGGTTGTCCTTGAGCGTCAGGACCGCATCTTCGCCGGCCAGTGTCTTGAACCGGGCGGGTGCGAACCGGTCCGAGGCCGCGAAGCGCACACCGCTGAGAGTGAGCACCCCGCCGGCAAAGCGCCAGTCGCCCGCTGCCCCGTTCAGGTCGATCGGCACGGCAGCCAGCTTGGCGTCCACGCCGTCGAACGTGCCGGTAAAGTCCGCGCCCAACTGAGCGACGAGATTGGCCAGCCGCAGCCGCGTTGCCGTATCGCTTGGCCCGAGCATGATATCGGCCCCGCGCACCGTCAGCGTGCCCGGCCAGGCGAGCCCGACCGGCCCCGTATTCAGCACCAGCGGCGTTTCACCGAGCCGGCCGCTCAGCGCCAGTGCATTGATCCCGAGCGCTGCCGTGATCCCGCGAGGCCCGCTTTGCACGATCGCGCGCCCGCCTGCGGGACATACGGTCAGTTGCCGCTTGTCGAGCGTGACCGCGCCAAGCTGAAGGCTGGCGAACGACGGCGTCATGCAGTGCGGCCACAGCGCCAGATCGCCACGCGGGCTCAGCGTTCCCGCAATCGGCAGCGCCGCGCCCTGCACCGCCCCGCCCGGGATCGCGCCCGATGCCTGCGCGGTGCCACTGAAGGTGAGCGCGCCGCCCGGCGCCTGCGCCACTTCGAGCAGCGGCAGCGCAAGCGCCGCGCCGCCCGCGCGGTACTCGGCCATATGCATCCGCAGCGCTGGCCGACCGCCTGCGCCGGGTTCCATACGCCCGGTGATCGCCGGCAACCCGTCGCCGGCCATCACGAAATTGCCGGTGACGCCGGGCAGCCTGCCCGGCTCGGCCGCGACCTGCAACCGCGAGACCGAAAGCAGCGCCGCGCCGCTCCCGCCCCGCACCGTCGCACTCGGCGCGACAACGCTCCACCGCACGCCCTCGCGGCGCAGCACCACGTCGCCCGTCAGCCGGCTGCCACGCTCCTCGTGCGCCAGTGCAACGCGCAGCCTTGCAAGCAGCGGAGAGACCAGCGTGCCGTCCGCTGCCGCCTGCGCACGTGCCAGCGCACGCTCGCTCGCCGCGCCGCGCGCCAGATCCTGCCCGGAAATGCTGCCGCGAAACACCAGATTGTCCGCCCCGGTACGGGCATCGAGATCGCCGTCGATCCCCAGCGTCCGCGCGGCAAAGTTCGCCGTGCGCAGCCCCCCTGCCTCGCCCGTCACATGCCCGCGCACCGCCCCGCCCTTCAGCGCCAGTTCGCCGCCCAGCGTGAGCCGCCCGGCGGCGAGCCCCCCGGCGAGGCCGGGAGCAGCGAGCCTACCGGCTTCCAGCTTGCCCTTCACCGCCGCGCCGCCCAGATTCTTGTCGCCGGTCAGTTCAAGCGCCAAAGCCGCTGGCCCTGCGGAGAAGTCCTTGCCGCAAGTGAGGCCCGCCAGCCGCACTGGCCCGGCAAAGCGCGGCTTCCCGCTGCTCACGGAAACCTTGCCATAGGCGGTCAGCCGGTCGGCTGCGCATCCGCCCGCCGCCACCGTGGGCATGATCGCGGCCAGCGTTCCGGCAAACCCGCCCGCCAGATTGCCTGCGCCCTCAGCCTTGAGTGCGAGGCGGCCATAATCGCTTTCGACCAGCGCGCGCGCATCCACCAGCTTCAGATCGAGATCGGGCAGGCCCGGCGCCGCGTTCGAAGCCTGCTTGGGAAACAGCACCGGATCCAGCGCGCCAAAGCTCAGCTTGCCTTGCCGGTATGTCCCGTAAAGCCTTGGCTGCTCAAGGATCACTTGCCCGATCCGCGGGCCCGTCAGGCCATAGGCCAGCCGCACTTCAGCACGCACGATGGCGAGGTCGGGATGCGCCGGATCGCCGATCACGATCCCTTCGAGGATCTGCCGGTCCGCGCCGATGGCCGTGATCCGATATCGCCCGGCCAGCCCCATCTGCGCCAGCTGGCGGTCGATCAGTCCCTGCGCGATCTGCTCGCGCCCAGCCCATAGCCCCACGCCCAGCGCCGCAAGCGCACCGGCGGAAACCAGCGCAGCCTTCCGGCGCTTGCCCCGCCGCGGCGCTGCCACGGCAGCCTCCGGCGATTCGTTTACAGGCTCGGGTTCGTCCGGCATCTTCAGCCTTGTTGCCTAGTGGGCGCGCCGAAGCAATGCCGCCGCTTGCGCCGCCCTGCCAAGGCGGGCAAGGTCTGCCGCAGCGATGGACGAACCGCCCAACTTATTCCCCAGCCGCGAAAGCGAACCGACGGCAAAGGACCACCTGCGCGAAGCGGGGCTCGATCCGTCCGGCCACCGCGCCCGCCTCAGGAAGCGCCTGCTCGAAGGCGGAGACGATGCTCTGGCCGATCATGAATTGATCGAATACCTGCTGATGATCGCGATCCCGCGCCAGGACATGAAGCCGATAGCACGCGTGCTCATTCAGCGTTTCGGCAGCCTTGCAGCAGTTCTAAATGCCGATGCCCAGACCTTGATGGGCGTTCCGGGGGTGAAGGACGCGGCTGCGGCTGCGCTCAAGATCGTCGGCATCACGGCCCGGCGCCTGGCGCGCCAGACGGTGCGTGAGGAGCCGGTGCTCTCCAGCTGGCAGGCGCTGCTCGATTACCTGCACATCGATATGGCGCACCTCACGCACGAACGCGTGCGCGTGCTCTATCTCAACACGCAGAACCGCCTGATCCTCGACGACAAGGTTGCAGACGGCGACATCGACGAGGCCGCGATCCACCCGCGCAAGGTGATCCACAAGGCGATGGATATCGGCGCCGCCGCGCTGATCCTCGTCCACAATCACCCCTCCGGCAGCCCCGAACCCAGCCGCGCCGATATCCAGATCACGCAAAAGATCATGGAAGCCGGCCGCCTGCTCGGCGTCACCGTCCACGATCACGTGATTATCGGACGGGAAGGCCATGTCAGCCTGAAGGCAAAGGGACTCATCTGATGTGCGTCGCGGCAGTCGCATTGCGCGCCCATCCGCGCTGGCGCCTTGTCGCCATCGGCAATC
>CANCET010000232.1 GCA_947375105.1 Sphingomonadaceae bacterium
GGGGGCATCTGGCCGATCCGCAAGTTTCGCCGGGCGGTGCGGCACTGGTGTGGTTCTTTGATTTCACCGAGAGCGTGGCAGAGCTCAGGCGTCTGCGCGGCGAGGCGGCCTCTGCCCGCGCGGATTTCGCCGCGTTGGCCGGCCTGATCGAAGCGGCGCCGCTGCCGATGTGGTTCCGCGGTCCGGATATGACGCTGCGGCTTGTCAACAGTGCCTATGTGAAGGCGGTCGGTGCAGGCAGCGCGGCAGACGTGGTCTCTGCCGGGACCGAGCTGATCGAGCCGGTCGAGGGCGTGAGCGCCGCCAAGATTGCGCAGCAGGTGTTTGCCAAGCGCATGCCGGTGGAGCGCGTGGTCTCCGCAACGATCGGCGGCCAGCGCCGCTCGATCCGCGTGTCCGATCTGCCGTTGGGGGATGACGGAGTGGCGGGCTATGCCGTCGACACCGAGGAAATGGAGGAACTGCAGCGCCAGTTCCGCCGCTTCCGCGATGCGCAGCGCGAGATGCTCGACACGCTCTCGGCGGGGATCGCGCAGTTCGACGAGAAGCGCAATCTGGTGTTCGCCAACCAGCCGTTCCTGCGCATTTTCGGCGTGCCGCAGGCCTGGGTGGTGGATACTCCGCCGTTCGACCGCGTGCTGGACCGCATGCGCGACAGCGCGCGCCTGCCCGAAGTGCGAGACTTTCCGGAATGGCGGCGCGAGCGGCAGGGCTGGTTCCTGGCGCGCGAGCCGCGTGAGGAGCCCTGGCATCTCGGCGACGGCACGCATCTGCGGGTGATTGGGCAGCCGATGCCGGACGGCGGCTTGCTGATGATCTTCGAGGATCGCACCGAGCAGCTGCAACTTTCCGCCACGCGCGACACCTTGCTGCGAACGCGCACCGCCACCTTCGACAATCTGTTCGAATCGCTCGCGGTGTTCGGGCCTGATGGCCGCCTGCAGCTGTGGAACCGGCGCTTTGCCAGCGAGCTGGGGCTGGATGAGGCGTTTCTTGCCACGCATCCGCGCGCCGATGCCTTGCTGAGCCGGATTGCCAAACTGCTGAAACGCCCGGCGCAGGTCAGCACGATCGGGCAGGTGATCCAGTCTGCCTCGCTCGACCGCAAGCAGCAGAGCGGGCGCATTCTGCTGGCCGACGGGCGCAGTTTCGCGATTGCCGGGGTGCCGCTTCCCGATGGCAATGGCTTGCTGACGGTGCTCGACATCACGGATTCCGAAAAGGCCGAGGCAGCGCTGCGTGAACGCAATGCCGCGCTGGTCGAGGCGGACGCGGTGAAGACGCGCTTCATCGCCAACATGAGCTATGAGTTCCGCACGCCGCTGACCTCGATCGGCGGCTTCGCCGAGCTGCTGCAAAGCGGGCTGGCGGGCGAACTGACCCCGCAGGCGCAGGAGTATGTCAGCGCGATCCTCAGCTCTGTCGAGCGCCTCGGCGAGCAGATCGAGAATGTGCTCGACCTGTCGCAAAGCGAGGCGGGGACCTTGCCGCTGGCGGCCGAGCCGGTCGACATGTTTCCGCTGCTGGGCGACGTGGTACGCGAGCGCGCGGAGCGGCTGGCCGAGGCAGGGATCGCGCTCGATCTCAGGGGCAGTGCCGCCATTGGTGGGGCCACCGGGGATCGCCGGCGGTTGCGGCGGCTGTTTGGCCAGCTTATCGACAACGCGATTGCCGCGACGCCCCGCGGCGGCCGCATCCTTGTCGAGGCGACGCGCCGCAAGGCCGGCAAGGGCAGCAAGGGAGCGCTGCAAGTGGTGGTGTCCGACAACGGCAAGGGCATGGATCCGGCGCAGCTAGCCCGCGCGCTCGAAGGCCTCAAGATCAGCGCCGATGGCCGTTCGGTCGAGCGCCGGGGTGGCGTGGGACTGCCGCTGGTGCGCCAGCTTGTTGCGGCGCATGGCGGGACGTTCGAGCTGCTTTCGGAACCGGGCGGGGGCACCAGCGCGATGGTGACGCTGCCATGATCGTGCCGCTCCCCGATCTTGCCGCGACCGATGCGCTGGCCCGGCGCATCGCCGGCCTGCTCCATCCGGGCGATGTGATTGCGCTGAGCGGCGGGCTTGGTGCGGGCAAGACCACGCTGGCCCGCGCCATCATCGCGGTGCTGGGCTTTACCGGCGAAGTGCCGAGCCCAAGCTTTGCGATTATCGAGGTCTACGATCCCCCCTTGCTGCGGCTGCGCGTCGTGCATGCGGATTTCTACCGGCTGGAGGACCCGTCGGAAGTGGCCGAGCTTGGGCTCGACGACTACCGGGCCGATGCCGTGCTGATCGCGGAATGGCCCGAACACGCGGGCGGCTTTGCCCATGAACTGGCCTGTTTGTCGATCAGGCTCGAAATCCTTGAAAACGAGCGCACCGCCATTGTCGAGGCAGGGCCCGATTGGCTAGAGCGCAGAGGATGGATGTGACCCTGACCGAAAGCCCTCTGCCCGAGGCTGCCCACCCCTTTCTGGCTGCGGCAGGCTGGGCCGGTGCCGCAATCGAACCGATCCCCGGCGATGCCTCCGCGCGCCGCTATTTCCGCCTGCGCAAGGCAACAGGGACCGCGATGCTGATGCACGCGCCGCCGCCGGGTGAAGATCCCGAGCCGTTCCTGCGTGCCGCGCGCTGGCTGGACGCGAACGGGATGCGCGCGCCGCAGATCATGGCCGCAGACGCGGGGCAGGGGTTTGTGCTGCTGCAGGATTTCGGCGAAGTGCGAATGCGCGAATACCTCGACGCCTGGCCGCAGGACGAGCGCGCGGTCTATACCCATGCCATCGATGCCCTGGTGCAATTGCATCAGTTGCCGCCGGGTCCGTTCACGCAGTACTCGCTCGCGGAATACCAGCGCGAGGCGCGGCTGTTCGTGGACTGGTATTGCCGCGCGCAGGGCCTCGCTGTCGATGTGCCGGGCTGGACCCGCGCGTGGGAGGAAGCGCTTGGCCCGCTGCTGGCGCGCCAGCGGCCCGGCGTGACGGTGCTGCGCGACTACCACGCCGAGAACATCATGCTCGATGGCGGGCTCGAGAAGCAGGGCCTGCTTGATTTTCAGGACGCGCTGGTCGGCCACGCGGCCTATGATCTCGTCTCGCTGTTGCAGGATGCACGGCGCGATGTGGACGAAAGCCTCGAACGCACAATGCTCGAATACTACATCGCGGCAAGCCGGGCGGATGCATCGTTTGCCGAGGACTATGCCCGCCTTGGCGCGCAGCGCAATGCCAAGATCGTGGGCATTTTCGTGCGGCTGTGGCAGCGCGACGGCAAGCCGCGCTACCTCGATTACATCCCCCGCGTCTGGGCGCTGCTCGAACGCGATCTGGCGCATCCTGCGCTTGCTCCGGTGGCGCGTTGGTTCGATGCGAACGTGCCGGCGGCGCTGCGCGATCCTGCCGCCCGTCTCGGCGGGACCTTTGCGGCATGACCAAGCTGGCAAGCGACGTGGCGATGGTGCTCGCCGCCGGGATCGGCAAGCGCATGCGGCCGCTCACCGCGAGCCGGCCCAAGCCGCTGGTGCGCGTCGATGGCCGGCCGCTGATCGATCACAGCCTCGACAAGCTGGTCGAGGCCGGGGTTTCGCGCGCGGTGGTCAACGTTCACTATCTGCCGGGGCAGATCGAGGCGCATCTGGCGCAGCGCAGCGAGCCGGAAATCGCGATCTCGGACGAACGCGACGCCCTGCTTGAAACCGGCGGCGGCATGATCAAGGCGCTGCCGCTGATCGATGCCGATCCGTTCTTCTGCCTCAACAGCGACAACGTGTGGCTGGATGGGCCGCAGACCGTGTTCGCCGCGCTGAGCGACGCGTGGGACCCGGAGCGGATGGATGCGCTGCTGCTGCTCGTCAGCCACGCCCGGGCGTTCAACTACAACGGACGAGGGGACTTCCATCTCGATCCGCTCGGCCAGATCAGCCGCCGCAAGGCGGGCCGAGTGGCGCCGTTCATCTACACTGGCATCCAGATCGTGTCTCAGCGCCTGCTGCGGGATGCGCCGGAGGGTGCCTTCTCCACGGGCGTGCTGTGGGACCGCGCGATTGCGGAGGGGCGGCTTTACGGCATCTCCCACGGCGGTCTGTGGTTCGAAGTCGGCGCGCCGCAGATGATCGCGCCGACCGAAGCCGCGCTTCAGCGTGGCTGAACGAGGGCCTGCCCTCTTTTCCATCGCCGCGCATCGCGGCTTTGCCGACGCGCTCGTGGCGGGGCTTGTCCCGCGCTACCACGAGGAGGGTTTCGGGCTTGCCCGGCTGACCCTGCTGCTGCCGAGCCGCCGGACGGTGCGGATCGTGACGGAGGCGTTCGTCCGCGCGAGCGGCATGGAAGGCGGATTGCTCTTGCCGCGCATGGCGGTGGTGGGCGATCTCGATCTAGACGAGACACTGGGGCCGTTGCTCGATCCGCTCGGCGGCGGCGCGCTGTTGCCGCCCGCGGTCGATCCGGTCGAGCGGCTGCTCGCGCTGGCAGACATGCTGCGCAGCGATCCCGATACGCGCGCGACATCTGCGCCGGGCCTGCTGCGGCAGGCGCGGATGCTCGCGCAGGCTATGGACCGGCTTGCGGTCGAGGATGTCGCGCTCGAAGCATTGCTCGATCCCGAAGTGGTCGGCCTGGTCGGCGATCTGGCGCAGCACTGGATCAACGGAACGGCACAGTTCGCAAGGATCCTCGCGCAGTGGCGCTTCCGTTGCACGGAGCGCGGCGAGATCGATGCGCCAGTGCGGCGCAATCTGCTGCTGGCCCACGTGGCCGAGCGCTGGCGCAGCGAACCGCCCGCCTGGCCGGTGGTCGCCGCCGGGGTGACATCGGCAGCGCCGGCCGTCGCGAAGCTGCTGCGCGTGGTCGCGGACCTGCCGCAAGGCGCGGTGGTCCTGCCCGATCTCGATCTCGCGCTGCCCGATGCGGTGTGGGATGCGCTTGGCGTGGCCGGCAATACCGCAACGCCCGATGCGCCGGTGTTCGGGCGCGGGGACGTGGCGACGCATCCGCAATATCATCTGAAACTGCTGCTCGCGCGGAT
>CANCET010000233.1 GCA_947375105.1 Sphingomonadaceae bacterium
CTTGTTCTACCGGCTGGCTGAGATCGTCGTTCGCATTCCCAGCCTCGCCGAGCGCCCGGGCGATGCGGCGCTGCTGGCGCGGGCCTTCCTCACGCGCTTTGCCGCCGAGATGAACCCTTCGGTCAAGGGCTTCGCGCCCGATGCACTGGCTGCCATCGACGCGTGGACCTGGCCGGGCAACGTGCGCGAGCTGGAAAACCGGGTGAAGCGTGCGGTCATCATGGCCGATGGCAAATTGGTCAGCGCCGCCGATCTCGATCTTGCCGAGCCCAGTGAGGATGAGGCCAATCCGCTCAACCTCAAGAGCGCACGCGAGGCGACCGATCGCAAGATGATCCGCCATGCGCTGGCGCGCAGCGAGGGCAATATTTCCAGCACGGCACGCCTGCTGGGGATCAGCCGGCCGACGCTCTATGATCTCCTCAAGCAGTACGATCTCCAGCATTAGGCGGACACTCGGCCTTGCGCTCGCGCTGCTGCTGCTGGCGGGGCCTGCGGCGGGCGCGTCGCAGCTGGAGGACCTGCGCGCGAAGGCGCAGGCAGCCATCGAGCGGCGTGATCCGGTCTCGGCCGAGGTCATGCTGCGCGCGGCGATCCGGCGCGGGGCAAGCGCGGATGCGCTGCGTGCGCATCTGGGCGAGGCGCTGCTGGCGCAAGGGGACCGGGTCGATGCCAGAAAGCTACTGCAGGAGGGCGGCTTCGCACCCGGCACCGAAGCGCTGGGCTGGCGTGTCAAAGGGCAGATCGCGCTGGCGGAAGGCGACCTTCGCGGCGCGGCCGGCGCATTCGACAGCGCGCTGCGGGCCAATCCGAACGATTCCGACTTGTGGGTGGCGATTGCCTCGCTGCGGTTTTCGGGCGGAGAACAGCTGCAATCGATCGAAGCAGCGGACCGGGCCGTCGCGCTCGATCCCCGAAACGCGCGCGCGCTTGCCTTTCGCGGTCTGCTGATCCGCGAGCAATACGGCCTTGCTGCGGCCTTGCCGTGGTTCGAGGCGGGGCTCCAGGTGCGTCCCGATGATCCCGCGCTGCTCGGCGAATATGCCGCGACACTGGGCGACATGGGCCAGTACCGCGCGATGCTGATCGTGTGCCGCAAGCTGGCGCAAGTCGATCCCAAGAATCCCCGGCCCGCGTTCCTGCAGGCGGTGCTCGCCGCACGGGCCGGTGAAACCGACCTTGCGCGCACGATCCTGCAGCGCACCGGGAACAGCTTTCGCGACATGCCTGCTGCGATCCTGCTGACCGGTGTGCTCGAATACCGTGCGGGCAACATCAACGTGGCGGTCGAACAGTTCGACCGGCTGGTGCGGATGCAGCCTGACAATCTCGAGGCGCGGCAGATGCTGCTGCGCGCCCTGGCGCGCCAAGGCAGCGATCAGCCGTTGATCGCGCGTTTCGATGCCGACGCGGCGGAGCCTTGGGCGACACCCTATACGTTGCGGCTGGTGGGCCAGAGTTGGCGGCGGCTGGGACAGAAGGCGCGCGCGGCAGCCCTGTGTGCCCGCGCCGCGCATCCCACCGCGCATGGCCCTGCGCCGCTTCGGGCAGAATTCGGCGCTGGCGTGCTCGGCGCTGCCTATGCCGATGCCCCTAACCAGGCGCAGACCGCCGTGCCCTTTATCCGCGCGCTGCTGAAGGAAGGCCGCAAGGACGAGGCGCAGGCCGCCGCAGACCGCCTGCGCGATGCCAATCCCGGCGCAGCCGAAGCGCACTTGCTCGCGGGCGACGTGAGCATTCTGCGCGGCGATGCGGCCGGCGCGCTGGAGGATTACCAGAACGGCGCGTCGATCCGCTTTAACGAGCCGGTGCTGCGGCGCATGGACGCCGCCTTGCGCGCCCTTGGCCGCGTGCGCGAAGCCGATGCCATGACCTCGCGCTATCTTGCGCAGAACCCGCAGAGCCTTGTGGCAATGAAGCTGCTCGCTGCGGCATGGGCCGTGGAGCCGCGCCGCGATGCCTATAAGGCGGTTTCGCGGGCGCTGGCGGCCCGCGGTCAGCCTTCACTGGCGCAATAAGTCTCGACAGCAGCGAAATCGCGCGGCAAACCGATTTTCAATTGATCGGTTAAGGCAATCGGGGTGAGTGATGGCTGGTGCACTGGACGGTTTGACGGTTCTCGAATTCGCAGGGATCGGACCGGGCCCTTTTGCCTGCATGATGCTGGCCGATCACGGCGCGCGGGTGATCCGCATCGATCGGCCCTCTAAGGGCGGCCGCGTAGGTGATGCCGGCAACCGTGATATCCTGAATCGCAACCGTGTGCGCATCGAACTCGATCTCAAGGATCCCGCCGCGATTGCCCGCATTCGGGAGCTGGTGAAAGAGGCCGACGCGATCATCGAGGGCTACCGGCCCGGCGTGATGGAGCGGTTGGGGCTGGGGCCGGACGTGCTGCTCGCCGACAATCCGCGCCTTGTCTATGGCCGCATGACGGGCTGGGGCCAGGACGGCCCAATGGCGCCGCTCGCGGGCCACGATATCAACTATATCGCGCTGGCGGGCGCACTCCACACCTATGGCCAGGCGGGCGGCAAGCCGCAGTTTCCGGTCAATGCGGTGGGCGATTTCGGCGGCGGCGGCATGGTCATGGCGTTCGGCGTGCTGGCGGGCGTGCTGTCGGCGCAGCGTACCGGCAAGGGGCAGGTCATCGATTGCGCGATGGTCGATGGTGCGGCGATCCTTTCGGCGATGACATGGACGTTCTTCGGCAATGGCCAATGGAAGGACGAGCGCGGGGTGAACCTGCTCGATGGCGGCGCGCACTTCTACGACACCTACCAGACCAGCGACGACAAATGGATCGCGCTCGGTTCGATCGAGCCGCAGTTCTATGCGCTGCTGATGGAAAAGAGCGGCCTTGGCGCCGATCCTGCGTTCGCGGCCCAGCACGACCAGTCTGCGTGGCCTGCGCTCAAGGCGAAGGTTGCCGCCATGATTGCGACGAAGACCCGCGCCGAGTGGGAAGCGATCATGGACGGCACCGACATCTGCTTCGCGCCGGTGCTCAGCCTGAAGGAAGCGCCGCACCACCCGCACAACGCGGCGCGCGGTACGTTCGTGGAGGATGGCGGGATGACGATGCCTGCACCCGCACCGCGCTTCACGGGGACACCGGCGGCCGCGCCCAAGCTGGCTTCGGTGCCGCTGGACTAGGCTTCCTGCCTCAGTCCGCCCGCAATGCGTCCTCGATTTCGGCATCGGGGAAGCGGCGCTTGTGGCGGACCGACCACCACAGCGAGAGCCCGATCAGCGCCGCGCCGATCAGGCCGGTCACGGTTTCCGGGATGGCGACGCGCGCCGAGGCGAGCATGATCGCGGCGAGTGCGATGATCGCCCAAAACGCGCCGTGTTCAAGATAGCGGTATTCTGCCAGCGTCCCCTCACGCACCAGCAACAGCGTCAGCGAACGCACGAACATCGCGCCGATGGAAAGGCCCAGCGCGATGACCACCATGTTGTTGGAGAGCGCGAAAGCGCCGATCACGCCGTCAAAGCTGAACGAGGCATCGAGCACGTTGAGATAAAGGAACCCGGCAAGCCCCGACCGCACGATCAGACCCGCCGCCTTCTGCGCTTCCTCGCGCATTTCAAGCAAGGTGCCGATGGCTTCGACCGCGATGAACGTGACGATGCCGAGCGCGCCTGCACCGAGGAACGTCAATGCTTCGGACGGGGGCAGCAGCAGCGAAATGCCGTAGAGCGCGGTTAGCAGGATTGCGATTTCGGCCGCCTTGATATCGGCAAACCGGGCGAGGGCGCGCTCCAGCCAGGTGATCCAGTGGACGTCCTTTTCGCCGTCGAAGAAGAACGAAAGGCCGACCATCGCCAGAAACGCGCCGCCAAAACCGGCGATGCCGACATGCGCGCTGGAGACGATTTCCTCATAACGCTTGGGTTCGGTCAGCGAGATACGCAGCGCATCCATCGGCCCAATGCCCGCCGCAATCGCGACGATGGCGAGCGGAAACACGATGCGCATGCCGAACACCGCGATCACCATGCCCCAGGTAAGGAAACGGCGCTGCCAGACCGCGTCCATCTCGCCCAGCACGACCGCGTTGACGACGGCGTTGTCGAACGAGAGCGAGACTTCGAGTACCGAGAGCATCACCACGATCCACAGCATCGCCAGCGTGGCGGGCACGGACGCAGTCTGGAACCAGCCATAGACGGCGGCCAGCACAAGGCAGACAAGCGAGAAGGCGATCGATCCGCCGAAGTTCCTAAGCAAGCGTGGGTCCCGTGATAGCCGGAGGTCTGGTAGAAGGCCTTACGTCAATTGGCCTTACTTCGGCTGATACGTCTGTTCCACCCCCGGAAAGGTGCGCGCCCGCACTTCGGCGGCATAGGTCGCGGCGGCGGCGGAAATCGTCTCGGCCAGCTGCTCGTAGATCTTCACGAAGCGCGGGGTGCGATCGAACATGCCGAGCATGTCGTCGGTGACGAGAACCTGCCCATCGCACTGGGCCGAGGCGCCGATGCCGATGGTGGGGCAGGGGATGGCCTGCGTGATCGCGATGGCAAGCGGCTCGACCACGCCTTCGACGACGATGGCGAAGGCTCCGGCATCGGCTATGGCCCGCGCGTCACCCACGATTTTCTCGGCCTCTGCCGCGCTGCGCCCGCGCGCGTTGTAGCCGCCGAGCACGTTGACCGCCTGCGGGGTAAGGCCGACATGGCCCATCACCGGAATGCCCCGCGCGACAAGGAAGGCCACCGTTTCGGCCATCGCGATGCCGCCTTCCAGCTTCACCGCATCGCAGCCGGTTTCCTTGAGCAGGCGTGAGGCGCTTGCGAACGCCTGCTGCGGCGATTGCTCGTAGGCACCAAAGGGCATGTCGACCACGACCGCCGCATGATACGAGCCGCGCACGACTGCCGCACCATGCGCGCACATCAGATCGAGCGTGACGGGAACGCTGGACGGCAGGCCATAAATCACCTGGCCAAGCGAATCCCCGACCAGCAGCAGATCGCA
>CANCET010000234.1 GCA_947375105.1 Sphingomonadaceae bacterium
CGTAAAGCAGACCTGACATGTGTCCAAATAAGTAGTAGATACTAATTGTCAAAAACTTTGGACATGTCCATAAAACTCATCGACGGGCAAACCGCCAGTCGCGAAATTCCCGGCGATATCAACGCACCCCGCATAGCTCGCGACTTCTCAGGCTTACAGCTTCGGCAAGCGGATCTTGCGGAGCGCCGACCGGCCCGGAGCCGGAAGTGCCTTTGCCAATACACGAGACTGCACCTGTGCAGTCCGGTTTGCCGGCTCTGTTCGATATCGCATTCTGTTAGATTAATTGCGCTTCCCAAGATTGGCCGCAAACCCAGCGGCCATGCCGGCCGCACACAAGCGCGGCCTTTGGCGGTCGCGCCCAGACCAGGTGCGCTCCCCGACCGCCACTTGGCGCGCGACTGATCTGTCATTGCCGAACGAATACCCGCAGTCTTTGGCAAGCGCAGCCCTGCGCTGATGCTCCACCACGCATGGCAAATCCGCACCAACGGACCTTCATCGGTGGGCGCAGAACTTTGATGCCAAAAATTTGCGCAGCGCCCGCAGCGAATCAGCTTGACGGGATAGAACAAAAAGAGAACAATACATCCATCAACGGGGCGGACTAGGATCATCTGATTCCGTCCCCGGTTTATCCACAGGGTTTCACCCGCTTGTCAAGCGGACCGCCCCGGTTTGAAAGGCAGTCTTGCCATGTCCATGGTCCCTTTCCTCGCCTCGCTCGTGATGGCCGGTTCTGGCTGCGTGGCATTTGCGGCAATTGCTGTGACGGTGCGGGCGCAGCTTCCCGCCTTGCGCAGATTGCTTGCGGATTCACGCGCGCTCGCCGCAGATCGCGAATTCCTTGTTCAGATAACCGCCCCCGCCCCCGCGGCGGCCGCCGCGCCGCAGGTGGCCGTGCGGCAGCAGCGCCGCCCGGCCGTGCGTGTGGTCAGGCCTGTTCCGGCTCTGGTTTCGGTTCCGGCCGCATTTGGCCGGCCGCTGCGCGCTGCTGCCTGATCCGGCGATAGCGCCACACCCCCACGGGGATGAGTGCAAGATACACGCCGCAGATCGCGACAAGAGTAAACCACGGCTCGGTGAGCAACGCAGCGATGACCATCCCGGCCAGCGCAATCACCTCGAGCCGGATCGACCGGCGCGGTCGCATGGCGCTCCAGCCCAACGTCGGCAGGTTGGAGATCATCATGAACGCGATGAGCAACGCCCACGGCCCGACAACAATCGGCGAGCGCAGCACATTGAGCCCGCTGGCGAACCACAGGTAGAGCGGCAGGAAAGCAAGGCCCGCGCCGACCGGGGCTGGCACGCCGGTCATGAAGCCGGCAGACTTGTGCGGCTGGCCGGGCAGATCAATCGAGGCGTTGAAGCGCGCCAACCGCAGCGCGCAGCTCACCGCCAGCGCCAGCGCGGCAAACCAGCCAAACCGCGGCACAGCGCTCAACGACCACAGATAGAGAATCAGCGCAGGCCCCACGCCGAACGCGATTGCGTCGGACAAGCTGTCGAGCTCTGCGCCGAAGCGCGACTGCGCCTTCATCAGCCGCGCCACGCGCCCGTCGATGCCGTCGAGCAGCCCGGCCAGAATCACCGCCAGCACCGCCGCATGGAAATCGCCGCCGATGGCGAAACGAATGCCGGTCAGGCCGCTGCACAAAGCCGCCGATGTGATGGCGTTGGGCACCAGCGCCCGCAAGGTCAGCCCGCGCGGCAGGCGACGGCGCCCGAAGTCCTCGCCCGAAAACGCGATGCCGTCGATGTCCTTCGTTACCACTTCCTTCGTCCGTCTGCGCCTGCGCGCAGGGCGCAGGTCGGTCACTGGCGCACGCCCTCGATCAACGGACTCTCGCCCAGCACTGCAAGCACTGTTTCCCCCGCCACCACGCGCTGCCCGATCAGCACACGCGGTTCAGTGCCGGCGGGCAGGTAGACATCGACTCGGCTGCCAAAGCGGATGAGGCCGATGCGCTGGCCGCCCGCAACCATGTCGCCAGCCTTGACGAACGGCACGATGCGCCGCGCAACCAGCCCGGCAATCTGGGTGAAACCGACACGCACGCCATCACTGCGCTCGACCACGAAATGCTGCCGCTCGTTCTCCTCGCTCGCCTTGTCGAGATCCGCGTTGAGGAACTTGCCCGGAATATAAACCACCCGGCGGATCGTTCCGCCGATCGGCGTGCGATTCACGTGCACATCAAACACCGACATGAAGATCGACACGCGCGTGACCGGCGCATCAGTGATCGTGGCAAGGCCGCTGCCATCATCGGCGGTCATCTCGCGCGGGGGCGTGACTGTGGAAATGAGGGTGATGAGACCATCCGCAGGCGCGACGATGAAGCTGTCGTCGCGCGGCGTGACTCGCTCCGGATCGCGGAAGAACGCGAGAACACCCAGTGTCAGCACCGCCAGCGGCCAGCCCAGCAGCGATCCCCCAAGCAGCGCCCCGGCAAGACAAATCGCCGCAGCGATCGCCCCGAACTTGCGCCCCTCCGGATGAATGGCTGGCCAGGTGAACCCGGCCGAACCACGCCCACGATTGTCTAGAATATCTCCCGGCATGAAGCCCCTCTAGGCTGCGGCGCGCGCGTGGACAAGCGCTGAGCGGCTACGGCGCCATTGGCCGCACGTCAGAAGCGGCGGCACGCCTATCCCTTCGCTCGCCAAGGTGGCCCTTGGTCGCCACGAGGTAACGACTGACTGATGGTCACCGTAAATATCATCTCGAAATCCGTATAAACCTAACCGGTTCGGACTATTTTGATAAAATTTTTCAGACGGCTCTTGCCGTTAACCTGAGGCCCGCCTTCGTAACGTTTACGGATGCGGCGCTGCGGACTGATCCGCAAAAGCCCTATTTTCCCGGCCTCTTCGATAGTTCGCTCCTGCAAAAACCTTTCGAAAGTTGGTTAATGGCCGGGCCTGCGAGCCTGACACCACCCGGCAGCGGGAGCACTGTGAGCCGACATCGCCCTTACCCGATGTTAACCATGCTCGGTGGAAAGACGCACGTATGAATACGTACCTCACCCCTCTCCGCCGGGCCGCAGGCATTGCTGGATGCTCGCTTGTCGCTCTGTCTCTGACCGCTCCGATCGCGGGCACCGCGCATGCCACCGGCGTGCTTGCGGGCACCTTGATCGAGAATACCGCGACCGCGACTTACCAATCCGGTGCCGGCACGGGCAGGGTTACCTCGAACAAGGTCACGGTCAAGGTCGACGAGTTGCTCGACGTCGCCGTCGCCACGTTGAGCACTGCGCCTGCGACCGCAACGAGCGCCCCCGCGATCCTCATCTATTCCGTGACCAACAGCGGCAACGGCCCCGAAGCGTTCAATCTGGCCGCTGACCCCAAGATTTCGGGCAACGATTTCGACGGCACGATCAAGGCGGTCGTGCTCGATAGCAACAACAACGGTGTCTACGATGCCGGCGTCGATACGGTTCTGACCGCTGGCAATCTCGCGACCTCGATCCTCGCGCCCGACAAGAGCGTGAAGGTCTTCGTGCTGGTGAACCTGCCTGCAGGCGCGACCGACGCGCAGACCAGCCAGGTGCGCCTGACTGCCACCGCGCAAACCGGTACCGGCACGCCGGGCACAAGCTTTGCCGGCAAGGGTGAAGGCGGCGGCGATGCGGTCGTCGGCCTGACCACCGCATCCGACAATTCGCTGGCCGCGCTGATCGCAAGCCTCGCCAACATCGCACTGACCAAGTCGGCCACGATCGTGGATCCGTTCGGCACCGCCAAGCCGGTGCCCGGCGCCGTCGTCACATATTCGCTGGCGGCAAAGGTTACCGGCAGCGGCTCGCTCGATGGGCTGCACGTGATCGACACGATCCCCGACGGGACCACCTACGTGCCCGGCTCGCTGAAGCTCGATGCAACGGCCCTCACTGATGGGTCTGACAGCGATGCCGGCACCGGCGGTGCGAGCGGGATCGACGTGTCGCTCGGCAAGATAACCGGCGGCAACACCAAGACCGTCGTCTTCGCCGTCAAGATCAACTGATCAAGCAAGGAAGCAAACCATGAAAGTCTCCTTTCTCATCAAGTCGTTCACCGGTTCGGTTGCCTTGATGGCGATGGCCGGCCCGGCGCTCGCAGCGGCCCAGCCGGAGCCTTCGCCGGTCACTCTCAAGGGCGATGTCATGCTCGAAAAGACCGTGACAGAAAACGGTGTGAGCACGGTGCAGCTCGCCGAGCCCAAGGTCGTGATTCCCGGCGACCACCTGCTGTTCACCACCCGCTATCGCAACGAAGGCGCGCAACCGGTAACCAACTTCGTCGTCACCAATCCGCTGCCTTCAGCGGTCGCGCTTTCGATCGAAGGCGCGCAGGGCACTGAAGTCTCCGTCGATGGCGGCAAAACCTGGGGCCAGCTCGGCACGCTCAAGGTTTCCGGCAGCGCAGGCAGCGAACGCGCTGCCACCGCTGGCGATGTCACACACATTCGCTGGACCATTCCCGCAATCGCCCCAGGCGCTTCGGGAGAGGTCCAATATCATGGAATCGTTCGCTGAAATGGCGAAACGGGCGGTCGCCATGCCTGTGAGCGACCGGAATATTCGCAGGCAACCCAGTGGAGCATAAAAAAATGACGTATCGCAGCAGACTGCTGGGTGCGGCGGGCGTTGGCGCCCTTGCCGTTCTCGGCGCGAATCCGGCCTACGCGGCCGGCACCACCGCCGGCTCAACGATCACCAACACGGTGTCGGTGGCCTTCCAGGTCGGCGGTATCGCCCAGACGGGCACAACCGCATCCGACACGCTCACGGTTGACCGCAAGATCAACCTGACGGTTGCCGAAGTGGGCACGACCACCACAACAGTGACACCGGGCGCGCTTGCGCAGATCACGGCCTTCTCGGTGACCAACACCTCGAACGCGACGCTCGACTTCGCACTCGCCGTCG
>CANCET010000235.1 GCA_947375105.1 Sphingomonadaceae bacterium
GAGAACGACCGCATCGACCGCCTGTTGCTGTATCGCGCGCCCATCCTGATCGGCGCAGGACGGCGCGGTATCGGCGATATCGGTCTGACCTCGCTCGCCGATGCCCACGGCCGTTGGCAGCTTTCAGACCGGCGGCAGCTTGGCAGCGATACGCTGGACGTCTACGACCGCATGCGCTGAAGGAGTCCACGCAACCATGTTCACAGGCATCGTCACCGAAGTCGGCCATATCCGGGCCATCGCCACAAAGGGCGATACGCGCGTGACGATCGCCTGCGCGATGGATCCGGCAAAGATCGCCATCGGCGCCTCGATCGCCTGCTCGGGCGTGTGCCTGACCGTGGTTGATCGCGGCGGCGCGGTGGGTGACAGCTGGTTCGCGGTCGACGTCTCGGGCGAAACGATCCGCCGCACGGCACCGGCGCAGTGGCATGAAGGCGCAGCGCTCAATCTCGAGCCCGCGCTCAAGCTGGGCGACGAACTCGGCGGCCATATCGTGACCGGCCATGTCGATGCGATGGGCCATGTCGTTTCGGTCGACCGTACCGGCGGCTCGTGGCACGTCGTGGTTTGCGCTCCAGCGGAACTCGCGCCTTATATCGCCGCCAAGGGGTCAATCACGGTCGACGGCGTTTCGCTGACAGTCAACGATCTTGCCGACCAACCAGACGGCGCCTGCCATTTCATGCTCAACATCATTCCGCACACGGCTGAGGTTACCACCTTGGGCAGCCTGAGCCCGGGCCGCGAAGTCAATCTCGAGATCGACGTGCTGGCCCGCTACCTGAAGCGAATGCAGAGCCTGATGGTAGCAGGCTGATGGCGGCAGGCCGATCAGGCCAGCTGACTATCCCGCGACATCTTTCAGCGCTGCGATGAACGCTTCGATATTGCCAGTGGTCAGCCCCGCGATGTTCACGCGGCCAGAACCCGCCATATAGACGCCGTGGCGCTCACGCAGCGCCATGATCTGCTCGCCCGAAAGCGGCAGCATCGAAAACAGGCCCTTCTGCTGCCCCATCGGTGCCATGTTGATCGGCCCGATCTGCTGCGCGGCGGCAAGGCGCTCTCGCACTTCAGCCATGCGCGCACGCATCGCGGTGAGCTCGTCAATCCACTGCGCTGTCAGCGCCGCATCGCCCAGGATCAGCCGAACCGCCGCCGCACCGTGATCGGGCGGCATCGACCAGCTGGCACGCGCGATCGTGGCGCCATTGGCCATGGCATGCGCCAGCGCCTCGGCATTGCCCGTCACCGCATAGAACGCACCGACGCGGTCGCGGTAGAGCCCGAAGTTCTTGTCGCAGCTATAGGCCACCAGTGCCTCGGGCACGGCGGCCAGCACCTTGCGCAGGCCATAGGCATCGGCTTCCATCCCGTCGCCCAGCCCCTGATAGGCAAGGTCGATGAGCGGCAGCACGCCCGAAGCGGCCACCATCGGCGCAATCTCGTCCCACTGCGCGGGCGTGTAATCCACGCCGGTGGGGTTGTGGCAGCAGCCGTGCAGCAGCACGACATCGCCCGGAGCGGCCTCGGCCAGCGCAGCGCGCAGCGACTCGAGGTCGGCCGTGCCGTCTGCGGTCATGTGCTTGAAAGTCTTGAGCTCTAGGCCCACCGCCGCGACGATCTGCGCGTGGTTCGGCCACGAAGGCGTGCCCATCAGGATGCGCTTGGCACCCGAGCGCGCCGCAACTTCGATCGCAAGGCGCACCGCGCCCGTGCCGCCCGGGGCCTGCATGCCTTCAACGCGCGAACGATCGAAGTCAGCACCGAACACATAGGGGATCAGCGCATGGACAAAGCCCATATCGCCCTCGGGCCCGAGATAGGCTTTCGAATCCTGCGTCTCGAGCAGGATGCGCTCGGCCGCCTTGATCGCGCCGAAGACCGGCGTGTCACCCCCGCCGGTCCGATAGACACCGACACCAAGGTCGATCTTCGTCGGCCGCGGGTCGGCATTGTGGAGCTTGATCAGCGCAAGCAGCGCGTCGGCGGGCTGGGGCTTCAGGGTCTCGAGCATGGCCGCGCCTTTGCCCCCAAACTGCGCCGCGCACAAGTGGGTGCGGGCGCGGCAGGTGCGCTTAGAACGGCTGCCAGTTCTGCTTGGCGCTGAACTTCATGTAGCCGCCGTTGATGCCGAGCCGCAGCCCGGCGCCGAACCGCACCGGAATGATCACGATGTTGCCGCGCCGCAGGTAGCTCACGTTGAACCCGCCGACAAAGTAGGCCTGCCCCTCGCCCGCGCCGAAGCGCTTGAACAGGTCCTCGCTGTCGTTGAGGTTGTAGACAAGCACGAACGTGTTCGCGGCATTCGCCCCAAGGTCGAACCCGAGCGAAGGCCCCGTCCAATAGACCGGGCGCTCGCCCTCGATCTTGTGGTGCAGCATGCCCGAACCATAGCGCACACCCACGACAACCGCGCCGCCAGCCTCGCGCCCGGTGATATAGGCGTTCGGCTGCCCCTGCTTCTTGAGGATGTCCTGGATGATCATGGCAAGACCCTTGGCGCCCCGGCCGAACACCCCCTCGGCCGCACCGATCAAGTCGTCCTCGCGGTAGGTGGTGCCATCGGACGCCGCAGGCGCAGCCGCGCTAGCGGGCGGAACCGAGGCCATCCCCGGCGCAGGCACTTCCCCGCCGGCAGCCGGCGAAGTGAAAGTCGGATCGCCCGCACTTGTCGTCGCGGCCGGATACGAAGGTTGATTTGCGGGCGGCAAAGTGGGCGAAGCGGACGGCGCGGCGGGCAATGTCGCCGGCTTTGCAGGCAGATCACCGTCGATCGCCGAATTGGGATCGATCTGCTGGACTTGCGCTGAGGCTGCCCCGCCAAGGGCAAGGCCCATTACGGCAAGCACGACCGCGATGCTCTGGCACAACTTCATTACCCAATTCCCATCCTGCGGCCCTGCGCCGGTTCTTCAGCCGGACCTACTGTCAGCCTATCAGGCCGTCATCTCTCCGCCCGGCACAATGAACCGGCGATGAGCCGAGTCGATTTCGCGCTGAGGCGAATCCTGGGCATCCAGCAAAACTCCGCTCCATTAGCCCACCAATGCCCCTTGCCGCCCCCCAACTCCCTCGCTATAGCGCGCCCTCGCCGCTGCGATCCGGAGACGTGGGTGAGTGGCTGAAACCAACGGTTTGCTAAACCGTCGTACTGGTAAATCCGGTACCGAGGGTTCGAATCCCTCCGTCTCCGCCAACATCTCTTTGCAAACCAATGAGATGAGCCCTGCGGGGCCAGAAAACCCCCAGCCTCCGCGCCATTTTGCTGATGCCGACCGAACCCCGGAGACTGCCGGGGCGACCAAAATCGGTCTCTGATCGGCTTTTGTCTCTTTTCACCCGAACCTGATCTGGAATGGTTCGGTCAGGAAAAGTGGCAGATTTCCGAGGTTCTGAGGCGCAGCGACGACCGAACCGTTTATGTCGAATTGCGATCGGAGACGATTGCAAAACCCAAGGTTCTGGACCCCAAAGAAGCATTCTCCTATCGCCTAGAGGCGTAGTAATCACTGCCTGCTGAACTGATGGGGTGGACGCCCCCTTTGGCCGGTATCTTATGATTGCGGGCCGGCGCGAGATTGCTCTGGAGAGAGAGGAGCATATGACTGACGTTCACATTCTTGCGACCGACCTTGCCCAGCGCCACTTCCAAGTTTGCGTGACTGCCGTGGCAGGGGCGTATTTAAAGTATCCTCCTCCATCATGTAAAGAACAAGAAATCGCTGTCGGTTAGCACCGGGTGGCTGCTTGATCCGATTACCGCAATCTTCACAGCTGCGTGTCCACCTTCGCCATCGTCATCGTAGAAAAGTTTTCCTGTTTCAGCGTCGTATATCAGCGTCCCGTTGCTCGCTAATCCAGTAAAAATACTTTGATTTATCAGTATTTTATCTCCTTCATCGAAGTTGAAATCAGTAATATAATCGACGTTCTTAGCACTTGGAGCGGTATCGAAAACGAACCAGTCTGCACCAGGCCCGCCAGTCAGCACATCGTTACCTGTTCCGCCGCTAAGTGTATCGGCGCCCGCATCCCCGCTTAGTGTGTCATTGCCACCTGCGCCGGTCAGCGTATTCGCGCCGACGTTGCCCATGATCTTGTTGGCCAGATCATTGCCTTCGGCACTAAGGTCATTTGTGCCCGTCAGGTTCAGGTTCTCGACATTGCTCCAAAGCGAGACGCTCACGCTAGCCTTGACCGTATCGTTGCCGCTACCCGCCTGTTCAACAACCACATCGCTGGCATTATCGACGAGATAAGTGTCGTTGCCTGCGCCGCCGTCCATTCGGTCCGCGCCCTGGCCTCCGTCGAGCACTGTTCCCCGTCAGCACCAATGGCACAGATTTGAGGTTGTGATTTAAGGAGGGTTGGGGCTTCGTCGTAGTGACGAAGGAACGAAGATGAAGCCCCAACCCTCCTCGAAAAAATCGCCGGCCAAGGCCCCCGCGGAAGCGGTAGTGAAGGACATCCGGCGGCAGACGCGCCGGCACTTCTCGGCCGAGGACAAGATCCGCATCGTGCTGGATGGCCTGCGCGGTGAGGACAGCATCGCCGAGCTGTGCCGCAGGGAAGGCATCGCGCAGAGCCTGTATTACACTTGGTCGAAGGAGTTCATGGAAGCTGGCAAGCGCCGATTGGCAGGCGATACTGCCCGCGCCGCGACCAATGGCGAGGTGCAGGACCTGCGCCGCGAAGCC
>CANCET010000236.1 GCA_947375105.1 Sphingomonadaceae bacterium
GGTTGCGTCCTTCTTGGCCGCAGTTTTTTTGGCCGGAGCTTTCTTGGCCGGCGCCTTGTTGGCGGCTGGCTTCTTCGCCGGGGCCTTTGCTGCCGCTTTCTTCGGCGCGGCTTTCTTCTTCTTGCCCTTGGCGGGCGCGGCGGCGGCGCGTGCATCGATCAGGGCAATCGCCTGTTCGAGCGTCAGCTCCTCGGGCTTCACATCCTTGGGCAAAGTCGCGTTGGTCGTACCATCGGTGACGTAAGCGCCGTAGCGGCCTGCCAGCAGCTTCATCTCGCCGCCCGACGTGGGATGCGGCCCGAACGTGTTGAGCGGTTCCGCCGCCGCACGGTTGCCGCGCGCGCCGGCCCCCGCCGCGGCTTCAGCCAGCTTGACGACGGCGGCATTCATGCCGGTTTCGAACACCTCGGCGGTTGAACGCAGCCGGCCATACTTGCCATCATGTGCAAGGTATGGGCCATAACGCCCTATACTCGCAGTGATAACCTTTCCGGTTTCCGGATGCACCCCGATCTCGCGCGGGAGCGAAAGAAGCTTCAAGGCCCATTCGAGATCCAGCTCGGGGATGTCCTTGGGGATGGAGGCGCGCTTGGCCTCCTTGCCGTCACCCAGTTGGATATAGGGACCAAAGCGGCCGGTGCGGCGCGTGACATCGAGGCCGCTCACCGGGTCCTTGCCGAGCCCGGCATCATCGCCCTCGCCGCCCTCACCCTCGCCGCCGCCTTGGGCGAACTTGCGGGTGAACTTGCACTCAGGATAATTCGAGCAGGCGACGAACGCGCCATAGCGACCACCGCGCAGCGAGAGGCGGCCCGCCTGACACTTTGGGCAGAGCCGCGGGTCGGAACCGTCCTCGCGGCTGGGGAAGAGATAATCCTCAAGGAAGATGTCGAGTTCGGCGGTCACCTCACTCGGCTTCTTCTCCATGACCTCGTCGGACTTGGGCTTGAAATCGCGCCAGAACGCTTCGAGCACGGCTTTCCACGCAGCGCGGCCGCCGGAGACGTCATCAAGCTCGTCCTCCATGCCGGCGGTGAACTGGTAGGCAACGTAACGGTCGAAAAAGCGTTCGAGGAATGCGGTCAGCAGGCGCCCGCTTTCCTCGGCGAAGAAGCGGTTTTTCTCGGTGCGGACGTAGTTGCGGTCCTTGAGCACCTGCAGCGTGGACGCATACGTCGAGGGCCGACCGATGCCGAGTTCTTCGAGGCGCTTGACCAGCGATGCTTCGGAAAAGCGCGGCGGCGGCTGGGTGAAGTGCTGATCGGCTGTGACAGCGCGTTTGGCGGGCGTGTCGCCGGTGTTCAGCGCGGGCAGCAGGCCGGTTTCGTCTTCGCTGTCCTCGCCGGCGGGGCTGTCAGCCTTGTGGTCGCGGCCTTCTTCATAGACCGCAAGGAAACCGGGGAACTTGATGACCTGGCCATTGGCGCGCAGCTCGTGCTTGCCGGTGCCTTCGCGCAAGGTGACGCTGGTGCGCTCGATCAGCGCCGATGCCATCTGGCTGGCCATCGCGCGCTTGTAGATAAGGTCGTAGAGCCGGGCTTCGTCATTCGAACCGTAGCGCTCCGCGCTGAAGTCAGTCGGGCGGATTGCCTCGTGCGCTTCCTGCGCGTTCTTGGCCTTGGTTTCGTAGTGGCGCGGCTTTTCGGGCAGATAGTGGCCCGAATAACGCTGGCTGATCGCGGCGCGTGCGGCACTGATCGCGCTTGGATCCATCTGCACGCCGTCGGTGCGCATGTAGGTAATCGCGCCCGCCTCATACAGCGTCTGCGCCACGCGCATGGTGTGGCTCGCCGAAAAACCGAGCTTGCGCGCGGCTTCCTGCTGCAGCGTCGATGTGGTGAACGGGGGATAGGGATTGCGGCGGGTCGGCTTGGTCTCGACCTCTTCGACGCGGAAGGTCGCTGCCTCGACCAGCGCCTTGGCGCGCTGCGCGATGCCTTCATCGCCCAGCGACAGGCGCTCCAGCTTTTCGCCCTCGAAGCGCACGAGCCGGGCCTTGAACGCAGTGCCGCCCTGTTCGAGCGTCGCCACGACCGACCAGTATTCCTGGGTTTTGAACACCTCGATCTCACGCTCGCGCTCGACGATCAGGCGCAGCGCGACAGACTGCACACGTCCGGCGGACTTCGCGCCGGGCAGCTTGCGCCACAGCACGGGCGAGAGCGTGAAGCCGAACAGGTAATCCAGCGCGCGGCGGGCCAGATAGGCGTCGATCAAATCCTGATCGAGTTCGCGCGGGTGCTTCATCGCCTCGGTCACGGTGGCCTTGGTGATGGCGTTGAAGGTGACACGCGCGACGTCCTTGGGCAGCGCCTTGCGCTTGGCCAGAAGCTCGCGCACGTGCCACGAAATGGCCTCGCCTTCGCGGTCGGGGTCGGTCGCGAGGATCAGGCGGTCGGCGGCCTTGGAAGCATCGACGATGGCCTTCACCCGCGCCGCCTTGTCGCCATACAGCTCCCAATCCATCGCGAAGTCCTCGTCCGGGCGAACCGAGCCGTCCTTCACGGGCAGATCGCGGACGTGACCATAGGACGCGAGGACCTTGAAGCCGGGACCGAGATACTTCTCGATGGTCTTGGCCTTGGCCGGGGATTCGACGATCATGAGGGTCTTAGGGGCAAGCTGCATGGGTTCGGACGAACTTTCCTGGGCCTTACACGTACGCGCGAGGGTGGGGACCGACCACACCCCGCGTCAAGGCCCCGCGTTCTGCGCAGGTTTCCAGGAAAGTCCAGCCTGGAACGACCGTCGTCACTTCAGGGCGTTGATCTGCCCGATGAGAACATCGTTGGCGAGGCCGGCCACTTTGGCCGCGCCGTCCTCGTAATTCCCCGGTTTGGCGTCGAATTCGAACTTGCGGGTCTTGCCGAACATCATGCCGCCGTGCCCCATCGCGGCCATAAGGCCGCCGGCGACGTTGGCGACCGCCTGCGTCGTCTTTGCTGTCCCGCTGGAGGCATCCTTGCGGTCGATGAAATCGCCATCGACCGAAACCGACTGGTTCAGTGTGACGGTGGTGGTCTTGCCATTGGGGCCCATCACGGTCATCCGGCTGTAGCTGGGCACGACCGACAGATTGGCATTGACCTCGATACCACCCAAACTGAACGCGCCGGGGCGTTTCTGGTCGGAGAAGTCGATCAGATAGGTGACGTCAACCACCGGAACTCCGGCAGCGCGGGCATATTGCGACAGGGCATAACCGGCCTGCCCTGCATCCATCGCAAGGCCCATGCTGGAGAAGCCGCTGCCCTGAAAGTCGCCCGCAACCATGATCAGCGTCGGCAGCGCTGAAGGCTTCACATAAGTTGCCTTGCCCTTGCTGCCCTTTTCGAGCGCGATCCCGATTTCGAGGGGCGCCACCTGGCCGTGCGGCTTGGCCATTTCCGGGGCGGCGAAAATCGTTGCCGCATCCTTTACCGCAAGGCCCGAAGCGGCAAGCTTGGCGGTGAAATCGGCATAAGCGGCATCGGCGATCTTCTGCATCATCTCCGGCGTGACACCGACAAGCGTGGACTTGGCCTTGGTGGTACCGCCGAACGCGCCCACCAGGCCGCCCGTGGCCTTGGTCTGGTCGGTCGATTCAAAAATGAAACCGACGTTGAAGGCTGCCACCGCAACGCCCGTGGCGCCCTTGACCGCCTCCTTGCCCGAAACCTTCACCGGCGCGCTATCACCGGCATAGGCAGTGGCAGGCAGTGCAAGCGTGACGATGCCCAGCGCCAGAATGGCGGAACTACGAGCTTTCATGGTGATATCCCTCTCCGCCTCGCGCCCCCCGCGAGATCCGGAATGGATAATAATAAGTAAAATTCGGTATCGTCAATTGGAACCGCAAGCAGGACGGTTCATGTGATGCCAAGCGAAACGCGGCCACCGGCATGGCGGATGAGCCGCCCGGCGAGTTCCAGTTCGATCAGCGCCATCTGCACCGCACCGGCGCTGGCGCCGCTCTGGCGGATCAGTTCATCGGTGGCGACAGGCGCGGCGGATAGCAGGTGGGCGATCTCGGCAGGCGGTGCGTCAGCTTCCAAATCAGCGCCGAAATGGGGCTCGTCTTGCTCGGATGCGGCCCAGATCGGCTCGCGCAGTTTCAGCCGCGCGGGGCCATCGAAACGTTCGAGCAGTTCGGTGATGTCGTCGGCAGACTGGACCAGCACCGCGCCATCGCGGATCAGCTCGTTGCACCCGCGTGAGCGGCTGTCGAGCGGGGAGCCGGGGACCGCCATGACCTCGCGCCCCGCTTCCGCCGCCAGGCGCGCGGTAATCAGCGAACCCGAGCGCGGAGCTGCTTCCACGACCACGGTTCCCGCAGCAAGGCCCGCAATGATGCGGTTGCGGAATGGGAAATGGCGCGCGAGCGGTTCCGTCCCCGGAGGCATTTCGGCAAGCAGCAGACCGCGGGTCGCGACCTCTTCCTGCAGTTCGGCGTGCTCAGGCGGATACGTGACGTCAATTCCGCTGGCGATGACGCCGATGGTGCCGCCGCCGTGGCCCATGCCGGCAAGTGCACCGCGGTGCGTTGCCGCGTCGATCCCGCGCGCAAGGCCCGAAACGACGGCATAACCGCGCGAGGCGAGCGAGGCGGCGTAATCGCGCGCAAGCCGGCAGGCACCGGCGGAGGCATTGCGCGCGCCGACCAGCGCGACTGCCCCCTGCCCCAGCAGCGCCAGATCGCCGCGCCAGGTCAACAC
>CANCET010000237.1 GCA_947375105.1 Sphingomonadaceae bacterium
GTCTCGTAGGCCTCGTTCACCGTGTCTCCGATGATCGGGACTTTGACTGTTGTTTCGGTCTGGCCCGGGGCAAACGTGAGCACGCGGTGCACGCCGCCGAAGTCCGCCCGCTCGATTGCGCCGGAATGCGTGCCGGTGTCGAACTTCACTGTTACCGTGCTGGTACTTGGCTCGCTGAGCACCACCTTGATCCGGACGAACTTTGTGCCGGAATCGCCTTCGACAACCGAATAGTTGTGCTGCGCGAATCTGATGATCGGCATTCTGCCTGCGCCTTTTCAGCTTGGTCTGAGGGACCATTGGTCGATTTTGCGGCAAGCTCGCGCATTCTGTCGCACCATGCGATGCCCACGCCATCAACTCCGCTATGTACTTCCTCGGGCCTCCTTTGCAATCAGGGGAAGCCAAACCGCTTCGCTTGCGCTATGGGGCCCGCTTCGCCCGGCGCGGGGCAGGCCATACCGGCCGCCGTCGCTCGACCGGGCCCCTGTCCAGATTCCCCGGAAGCACCATGCCCTTTTCACAGCTCCCCCCCGCCCTCGGCGCCGCCGTGGCAGCACGCGGCTATGCCGCGCCCACCCCGGTTCAGGCCGCCGTCCTCGAAGCCGAAGCGCACGGACGCGACCTCGTCGTCTCGGCGCAGACCGGCTCGGGCAAGACCGTCGCCTTCGGCCTTGCCATCGCGGCAGAACTGCTCGGCGGTGAAGACCGCATGCCCTATGCCGGCGCACCGCTCGCGCTAGTGATCGCGCCCACGCGCGAACTGGCGCTGCAGGTCAGCCGCGAACTCGCCTGGCTCTACGAGCAGACCGGCGCGCGCATCGCCACGTGCGTCGGCGGCATGGATGCCTCACGCGAACGGCGCATGCTGGCGCAGGGTACGCATATCGTCGTCGGCACGCCGGGCCGCCTGCGCGATCACGTCGAACGCGGCGCTCTCCAGCTTTCGGCGCTGCGCGCCGCCGTGCTCGATGAAGCCGACGAAATGCTCGACATGGGCTTTCGCGAGGATCTCGAGGCGATTCTCGACGCTACTCCGGCTGAGCGCCGCACGCTGCTGTTCTCTGCCACGATGCCCTCGCCGATTGTCGCGCTCGCCCGCCGCTATCAGCGCGATGCGCTGCGGATCTCGACCGTTTCCGAGGAGCGCGGCCACGGCGATATCGATTATCAGGCGATGGCTGTCGCCCCCGCCGATATCGAGCACGCCGTCGTCAACCTGCTCCGCTTCCACGAGGCGGAGACCGCGATGCTGTTCTGCGCCACGCGTGACAACGTGCGTCGCCTCCACGCCAGCCTGACCGAGCGCGGCTTCGCGGCCGTCGCGCTTTCGGGCGAGCATAGCCAGAACGAGCGCAACCACGCGCTGCAGGCCTTGCGCGATCGCCGTGCACGCGTCTGCGTCGCCACCGATGTCGCCGCGCGTGGCATCGATCTGCCCTCGCTCAGCCTCGTCGTGCATGTCGAGATCCCGCGCGATGCCGAAACGCTCCAGCACCGCTCGGGCCGTACCGGGCGCGCCGGCAAGAAGGGCACTGCCGTGCTCATCGTGCCTTATCCGCGCCGCAAGCGTGTGGAGGCAATGCTGCGCGGCGCGCGCATCCCCGCGAGCTGGGTGCCCGTGCCCTCCGCCGCCGATATCCGTGAGGCAGATGGCACGCGCCTGATGTCGGTGCTGCTCGCGCCTGTAGAGGCGACCGACGAGGACCGCGCGCTTGCCACTCGCCTCCTTGCCGAACGCAGCCCCGAAGATATCGCCGCCGCGCTCGTGCAGGTCCACCGCGCCCGCATGCCCGAGCCCGAGGATCTGATGAGCAGCGACGCTGGTGGCCCGCCCGCCCCGCGCGAACCCCGCGCCGGGTTCGAGCAGAGCACGTGGATGCGCCTCAACATCGGGCGTGATCAGAACGCTGATCCGCGCTGGGTCCTGCCGCTGCTGTGCCGCCGCGGCCATGTCAGCCGCAGCGAAATCGGCGCGATCCGCATTACTGCGCGTGAAACGCTGTTCGAAGTGCCCGCCGCCATCGCAGCCCGCTTCATGGACGCCGTGCGCCGCACCGCCGAGGAAGCCGACGAGTTTGAGATCATGCCGATGGACGGCGCCCCGCGTGAGGAAGCGCGCCGCCAGCGCCGCGATGGCAAGCCCAACCACGCACCCAAGCCCTATCGCCAGACGGGCCGCGCAGACGTAGACAAAAAGCCGCACCGCAAGGGCACTTGGCGCGCGAAGCCCGATCGGGCCAAGTAAAGGGAATAGCCCCCGACAGGCTGCTGGCCTGCCGGGGGCAAACGAGTGTCAGGCCGCCAGGCTGTAGGGTTCGATCTCGCCCGACAGATAGAGCTTCTTTGCTTTCGCCCGGCTCAGCTTGCCCGAACTGGTGCGCGGCAGCGTGCGCGGCGGCACGAGTTCGATTACGCAGTTCATGCCGGTGATGGCGCGCACCTTTTCGCGGATGGCATCGCGCAGCTTCACGCGTTCTTCGGGATCGGAGACGCGGCAATGGACCAGCACTGCCGGGGTTTCCTCGCCGCTTTCGGTTTCCACCGAGAAGGCGGCGATATCGCCCTGATGGAAGCCGGGCAGCTGCTCCACCGCCCATTCGATATCCTGCGGCCAGTGGTTCTTGCCGTTGATGATAATCATGTCCTTGGCGCGGCCGACGATGAACAGGTAGCCCTCGGCGTTGAGGTAGCCCATGTCGCCGGTATCGAGCCAGCCATCGACCATGCAGGCCTCGGTCGCTTCGGGATCGCGGAAGTAGGAATGCATGACCGAGCTGCCCCGGCACCACACCTTGCCGATGTGGTGGTGGGCAAGCGGATCGCCCTTCTCGCCGCGCACTTCAACTTCCATGCCGCGCACGGGAACGCCGCAATTGACGATGGCGCGGTAGCGTGCAGGCCGGGAAAGATCCCGAGGCGTGCCCGAAAGGCGTTCTTCCTCGACCAGTTCGACGCGGATGCCTTCGCCCGGCGGCATCACCGTCACGGCGAGGGTTGCTTCGGCAAGGCCATAGCTCGGCAGGAACGCGGCGGCCTTGAAGCCAGCATCGGCAAAGGCGTTGACGAAGCTCTGCATCACATCGGGCCGGATCATGTCCGCGCCGTTGCCTGCAATTCGCCAGCGCGAAAGGTCGAAGCGTTCGGCCACGTTGCTCTGGCTAGAAATGCGGCGCGCACAGATGTCGTAGCCGAAGGTTGGCGAGTAGGACATCGAGGTGCCCGGGTTCCGGCTGATCAGATCGAGCCACGCCAGTGGGCGGCGCGCGAAATCCTCGGTCTTGAGGTAATCGGCCGAAACCTGATTGGCGATGAGCGAGAGGAAGCAGCCGACCAGGCCCATGTCGTGATACCACGGCAGCCAGCTGATCGCGCGGTCGCCGGGCTGGAACTTCATGCCGTGCGAATGGCCCGCAAGGTTCGCCATCAGCGCCCGGTGGGTGACCGCAACGCCGTGCGGGAAGCGGGTGGAGCCGCTGGAATACTGGAGATAGGAAATTGCGTCCGGATCGGGCGTCGGCAGCGTGCAGTCAGCGGGTTCGGCTGCATCCGCAAATTCCAGCCAGGTCAGGCCCTTGCAGCCGCAGCGTTCCGCTGCTGCCGCGCAGATCCCGGCGATCTCATCCGGGTAGAGCAGCATCGCGGGATCGGAGCTGGTGATCTGAACCGCCAGCTGGTCGATGTAGTTTTCCTTGCCGCCGAAGCTGGTCGGCAGCGGCAGCGGTACGGGCCAGGCACCGGCATACATCGCGCCGCAAAACAGCGCGGCGAAATCGGCACCGGTTTCCGCAACCAGCGCCACGCGGTCGCCCGGCTGGATGCCCAGTGCAATCAGGCGCCGCGCCGCAACCAGCGCGTCGACGCGAAGCTGGGCATAAGGATAGACATGCGTGAGCGTGCCGCGCGCATCATGGAAATTGAGGCCGCACGGGCCCTCGGCGGCGAAATCCAGCGCCTCGCAGAAGGTGGCGAAATCGGCAAAGCGCCGCGGACGTCCATCGTCGTTGGGCGTCGAGACCAGAGCGGCCGGGCGGGCGGCGGCGTCCAGGACAGTCATGCGTTACCCCGTTTATGGTTCTGGGTTGATCTTGCAAAAATGGGGCCCAAACGGGCTGTCACGTTCCCGCACGAATGGAGCGGGATGTTTCCATTTGCGCGGGACTGTGGCACGAATGTGGCATGGCGTTTACCAGTTCCGGACGTGCGCCGGGCCGAGCCGGCGGAACACGGCAGAAATTCGCTCCCCCGCCGCTTGACGGGCCTGCGCTCGATGCCCTGGCGCTTTCCTATGTGGCGCGGTTCGCCACAAGTTCCGGGAAGCTCGCGGACTACCTCCGGCGCAAGCTGCGCGAGCGGGGCTGGGCCGAAGAGACTTCGCCTGATCTCGCCGCGCTTGTCGAGCGGATGAACGCGCGCGGCTATGTCGATGACGCGGCCTATGCCGCCGCCAAGGGCGAGGGCCTCAGGCGGCGCGGCTATGGCGCGCGGCGGATCGATAGCGCGCTGGACCACGCCGGGATCGCCGCCCCCTTGCGCGCCGCTGCGCGCGGTAACGAGACCGAGCGCCGCCATGCCGTGCTGGCGTTCGCGCGGCGCAAGCGGTTCTGGCCCTATTCAGCCGAGCGCCAGCTT
>CANCET010000238.1 GCA_947375105.1 Sphingomonadaceae bacterium
CACCCATGCCGACTACATTTGCGAGCTGCCCACCCGCGATCCGGCTCATCCGCTGCTGCTCACCAGCGCGGGGCTTTATGGCAAGGACCTGACCGAGATCACGCTAACCATCGATCCGGCCCACCACCGCGTCATCACTCGCAGCGCGCGCAACCTGATTATTCAGTCGCAGCCGTTTGCGTCGGCCAAGGGACCCGTCGCGCTGTCGCCGCTGGTGCCGCAATACGCGCCGCGCCCCGATATCGCCGCTTATGTGCAGCGCTATGTCGATGCCGCAAAGGCTTTCGCCACGCGCCCGGTAGGCAAGCTATCGGGCCCTGCCGGCAAGGGGGAGGGCAGCGGCGTCAATCTTGGTGGCCCACTCGGCAATCTGATCGCCGATGCCCAGCTTGAAGCGACGCATTCCGCCGGCGCGCAGATCGCGTTGATGAACCCGTTCGGCATCCGCGCGGCGATTGTTCCAGCCGCCGACGGCACTGTCACCTTCGGCGATATCTACCTTGCCCAGCCGTTTGGCAGCGCGCTCATCACCGAGACCATGACCGGGGCGGAAATCAAGGCCGTGCTCGAACAGGGCTTCGACGATATCGGCCCCGATCAGGCGCTCGCCCCCTCAGCCGGTCTTGCCTACCGCGTCGACCGCCGGCAGCCGGTGGGTAGCCGCATCACTGCGGTGATGCTCGGCGGCAAGCCGCTCGATCCGGCGGCACGCTACCGGGTGACGATGAACGGCTTCCTCGCGCTGGGCGGCGATGGGTTCACCGTGTTCAAGGCCGGGCACGAGGCCGTGACCGGGCCGACCGACATCGAAGCGCTCGAAAGCTGGTTTCGCGGCGGCACCGGGCGGGCTGTGCCCACCGAAGAGCGTGTCAGCGGCGGCTGACCGTCAACGGAACAGGCATCACTCGAACAGCCAGCGGCCGAGCAGGCGATGGAACGGAAACGTCAGCGCGCCAGCGGTCAGCAATCCGCCGATCACCAGTCCGCGCACCGTGCGCCGATGGGCGGCATGGTTGTGCGCCCGCGCTGTCAGCACCAGTCGCGGCGTCTGCACTGCGACGAACGCGGAAAGCAGGTGAATGGGGCTGAAATGACCGTGATTGGTCTCAAGGATCCAGAAGCTGTCCAGTGCCGAGATGAACATTGCCCCGGCCCAGATCGTGCCCAGCCGCCGGTGCAGCCGCGTGCCGCGCTTCTGCCACAGGATCACCGGCGTCAGTGCCAGCGCGGTCATCACTGTCAGCAGGTGCAGCCAGATGGCCGGGGGCACCATGGTCCAGCCCGCATGCCCGCGCACCACGGCAGCCAGCGCGGCGACGAGCAGCGCCAGTGCCGCCCAGCCAAGCGCGCGCTCCAGCCGATCCGGAGCCAGCGCAGGCCGGGCCGTCACCGCTTCGGCGGCCAGGGGATGAAGCCCGAGGTGCGCCGCACATAGTCGGCATAGTCCGGCCTGCGCTGGACCAGGCCCTTCTCCAGCAGCGGCTTGCCCGACCAGCGCGTCAGCGTGAAGGTCAGGAACACTGGCCCCACCAGCGATGCCAGCGCCACCGGCAGGCCTGCTTCCGCGGCTGCCAGCCAGATACCCCACCACACGCAGGCATCGCCGAAGTAGTTGGGATGGCGGGTATAGCGCCACAGCCCGGTATCGAGCACTTTGCCCTTGCTGGCCGGATCGGCGCGAAACCGCGTGAGTTGCGCATCGCCGATCGTCTCGAACGCGAAGCCGATGAGCCACAGCGCCCCGCCCGCCATCGCCAGCGGCCCGATCGGTGCCGCGCCTGCCGCCAGCACGCCAAGCTGCGCGGGCAGGCAGGTCAGGTACAGCAGCACTGCCTGCACCGCGAAGACTTGCGCCGCCGCCGCGCCATACTTGCCTGCCTTGCGCGCCTTGCCCAGCATCCGCGCATAGCGCACGTCCTCGCCATGCGCGCGCCAGCGGGTATAGAGATGCCAGCCGAGCCGCGCCCCCCAGATCGCCGCCATGGCCGCGATCAGGCTGGCGCGCGGGCCTTTTTCCGCCACTTGCGCCCAGGCGGAAACGGCCAGCACCGCCATCGCCGCGCCCCACACCGCATCGATGAAGCTCACATCACCGATCTTCGCCGCCGCGCGCGCCAGCAGCGCCATCAGCACGGCCAGCGCCAGTGCGTTGATCAACAGCCCTTCAAGCATCGAACATCCCCGTAAAGTCCTTGATTCCGCGCTCCGGGTGCCTTGGTGTCACGCTCTGGTAGATCTCTGCAACCTGCTGCATGTCGGCCTTGTAGTCGCCCGTCGGCATGATCGCCGGGCCAAGACCGCCGGTCTTGCGGCCATAGTCCATCAGTCCCACCACCATCGGCACCCCTGCGCCCAGAGCGATATGATAGAAGCCCGTGCGCCACTGCTGCACCGCGCTGCGTGTGCCTTCGGGCGCAATCGTCAGCGCGAACCGGTCGCGCCGGGCAAATTCGGCAATCATCGCAGCGACCACGTTGTGGCGCGCGGAACGGTCGATCGAAATGCCGCCCATGTCGCGCATGAAGCCGCCCATCGGCCAGCGGAACAAGCTGTCCTTGGCCATGAAGTTGGCATCGATCCCCAGTTCGTTCACCAGGCCGAGGAAATAGACGAAGTCCCAGTTCGACGTGTGCGGCGCGGCAATGATCACATAGCGCCCGCCCGGCGGCGGCGTGCCCACGGCCTTCCATCCCTGCATCCGGTAGAAACCGAGCAGCGCCCGCTTCACCATGCGCGACGAGAGGCTCGCCCGGCTGCCTTCGGAGCTGTCGCCCCCACCCCCTTCGCCCATTCACTCTTCCCCCTTGAGAATAGTCTAGCGGTGAGGATCTGCCTTGTCGAAGGAGAACCGGCGCACGCGCTTTGCCCTTTTAGCTAGCGTTGACTATAATAAGCATAGTTATTATGTCTGTGCCTATGCAGAACAATATCGCATTCCTGACCTCGGACGTCAGCCGTTTGCTGCGCAAGCGCTTCGATGTGGTGAGCCGCCGCTTCGGTGTCACCGGACCGCAATGGCGCATGCTCGCCGCGCTCCGCCGCACCCCCGGCATCAACCAGGGCGCAATGGCGCAGTGGCTCGAAGTGGAGGCGATCACTGCGGGCCGCATGATCGACCGGCTGGAAAAGTCCGGCATGGTCGAACGCCGCACCGATCCCAACGACCGGCGCGCCTGGCGTCTGTTCCTGACCGACGCGGCAATCCCGCTGCTCGATGAATTGTTCCTCTGCGCCACTGATGTGTTCGATGAAGCGCTGCACGGCTTCTCGCCAACCGAGCGCGATTTGCTGCTCACGCTGCTGGAACGCGTCCGCGCCAACCTGCTTGAGGAAACACCGCCTGAAAAGGTCCTTGCGGAAGGAGCGCTCGCCCATGGCTGAGGCCGATCCCTTCAAGCCTGCCGGGGCCGCAGAGCTGTCCGCCCATGAACGCCGCAAGGCGACGCGCGCCAAGCGGCTGCGGCTGGTCGCCTTGTTGCTGATCCCCGCGCTGATCGTTGGCGGCACGCTGTTCTGGTGGTTCGGCCGCCCGGGCGAGGTTTCGACCGACAACGCCTATGTGAAGCAGGACATCGTCTCGATCGCGGGCGAGGTGAATGGCCTCGTCGTGGCGGTGAACGTGCACGAGAACCAGCAGGTCAAGGCAGGCGACGTGCTCTTCCGCATCGACCCGACCAGCTATGAAGTGGCGATCCGCCAGGCCGACGCGCAGATTGCCAGCGCGCAGGCGAACGTTACCGCGCTATCGGCCGATGTCGGGGCCAATGCCGCCAACATCGCCGGAGCGCGCGACGATCTCGCCCTCGCGGAAGCGCAATATGCGCGCGAAAAGGCGCTGCTCGACCGCGGCTTCAACACCCGCGCCCGCATGGACGAGGCGCAGCACGCTGTCGCTTCCGCGCGTGACCGGCTCGCCTCGGTCGCCGCCGAGGTGGAGAAGGCCCGCGCGCAGCTCGCCACGGGCGCGCAAGTGCCCGGGCTCAATCCGCAAGTTGCCGCCGCGCAGGCCACGCGCGCCAAGGCCTCGGTCGAACTTTCGCGAACCGTGATCCGTGCGCCGGTCGCGGGCCGGGTGACGCAGGTTTCTCGCCTGCAGATCGGGCAGATGGCTTTCACCGGCGTGCCGATGCTTTCCATCGTGCGCGAAGGCGGCGCGCGGGTGGAGGCGAACTTCAAGGAAACCGATCTTGCCCGCATGCGCCCCGGCCAGCCGGCCGAGGTCAAGCTCGATGCCTACCCCGGCCTCAAGCTCAAGGGCCATGTCGACAGCATCGGTGCGGGTACCGGCTCGGAATTCTCGGTCCTTCCCGCACAGAATGCGACCGGCAACTGGGTGAAAGTGACGCAGCGCGTGCCCGTGCGCATCGCCATCGATTCGCCAAGCGGCGACCGCCCGCTGATCGCCGGCCTCAGCGCGAACGTGACGGTGCATGTCGGCGAAAAGTGATCAACAGCCGGCCATGCTGGTGAACCATCGCCCGCTGCTGTTCACTGCGGTGATGGCGGCAATGGTCATGCAGGTGCTCGATACCACCATCGCCAATGTGGCGCTGCCACATATGGAAGCCTCGCTTTCGGCCACGCAGGAAACGATCAGCTGGGTGCTGACGAGCTACGT
>CANCET010000239.1 GCA_947375105.1 Sphingomonadaceae bacterium
AACCCCCTCCTCCCGAAACCATTGCGGAGGGCGGCGCAGGCTCCTAGACGAGCGCGATGCTTGTCGCTTTCCGCAAGATGCATGGCCTCGGCAACGATTTCATCGTGATCGACGCACGAGAGGCGCCGGTCGCGATGTCGGCTGCGCGCGCGGCGGCGTTGGCTGATCGGCGCACCGGAATCGGCTGCGACCAACTCATCGTGATCGAACCGTCCGCCCGCGCCGATGTGCGGATGCGCATCTTCAATGCGGACGGCAGCGAAGTGGAGGCCTGCGGCAATGCCTCGCGCGCGGTGGGCCTGCTGCTGGGCGGAGCGCAGCGGATCGAGACGCTGGGCGGCATTATCGGCTCTACCGCCACCGCAGGCGGCGCGAGCGTCGACATGGGCTCGGCGCGGTTCGGGTGGGACGAGATTCCGCTCAGCTTCGCTATGGATACGCTGAACATGCCGGTGGGCTGGGAAGAGCTGGACAGCCCGGCTGCGGTCAATGTCGGCAATCCGCATGTGGTGTTCTTCGTGCCTGATGTGGACGCCGTGGACCTCGCCCGGCTCGGCCCGGTGATCGAGACCGATCCGCTTTTCCCGGCCAAAGTGAACGTCGGCGTCGCGGCCGTGGTGGGGCCGGGCCATTTGAAGCTGCGCGTGTGGGAGCGCGGCGTGGGCCTGACCCGTGCGTGCGGCACCGGAGCCTGCGCCGCGGCGGTGCTGGCGATGCGGCGGCGGCTGGTGACCGGGCCGGTGCGCGTCGACCTGCCGGGCGGACAACTGGAGATTGCGTGGGAAGCGGGCGGCACGATCCTGATGACCGGGCCGGCGGCATTCAGCTTTTCGGGGACGTTCAACGAGGACGACTACCCGCTGTGAGCGAGACGGTGGTGACGCTGGGCTGCCGGCTCAATCTGGCGGAAAGCGAGACGATCCGGGGCCTGATCGCGGGCGCGGAGCGGCGCACGGTGGTGGTCAATTCCTGCGCGGTGACGGCTGAAGCGGTGCGGCAATCGCGCCGGGCGGTGCGGCGGCTGCGCGCGGCCCATCCCGATGCGCGCCTATTGGTGACCGGGTGCGCCGCGACCATTTCGCCGGACGACTTCACCGCCATGGCGGAAGTGGACGTCGTGGTCGCGAATGCGGCGAAGCTCGATCCCGCCGCCTGGCTGGCAATGCCCGAGCGTGCCGCCCTGCCACCCCCCACCCGGCCCGCATCTGCGGCGCGGCACACCCGCGCATTCGTGCCGGTGCAAACGGGGTGCGATCATGCCTGCACATTCTGCATCATCCCGGCCGGGCGCGGCAAAAGCCTGTCGCAGCCGATCGCCGAAGTGCTGCGCGCGGTGGAACGGCACCTTGCCAGTGGCACGCGCGAAGTGGTGCTGACCGGGGTGGACGTGACCGGGTGGGGCGCGGACCTGCCGGACGCGCCGAAGCTGGGCGATCTCGTCGCGGCGATCCTGCGGGCTTTCCCCGCCCTTCCCCGCCTGCGCCTTTCCTCGCTCGACGGAGTAGAGATCGACGGTCTGCTGTTCGAGCTGATCACCGGCGAGGCGCGGGTCATGCCGCATGTCCATCTCTCGCTGCAGGCGGGCCATGACCTGACCCTGAAACGCATGAAGCGGCGGCATACCCGGGCGGAAGCCGTGGCGCTGAGCGAGCGGCTGCGGACCGCCCGGCCCGAAATCGCCATCGGCGCGGATCTGATTGCCGGGTTCCCGACCGAGGATGCGGCGATGCATGCGGCCAATGTCGCCATCGTCGAGGACTGCGGCGTGGTGCACGGCCACGTGTTCCCCTATTCCCCGCGCCCCGGCACGCCCGCCGCGCGGATGCCGCAAGTGCCGCCACCGGTGGTGCGCGAACGGGCTGCCGAAGTGCGTGCAGCCGTCAGTGCAACCCGCGCGCGCTGGCTGGAGGGACTGGTGGGCACCACGCGCGAAGTGCTTGCCGAGCGCGACGGAACCGGCCATTCCCCCGATTTCGCGCCCTACCGGTTGCCCGAGGGCACCGCGCCGGGGCAGATCGTCTTGCTCACCCCGACCCGTATTCGCGAAGGCCTGCTGGAATGACTGCCGAGACAAGCGCAACCCCGAACGAGGCTGGCGGCGGGGGCGCCGACGAAAGTTGGACTGGCCGGCTGCTCGGCGGCCTGCGCAAGACGTCCGAACGCCTGACCGAGAACCTCGCGGGATTGGCCGGTGGCAACCGCCTGACCGATGCGCAGCTCGATGATCTGGAAGATGCGCTGATCCTGTCCGACCTTGGCCCGCGCGCCGCGGCCCGCATCCGCGAGAAGCTGGCGGGCGCGCGCTTTGAAAAGGGCGTGGACGAGGCCGCGCTGGCCGAAGCGGTGGCCGAGGAAATCGCCGCGATCCTGCGCCCGGTGGCAAAGCCGCTGGAGATCGTCGCCTTTCCGCGCCCGCAGGTGATCCTCGTTATCGGCGTCAACGGTTCGGGCAAGACGACGACCATCGCCAAGCTGGCGCACTTGTTTCAGGAGCAGGACTATTCGGTGATGCTGGCCGCGGGCGACACGTTCCGCGCAGCGGCCATCGGCCAGCTGCGCGTGTGGGCGGACCGGCTCGGCATCGAGATCGTCTCGGGCGCGGAAGGCGGCGATCCGGCCTCGATCGTGTTCGACGCGGTGAAGGCGGCAACCGACAAGGGCATCGACGTGCTCATCGTCGATACGGCCGGCCGGCTACATAACAAGCGCGAGCTGATGGACGAACTGGCCAAGGTGCGCCGCGTGCTGGGCCGGCTCAATCCGGAAGCGCCGCATGACGTGGTGCTCGTGCTCGATGCAACGAACGGACAGAACGCGTTGCAGCAGATCGAGATCTTCCGCGAAGTGGCGGGCGTTTCGGGCCTGATCATGACCAAGCTGGATGGCACCGCGCGCGGCGGCGTGCTCGTGGCGGCGGCGGAACAATATGGCCTGCCGATCCATGCCATCGGCGTGGGCGAAAAGATCGACGACCTGCGGCCGTTCGATCCCGATCTGGTGGCGCGGGTTATCGCGGGAGTGGTGCGATGAACGAACCGGCAGCAAAGCCCAAGTCCTCGTGGATCAACCTCGCGGTCGATTACGGGCCGCTGCTGGTGTTCTTCCTTGCCTACCGCTGGTTCAGCCCGAAGGATATCGGCGACCAGAGCCTGGGCGCAGTGGTCGCGGTGACCAAATCGACCGTGGTGTTCATGGTGGCGACGGTGGCGGCGCTGGTCATCTCCAAGTGGCGGCTGGGGCATATCTCGCCGATGCTGTGGCTATCGACGATCCTCATCATGGGCTTCGGATCGCTCACGGTGTTCCTTGGCGATCCGGTGTGGATCCAGATCAAGCCGACCGCGATCTACCTGCTGTTTACCGCAGTGCTGCTTGGCGGGCTGTTTCGCGGCAAGGCCATGCTGCGCACCCTGCTGCAAAGCGCGTTCGACGGACTTTCGGATGAGGGCTGGCTCAAGCTTTCGCGCAACTGGGGCTGGTTCTTCCTGTTTCTGGCCGGGCTCAACGAAGTGCTGCGCCACACACTCTCATTCGATGCTTGGCTGCAGGCCAAGCTGTGGGGCGTCACCGCGCTCTCGTTCCTGTTCACCTTCACGCAAATCCCCATGCTGCTGCGGCACGGGCTCGGCGAAGAAGCCGAAGCGGAAGTGGAGCAGAACCCGCCGGCTGGTTAATGCATGGCACCAAAATACGATGACAAACGGGCCAAAACCCGCATATGAACCTCAACGGACCGGCTGGGTGGCCGGAAAGCCATCAAAAAACCATCTCTTCGGGGGAAACAAAAATGGCAAAATTCTTTGGAAATCTGCATCTCGTGCTCAGCGTCGGCGTTGCCGCTGCTGTGATGCTGATGCTCGGCTATCACAGCTCGGTGCCGGTCACCAGCTACTCGGCCACGCTCTGGCTGCACGTCTTCTTCGGCATCGTGTGGATCGGCCTGCTCTACTACCTGAACTTCGTGCAGGTGCCGACCATGCCCAAGATCCCTGCCGAGCAGAAGGGCGCGATCACCGGACACATCGCGCCGAAGGTGTTCTTCTTCTTCCGCTACGGCGCGCTGCTGACGGTCGTCACTGGCCTCGTTGCTGCTGCCATCGGCGGTTATGGCCATGAGGCGCTGACCTTCCAGGGCGCTGGCAAGGGCGGCCTGATCGGCATCGGCATGTGGCTCGGCCTGATCATGGCGTTCAACGTGTGGTTCATCATCTGGCCGGCACAGAAGAAGATCCTCGGCATCGTTGAAGCGACCGCCGAAGAGAAGGCCGCTGTGGCTCCCCGTGCGCTCTATGCCAGCCGCACCAACCTGCTGCTGTCGATCCCCATGATCTACTGCATGGTGGGTGCCAACTTCGCTTGATTGCGTGATCGATCACGCCCACAACGGCGCGGTGTCCCAAGTGGACGCCGCGCCGTTTGCGTTTGTGGGGGGGAACCGCGCGCTCCGGACGAAAGTCCACGCCAGAAAGGTCTCCCCCCTCATGCGTACAGTTTCTCTTGCGGTCCTTGCCGCCGCCCTCGCGCTCTCCGCCTGTTCGGAAAAGACCCAGCAGAATGCCGCCGAGACGGCGACGTCTGCCAGCGAAGATATCTCGACCGCCGCTTCCGACACA
>CANCET010000240.1 GCA_947375105.1 Sphingomonadaceae bacterium
GCGCAGCACGATGCACGAATCGACCGAGCCATCGGGGGCGAAATAGCCGACGCCGCCGGCATAAGCCCCGCGCGTTTCGGGCTCCAGCTCGGCGATGATCTCGCACGCACGCACCTTGGGCGCGCCGCTGACAGTGCCGGCGGGGAAGCCGGCAAAGACCGCATCGACCGAATCAGCGCGGGCGGTGTCGAGCTGGCCGACCACGTTCGACACGATGTGCATGACGTGGCTGTAGCGCTCGATCGTGTAGCTTTCAGTGACTTTGACTGTGCCCGCTGCGGCGACGCGGCCGACGTCGTTGCGGCCAAGATCGAGCAGCATGAGATGCTCGGCGCGTTCCTTGGGATCAGCGAGGAGGCTGGCGGCGTTGTCGCGGTCTTCGGCTTCGGTTTTCCCGCGCGGACGGGTTCCGGCGATGGGCCGGATGGTCACTTCGCCATCGCGGATGCGCACGAGGATCTCGGGGCTGGAGCCGATCAGCGCGAAGCCGGGGAGATCGAGGAAATAGAGAAACGGCGAAGGGTTGATGCGGCGAAGCGCGCGATAGAGCGCGGCGGGCGGCAGCGGGAAGGGCACGGTGAAGCGCTGGGCGAGGACGACCTGGAAGATGTCGCCCGCCTCGATGTAGTCCTTCGCGCGGGTGACCATGCGGGCGTAGTCCGCCGGGCACATGACCGGGTTGCGCTCTGCCGGCATGGCGGCATCGAGACGCGGATCGGCGGGGACCGGATCGGCAAGGCGCGCGAGCGCGGCGTCGATGCGGTCTGCCGCGGCGGCGACGAGGCGCTCGGGCGCGGTTCCGGTCGGCCAGACGGGCGCGACGGCGATCAGTTCGTCGGACAGGCGGTCGAACACCAGCACGACGCTTGGGCGCACGAACAGCATATCCGGCAGTTCGAGCGCGCTGGCGGGGGCGCGGGGCAGGTCCTCGACAAGGCCGATGGTTTCGTAGCCGAAATAGCCGACGAGGCAGGCGAGCGACTTGGGCAGGCCTTCGGGCACGTCGATCCGGCATTCGCCGACAAGGCTGCGCAGCGCGGCGAGGCTCGGTTCGGTGGCGGGCGCGAAGGCACTTCGGTCGGTCTGCCAGGCGCGGTTGATGACCGCCTCGCGGCCTTCGGCACGGAACACGAGATCGGGATCGAGCCCGAGCAGGCTGTAGCGCCCGCGCACTTCGCCGCCTTCGACGGATTCGAGCAGGAAATCGCCCCGGCCGGGCTCCATCAGCTTGAGCGCGGCGCCGACCGGCGTTTCGGTATCGGCGATCAGCTTGCGCCAGACGAGCGCCGGGCGGCCCGCGCCCAGTGCGGTGCGCGCGGCGGCGCCGCCATCGGGGAGCAGGCCCGCAAGGCTGGCGCCAAGCGTATCGGCGGCCGCTGCCATCGCGGCTTACTGCCCGCCGAGGAGCTGCGTGCGCAGCGCCGTGATGGCGGTATCGTTGCGCTTCACGCCAACAGCCTCGCGCACGGCGGCGCGCAGCTGATCAACGTACTCGCGTCCGGTGAGCTGGCCGAGCTCGACGCGGGCGCGGGCAATGACCGGATCGTCTGCCTTGACCTCGCCCGGGATGATCTTGCTCAGCGTCACCACGAGGAAACCGCCCTTGCCCGGAATTTCAAGCTTCTTGGCGGTGCCTTGTGCCATCTCGAACATCAGCTGGAGGGTGGCGGGAACCTTGGGCTGCATCGCATTGAGCTGCTGGCGCGGCAGGTTGACCGCCTGCGCCGCCGGCACGGCGATGCCCAGCGCCTTGATCGCATCGGCGAGCGGCACTTTCCGTGCAAGCGCCGCCATAAGCTTGTCGGTGGCAGCCTTAGCCGCGCCGTAACCGCGCGTGGTGTTGTAATCGGCGACGACCTTTTCGCGTACTTCGGCGAGCGGCGGCGGCGTTGCGGGGGTGATCTGACCGACATCGAAGATCACGTAGCGCTCGCCGGCCTTGAGCTCGGCGACTTGCGGTTCGCCCTCGCGCTCCATGCCAAACGCGGTCTGGATCAGCGGCGTGACGTCGGCGTTGGGCTTTATGTCCGGCCGGCCGGGAACGGTGCCGTCAGCTTGCAGCGGATCGGTGGAGATCAGAGTGAGGCCGGCGCTCTTCGCGACGTCGGCAAGGCCGGTGCCGCTGCCGAACGCTTCATCGAACTTCGCCGACAGATCGGCGAGCGCGGCTTTCCGCTTTTCGGCCGAGATCGTCGCAACGATTTCGCCGCGCGCCTGATCGAGCGTCTTGCCTGGGTTCTGGACCACGCTGTCGAGCCGGATGACGTGCCAGCCGAGCGCGCCTTTGGCGGGCTGGGCGATCTGGCCGCGCGCGGCGGCAAACACCGCAGCGGCGACGGCCGGTGATGCTTCGCCTTCGAGCTTGGTGCGGGTCGTGCCCGCAATCTTGCTGGCGGAAAGGCCCTTGGCCGTGGCGGCGGACTCGATCGACTTGCCGCCGGCAATTTCGGCCGCGAGTGCCTTGGCGGCAGCTTCGGTGGGTACAATGACCTGGGTGAAGGCGCGCGTTTCCGTGGGCGCGTAAGCGGCGGAATTCAGCTTGTAGCGTGCCGCAATGTCCGCCTCGCTCGGCGCGGGGAGGTTCTTGATCGAAGCCTCGTCGAAAATCGCGTAGCGGATCGTGCGGCGTTCGGGGCGCTGGTAGCGCGCGGCATTGGCCTTGTAGAACGCGGCGACGTCGGCATCGGCGGGCGGCGTCTTGGGGGCGAATGCGGACGACGGGATCAGCTGGATCGCGCCTTCGCGGGTTTCCTTGAGCACCGCGACATACCGCAGCGCAAGATCCTGGGGCATCGCTGCGCCGACCCCGGCCGGGATGAGGACTTCGCGGGCCATCAGGCCCTTGGCGATATCATCGCGCAGCAAGGCATCGGAAATGCCCTTCTGACCAAGCAGGGCCTTGTAGGCGGACTGGCTGAACTTGCCATCAGCCCCCTGGAACGCGGGCATCTTGGCGATTTCGCTATCGATCAGGCGATTGCTCACGCCCATGCCGACAGCGCTCTGCCGTGCCCATTCCATGAGCGCGGCACGGTCGACGAGGCTATCGACCACTTGTTCCATGCCGCCTTGCGCGATGAAGTCCTTCATCGTGACTGTCGGGCTCTGCTCGCGCGCGTTTTCGAGCGCGTTGGTCATGGCTTTCTGCACATCGACGGTGCCGATGTGGGCAGAACCCACGGTCACAGCGCGGTCGGCATTGCCCGATCCGCCGAATTTGGCGCCGGTCACGTCCGCCCCCGCGAACGAGAGCGCGATGAGCCCGAGAAACACCAGCGCAAAAGCAACGCCGATACGGGACTTGGTCAGGGAACGGATAAAGCCGAGCATCGGGGCCTGTCGCTATCAGTGAATGGGGCGGAGGGTATCCGAGTGGCGCATTAGGGGGCAATCCGCTTTCCCGCAATGCTTTGCACTTCGCGATAGGATGCACACTTCCGGAAGTTAACCGCCGAACCGGAAGTTAGCCACCGGCTTTACGCGCTGCGCGCTTTGCAATCCCGCCTCCGGTTTGATAGCGGCCGAGGCATGAGAAGGAATCATTCCGTGCAAGTGTGCCAGATCCCATGAGCCAGCGTCCTTACATTGTGGGTAACTGGAAGATGAACGGCAGCCGCGCCATGCTCGCCGAGGCGCGCGCGATCGACCGCGCCGCACAGCGCTATCCCGATGTGGAGATCGCGCTTGCGCCGCCATACCCGTTCATCGGGGCGCTGCGCGATGCGGTGAGCGCGATTGGCGTGGGCGGGCAGGATTGCCACACCGCCGCCAAGGGCGCGCACACCGGTGACGTTTCGGCGGCGATGCTGGCCGATATTGGCGCGGACTTCGTGATTCTCGGTCACAGCGAACGCCGCCGCGATCACGGCGAAGGCGATGCGCTGGTGCGCGCCAAGGCCGAAGCGGCGCTGGCGGCAGGCCTTGGCGTGATCGTCTGCGTGGGCGAAACGCTGGAAGAGCGCGATGCCGGAAAGGCCGAGGCGGTCGTAGCGCGCCAGGTCGAGGGATCGGTCCCGGCCGGCGAAGGCGCAGCGGTTGCCGCAGGGCGGCTGGCGCTGGCCTATGAGCCGGTGTGGGCCATTGGCACGGGCCGCGTGGCGGCTGTGGAGGATGTGATCGCCATGCATGCCGCAGTCCGCGAAAAGCTGGCGGCGATCTACGGCGAGGACGCGGACAAGATCCGCATTCTTTACGGCGGTTCGGTCAATGGCGAGAACGCGGCGGGGCTGCTCGGCGCAGAGGGCGTGGGCGGTGCGCTGGTCGGCGGCGCGAGTCTGACGGCCGATGCGTTCCTCCCGATCGTGGCGGCGGCATCGCAGCCGGAGGGCTGAGCCTTCCGGGGCGCGGCCTTTGCGCCCTTGCGCAGCGCCGCCGTGCGCCCTAGATGCGCAGCATTCTTTTCAGGCAGATCCCGATGTCTCTCTTCATTTTTCTTACGGTCGTTCAGGCGCTGGTTGCTGCCGCACTGGTCGGCGTGATCCTTATCCAGAAGTCGGAAGGTGGCGGCCTCGGCGTGGGCGGCAGTCCGGCGGGCTTCATGTCGGCGCGCGGCGCTGCCGATTTCCTGACCCGCGCTACGACCGTGCTGGCAACCGCGGTTGTCGGCCTGAGCA
>CANCET010000241.1 GCA_947375105.1 Sphingomonadaceae bacterium
ACCATGCAGGTGGTGGTGGCCGGGGCGAGCACAGTCTTGCTGGCGACCAGCTTTGCCACCGTCGCGGGCGAAAGCCAGTCGGTCAGGCCCCCTCCGAACTCGCGGGTGTTGCTCGATGCCCACCACACCATGTCGCTCATCTCGCCGTCCTTGCTCTTGTTCCCGCCGATCAGCGAGGCATGATAGCCGGTCGCATCGGCCAGCGGATTCCAGCGCAGCAAGGTCGCCCCGCTGGGCTGCGGATAGGTCGAGGTCCTGAGCCCGCCCATGAAATCGTGCGTGAGCGTGAAGTTCATCTCGGGCGAATAATTGCCCGCCACCTTGTGCGCACCGAGCAGCGAGCTGTCGGTCTTGACCGGCTGGCCCTCGTTGTTCGGCCACGAACCATAGGTCTTGCTGCTGGTATAGGAGACGCGGCGCTCCATCGGCACGCTGCTGGACCACAGGCCCGGCGGCATCTGCCCGGCGGCGATCTTGGCAAAGTCGATGATCACCGGCTGCCCGGCCGGCGCATGCTCGCCGCAGCCCCAGAAGATCAGAATGCGTCCCTTCGGCCGCTTGAAATCCCTCTTCTCGGGCGTTTCGGCGGGGCCGCCGGGCTCCTTCACGGGTGTCTTGAGCGGCACCGAAAGCCCCATCTTCGCGCCTGCGGGCAGGAAGTGATCCGCCTTGGGCGGGCCGCCCGCCGGTGCCCGGCTCGAACCGAGTTCCAGCCACAGCTCGTGCTGGGGCGCATTGCGGTTGCCCCCGCCGAACGCCATGCTCATGGCCGCGCCCATCCCGCCGCCCTTCATGCCCGACATGCCGCCTAACAGGCCCGACGTCGTGCCCGCGCGCATCTCGTAGCGGGCAATGGGTGCGGCCGTCTGGGCAATCGAGAATCCGGTGACCACTAAGGTCGCGGTGCCGGCCAGCGCCATCAAGCGCACGGTGTTTATGGTCATCAGCTCAAACCCCTCTCAAAGGCCGGGACGTGGCCTCATTGTCTTCGGCGTTGTCTTCGGCTTGGTATTTTTGGCGCGACCGTTTCCTGCTTGTTTCCGATGCGACCATATCGGAGGCCATCATGTCAATCTCGCTGCGCAGTTGTGATGACATAGCGCACAGTTGCCGGCGCACAGATGACGGAGGAATGTGGGCAGCATCCGGCCCGCCCTTCCCCGGCGCGCCGGGATCGTCTAGCCCGGCGTGCATGATCCCCGTCACCGCCATCACCCACTCGCTTTCGGGCCTCGCCTGGCGCTGGCGCGGCGGCAACATGGACCTCTCGGCCGGCGGGGCGGTTGGCCAGCTCGACGATCTGGTCGATCAACTGCTCATGGCGCGCGGCGTGGAGCGCCACGATCTGGAGCGCCACCGCCGCCCCACCTTGCGCGATTTCCTGCCCGATCCTTCGATCTTCAACGACATGGACAACGCCGCACGCCGGATTGCCGACGCCATCACCAAGGGCGAGGCGATCGCCGTCTATGGCGACTACGACGTTGACGGCGCGACCAGTGCGGCGCTGCTGATCCGCTTTCTCGCCGGCCTCGGCGTCACCGCGCGGCCCTATATCCCCGACCGCCTGCTCGAAGGCTACGGCCCCTCCGCCGAAGGCCTGGTCAAGCTGGCGCGCGAGGGCGCACAGCTCATCGTCACGGTCGATTGCGGCGCGATGGCCTATGAAGCGCTCGCGGCCGCACGCGCCGAAGGGGTCGACGTGATCGTGGTCGATCACCACAAGTGCGCGGCTGAGCTTCCCCTCGCCGCCGCACTCGTCAATCCCAACCGGCTCGACGAAAGCGACGAAGCGGCGGGCCATGGCCACATGGCCGCCGTCGGCGTCGCGTTCCTGCTGGCGGTGGCCACCTTGCGCGAATTGCGCAGCCGGGGCGTTCTCGGCCCGCGTGACGGGCCCGAACTGATCGGCCTGCTCGATCTCGTCGCGCTCGGCACCGTGGCCGATGTCGCGCAGATCCGCGGCGTGAACCGCGCGTTCGTGGCGCAGGGCCTCAAGATCATGGCGCGCCGCGCCAATATCGGCCTCGCCGCGCTCATCGACGCCAGCCGCCTCACGCGCGCGCCCACTTGCAGCGATCTCGGCTTCGCGCTCGGCCCGCGGATCAACGCGGCGGGCCGTATCGGCGATTCGGGGCTCGGCGTACGCCTGCTCACCACATCCGACACCGATGAAGCCCGCAGCATCGCCGCGCGCCTTTCCGAACTCAACGACGAACGCCGCGCGATCGAGCAGGCGGTGCAGGAAGCCGCCGAGGCGCAAGTCGATGCCCAGCACAACCGCAGCGTGGTCGTTGTCCATGGGCGCGGCTGGCATCCCGGCGTGATCGGCATCGTTGCGGGCCGCATCAAGGAAAAGACCGGCAGGCCTGCGCTGGTCATTGCCGAAGACGGTGACGCCGAAGGCAATGGCAAGGGCTCGGGCCGCTCGATCCCCGGCGTCGATCTTGGCGCAGCGATCATTGCCGCGCGCGCCGCCGGCCTGCTGATTGCGGGCGGCGGACACGCCATGGCCTGCGGCCTCACCATCGCGCCCGGCGGTACCGAGCGCCTCGCAGACTGGCTCGACGAGCGCCTCGCCCGCGATGTCGGCCTTGCGCGGCAAAGCCAGACCTTGCTGCTCGATCTCAGCCTCGCGCCCGGCGGGCTCACGCCCGATCTGGTCGAGCGGCTCGAAGCGGCCGGCCCCTTCGGCATGGGCTGGCCCGGCCCGCGCGTCGCGGTCGGGCCGGTGCGCCTTATAAAGTGTGATCTCGTCGGCACCGATCACGTGCGCATGATTGCAGGCGGGCCCGATGGCCGCTCGTTCAAGGCCATGGCCTTTCGCGCGGCAGAGACCGAGATGGGGCAGGCCCTCCTCCACGGTTCGCGCGGGCGTGCGCTGTGGCTGGCCGGCCGCGCGAAGATCGATGATTGGGGCAGCCGTCCCGCCGCAGAACTCCATGTGGAAGACGCTGCCTTCGCGGACTGAACCTTCCCCTTTGGCCATGCCCACAATCCGGCTGCGCGAGGGGGTTGACCAATCCTTTCTCCCGCCCTAGACGCGCGGGCCTGCCAAGTGGCTCCCGCCATTGGCCCCTTCGTCTAGCGGTTAGGACGCGGCCCTTTCACGGCTGAAACACGGGTTCGATTCCCGTAGGGGTCACCAGCTTTCGGGCCAGGTGGTGAATGAACGACCGGGGCGGGACCGCCGAACCGGTCAACGGCAAGGCCCCTTCGTCTAGCGGTCAGGACGCGGCCCTCTCACGGCTGAAACACGGGTTCGATTCCCGTAGGGGTCACCAGCCTTGCATCCCGCTTTCCGCCGGGCCTGTGGATATCAGGCCGCAGGTGATGTGGATGCATCCTCCCGTCCGGAACGCGATGGACTTCGATTCGATCAGCCCTGCCCTCCAGTTCGCAGCCGCCGGTGCGGCGGCGATGGCCGTGGCCCTGTTCGCGGGCGTGCACGAACGGCGCGAGCGCCGTCGCCGCGATCTTGATCGGATCAGCGCGGTGCCCTGGGCGCTTATTTCGGTACTGGCCTCGATGCTGGCGATCATCCTGCTGGCGACCGCCGCAAAATCCTATTTCGCTGCAGGCGCGTGAAGTCATCACGGAAGCATGACTCCAGAGTCTTGTGACAGGCCTGTAAACATATGACGATTTTTTGACCACCATGTTGCAGTGCCGATGCGCGGCCCTCACAGCGCGGCTTGCCGCACCCCCGCTGCCTCGCCTAATGCGCCGCGTCCGGAAAATTCTTTCGGTCAAGACCGCCGTGTGGGCCAAGCCTGTCACGCGTCGGTAACGCCGGTGGTATCAAGCAAGTCCATGGAGTCATCCTCCCTTCCCTGGTCGAGCATGTCGGTCGCCGTTGCCACGGCGGTCGCGATGCTCGTGTCCGGCGCTAGCATAGGCCTGACCGTCGCTGTGCTGATCCTCTGGATGGGCACGCTGTGGCTCTCGCGGCCAGAACCGATCATCGAAGTGCGCACGCCAAGCGAGGGCTCGGTTTCGCGCCAGGCCATGGTCGAGCTGGTCGAGCCCTTCACCGTGCCGGTCCTGATGCTGGACCACCAGCGCATCGTCACCGCCAATGCCGCCGCGCGCGAGGCGCTCGGTCCGCATATCGTCGGGCAGGACGCCCGCGTCGCCTTGCGCCACCCCGAGGCGATCACCCTGCTCGACAAGCCGCAAGGCAGCGCGATGGTCCGCGGCCTCACCGGCGCCCGCAGCATCTGGCAGGTCCGCCGGGTCAGCATCGACCAGCGCTTCTCGCTGATCGAAATGGTCAACCGCACCGCCGAAGCCGACGTCAGCCGCTCGCACACCGATTTCGTCGCCAATGCCAGCCACGAATTGCGCACGCCGCTGGCCTCGATCATTGGCTACATCGAAACGCTGGCCGATCCGGACGCGAAGATCGATCCCGCCACGGCCGCTCGTTTCCACGCCACCGTGCTGCGCGAATCGCGGCGGCTGCAAAGCCTGGTAGAGGACCTCATGTCGCTTTCGCGCATCGAGGCCGAAAAGCACGACTTGCCGCGCGAACATATCGATCTCGGCCAGCTGGCGGCCAGCATCGGGTCCGAAACAGCGTCCACTGCGGGCGAGGATCGG
>CANCET010000242.1 GCA_947375105.1 Sphingomonadaceae bacterium
GGTGGCGGCGAGCAGGTGTGCGGAGGCGGGGACGGAAGCAGTCGCGGCAGCGGCGTTTGCAGTCGTGGTGGTCATGGCATGATCCTTTGCATCTGATGCCGGGCGAGGGGCGTCCGGTCGTGTTGCAAGGGTGATAGGCCTGACCAATCATCCGGAATATCCGGATAATATTATCCTATTTGTTCGAGGAAATGGAAAAGTGTGATGGTCCGCTCATGCCACGCGCTGCGCACCTCGGAAATCGGCCGGGATCGGACAATCGGTGCAGATGCTGTCGTCGCAGAGTCTGCACAAGGTGCAGCGGTCGAGGTCACTTTTCGGCAGCCCGGCGAGAAGTTTGTGCAGCAGCGCGCCCAATGCGTCCTGCTCCGCCGTGCTCAGCGGATCCAGCACCGGCCGGATCGCCGCCAGCCGCTCCTTGAGCAGCGCGTCGCGCAGCTTTTGGCCCTCCGCTGTCAGGAATAACGCAATCGCGCGCCGGTCCTGCCCCTGTTGCCGCTCGACCAGCCCATCCGCGACGAGGCGGTCCACCAGCCGCACCGAGCCGGGGTGGGAAAGGCCAAGAATGCGGCGCAGCTGCTCATTTGAAGGGCCAAGACCGTAGCCGATCACCACCACGGCCGCTGGCGTTTCGCCGGCGTGTTTCAGCACAGCCTGCGCGGCGGTAGCGATGCGGTCGGCCACGGCCAGGCTCACGGTGCCGAGCAGATTGGCGGTGCGGTCGTTCATCTGCAGAAAGATATGTGCACGCCGCACGAATATCAACTTGACCGATATGTGCGCTCTGCACATAAATTCATGGCCGGCGCGCGATTTCGCCGGGAATTGCAGGAGGGACGCGATGGAACAGGGAAGCCAAGCCACGCTGAGCGCGGAACATGCCGATTTTTATGCCCGGTTCCAGTCGTTCTGGTCCGCTCCCACCGGCGCACGGGTGGCCGAAGTGATCGCACCGGAAGCCACGATCCATTTCAGCGGGGTCGGCAGCTTTTCCGGCACCGAATACATCGAGGTGATGGGCGGGATCCTCGCCTCGATGGAGGAATTCCGCGTCACCCCGGTCGATTGCGCCGGGGCAGGGGAGCTCCTCTACATCTATTGGCAGGCCTCGGCACGGATCGACGGAGAAACGCGCACATGGCCCGGCGTTGACCGCATGCGACTGGCTGGCGGCATGGCCATTGAGGAACACGTGATTTTCGATTCCGCCGTGCTTCAGCCCGGTGGCTGATCGGCAGAACGGGGCTCAGGCCGCGCGGCGCGGGCCCGGTTTGCTGCGGCTGTCGCGCACCAGCCGCTCGTAGCTGGCAAACAGCTCGGCGAAGTGGTCGTCCATCACGCGCGGCGGCGGGATGTCGGCACGCGGGCCATCAAGGCCGGATTCGCGCGCGATGCAGTATTCCACGATGGTTTCAGCAGCCGCGGCGGCATTGGCGGATTCGTAGATCCAGCCATTGGACGCGCGCGCCTGATCCGCTGCGCCGCCTTCATCGGGTGCGATCAGCGGCAGGCCGCTCGCGCAGGCTTCCGCCGCGACCATGCAGAAGGTTTCCGCCTCGCAGCCATGCACCAGCGCGTCGGCGCTCGCCATCACGCGGGCCAGTTCCTGCCGGTCCGTGATTGGCGCAAGGATGCGGATATGCGGATTGCCGGCAATGCGCCGCTCGATGTTCTTGTGGTCGCGGCCTTGCCCTGCCAGCACGAGGCCGACCGGCCGGCGTGTACCTGCCGCGGTTACGGCATCGACCAGCATCGGCCAGCGCTTTTCCGGCGCGAACCGGCCCACGCCGATCAGCAGCGTGGCGTCTTCGGGCAGTTCGCACAGTTCGAGCAGCCCCTTGCGCATCCGCAAATCGCGGTGCGCCGGCGAAAATACGCCCGGATCAACGCCCATCGGATTGGTCACGACGCCCGCCAGCCCGCCATGGGTCAGCCGGTCAGAAAGGCCCTGGCTCGCGCTCACGATCATGTCGAACTGCGTGTCGAGCTTGCGCAAGTGCCGCCAATAGCGATCGAATGCCTTGTCGATCACCGGGCGCGGGGCCACGCCATCGAACCAGCGGTAGGCATAGGCTGAAAGCGGATCGGCATGCATGATCAGCGCGCGCGGTGCGGTGCCCGGCCAATCGCCGACCAGGCTCGCGCTGCGCCATGGCGAGGATGCCTCGACCATATCCGGCGCTTCGCGGTCCAGCGCATCGTAGAGCGCGGGGACATCGCTGAAATAGCGGTAGTTGAAATCGAGCGGGAACACCGTGCTTTTGAGCCAGACGATGCGCGCATTGGGGCCGCGCTCTTCCACGCGGGTTTCCTCACCGGGCGCGATGACCACGACCTCGTGGCCCATCGCCGCGCCGGCCTTGAGCTTGCGGTCAACGTAAGTGCGGACACCGCCGCCCTTGGGCGCGTAGAAGGCGCAGACATCAACGAGCTTCATGGCATGGTACCTAGGATCGTTTAAGCGGCCCGAACGAGAACAGCCCGGTACGGTAATTCATAACGATGCGCAATGTGGTTAGCCCGCCACCCGCATTGACCGCAACGGTACTGGCCCTCGGCTTCGACCAGCCCAGCTTGGGATTGGCGGAGAAGCCGATGCCATCGTGGCTCAGGCTGAACTTCCGGTCGGCATTGCGATCATGCAGCACGGTGACGGCATACGTGCCGGGGCCGGGCAGGCGCACGCACACGCGCGGGACAGGTTCGGCGGGCACCCCCACTTCCACGCGGCGGAATGTCTTGCCCGCCATCACCAGCACGTTGTCGTCGGCCAGGAAATCAGTGTCGTTGGCCGGATAGACCTCGATCTTCAACCGGCCCGCGCGGTCCTTGATGCCCATGAGATCAACGAGAAACGCCGGCCCGCTCTCACCCGGACGGCACTGGCCCTCGGCCTTGCCCAGATCGGGGCTGGAGGGGATCGGTCCCGCTGCCGTGAGCAGCGCAAGTACACCGCCAAGGAACATGACCTTTTTCAAGCGTTCTTCTCCTTCTGCACCAGATCAAGCAGCATCAAGCCAATGAACAACACCACATGCGTTGCCACAATAAGGAGCGATATCATGGCAATCATGTCGCTAGTCTGAACCTGGCTGCCGACGAGAAGTGTGGAGATTCCGGCGAACGCGATGTCTTTATTGGGAATGAGCGGCAAGCGGGACAGAAGCAGGCGAACTGTTGCAAAAAGTAGCCACGAGCCCATGCCCACACTGGGCAGTATCAGGTGCCACGCCAGCGCGGAGAGGCCGGTATTGGCAACGATACGCAAGGTGTGGACCACGAACACGAAACCGAGATCGGCCTTTGGCAGGCTGAGCAGGCCGTTGCGGAAGAACATGATGATGAGGCTGGTGACGAGCACCACGCCGATCGAGGTGGCGAGCACGTGGCCATCGGTGGTGCCCGCGCCGTCCAGCCCCAGCTTGCTGATGATCGGCCAGGTGAAGATCAGCAGCAGCACGGTCATGATATTGCCCGCCAGCGCCGAGAGGATCGCCACGTCCTTCACCGCGCCAAACGGCGAGCCCGCCATCTTCACATGGCGGCGGGCCCAATCATAGAAATAGACTTCACCGACATAGCCGAGCAGCAATTCGTTGCCGATCAGCTTCTTGAGCAGCGGGAAGATGCCCGAGAGGGGAATGCCCCACAGCTTGCGGAAAATCACCCAGTCCGCCACTGGCCCCGCGAAATAGCTCGCTGCCAGCACCAGCCAGATCCATGGGCTGGTTGGCACGATCGACCACACCTGGCTCCAGTCGATCTTGCGCAGCTGCCACAGCACCGCACCCAGAATCGCGAGCGAAATCACCGGTCCGATCCAGCCGCTCCATTTGCGCAGGCTCCGCTCGATCGGCGCCGTGGAAGGCAGCGCGGTCGGCAGCACGGTGGCGAGTTCCGCCGGCAGGGGTTCGGTCAACGCGTCGGGTGGAACCATGGGGGAGATTTCCTTCGAGGAGCCCGCCTCGCCGTCGGGGTTAAGCACGGACGAGGCCCTCCATCAGCGCGCGATAGCCATGCGAAGCTATCTCCACGGTGAACCGTCGTGATTGATCGCGCGCAGCGCTTTCGTCAAATTTCAACTTGGCAATGTCCACCATGGCCTGTGCCAGGGCGGCGGCATCCCCCACCGGCACGATCAGCCCGAAACGTCCGCCGCCCAGCATGTCGTCGATGCTCACGCTGCAGCGCGTGGAAACAACCGGCAGGCCAGCGGCAAGCGCTTCTGCAACAACGGCGGGAACGCCTTCATATTCCGAAGAAAGTACCAGCGCATCGGCAGCGGCCAGTTCGGCATCGAGCGGGCTGACATGCCCCGGCATCCGCACCTTCGCGCCAAGCCCCAGCCGCTCGATCTGCGCTTCCAGCGCGCGCCGCGCAGAGCCTTCGCCAATGATGGCCAATCGGTCATCCGGCCCCGCCATCCGCGCGAAAGCGTCCAGCAGCAGCCCGAAATTCTTCTGCGCCGCCAGCCGGCCGATGGCGAGGAAGCGCCGTCCACGGCCGCGCGGCACCGCTTTTGCCGCCGCACGCGCGGCAG
>CANCET010000243.1 GCA_947375105.1 Sphingomonadaceae bacterium
GCTCGCCGCAGCGACCAACCCAGATGCTGAAGGGTTCCGCCGTTATCTGCTTTCCGCTGAGGGGAAGGCGATCTTCGTGCGCTACGGCTTCGGCGCCCGATAGCCGGTGCCGGGTTTGACTGCCGACGAATGGGGCATCGTCATGCTCTCGCTGCAGGTCAGCCTTGCGGCGATCGCCGGTGCGCTGCCGGTGGCGTTCCTCCTCGCCTGGGTGCTCGCGCGGGTCCGCTTTCCCGGCAAGATCCTGCTCGATGGCTTTGTCCACCTGCCGCTGGTGTTGCCGCCGGTGGTGATCGGCTGGCTGCTGCTGATCGCGTTCGCGCCGGAAGGGCCGGGCGGGCGGTTTCTCGCCCTGTTCGGCATCAGCGTCCTGTTCCGCTGGACTGGCGCGGCCATCGCTGCCGCCGTCATGGCACTGCCGCTGATGGTCCGCGCGATCCGGCTCAGCCTCGAAGCTGTCGATCCCCGGCTGGAGGCCGCCGCGCGCACGCTTGGTGCCGGGCCATGGCGCACGTTTGCGACGATCACGCTGCCCCTTGCCGCCCCCGGTGTTCTGGCAGGCGCAGTTCTCGGTTTCGCGCGCTCACTCGGCGAGTTCGGCGCGACGATCACGTTCGTGTCGAACATTCCGGAGGAGACGCGCACCCTGCCGCTCGCGATCTACGCCGCGCTCCAGCTTCCGGGTGGCGACAGCGCGGTCTGGCGGCTGGCGGCGCTGGCGGTCGCGCTGTCCCTGGCGGCGCTGGTCGCGTCGGAGGCGCTCACACGTGCATCTGGGCACGGCCCGATGCAGGGACGTGGCCGCCATGTCCTTTGATATCGACATCACCCTGCAGCGCGGGGGGCGCACGATTGCCTGCCGGTTCACCAGCCCTACCGGGATCACGGCGCTGGTTGGCCCATCCGGCGTGGGCAAATCGAGCGTGCTGGAATGCATTGCCGGCCTGCTGCGGCCGCAAGCAGGCCGGATCACCGTTGGCGGTGCGACGCTTTACGACAGCAAGGCCGGGATAAACCTTCCGCCAGAGGCCCGCGCCTGCGGCATGGTGTTTCAGGACTTGCGCTTGTTTCCCCACCTCCGCGTGCGCCAGAACCTAGCATATGGCGAGGCGCTCGCGCCGCCGGAGCGGCGCTTCCTCAGCCTCGACGAAGCTGCGGCGTTCCTCGATATCGCACCTCTGCTCGGCCGCCGCCCACGCACGCTTTCCGGCGGCGAGGCGCAGCGCGTGGCGATTGGCCGGGCGCTGCTTGCGGGGCCGCGCTTCCTGTTGATGGACGAGCCGCTCACCGCGCTCGACAATGCGCGGCGCGAGGCGATCATTGCGGTTATCGAGCGTATCCGCACCGAACTCGGGCTGCCGGTGCTGCTTGTCAGCCACGACCGCGCCGATGTCGCGCGGCTGGCCGATCAGGTGGTGGAGCTGAGGCCCTAGATCTAGATCTCGAGCTGGCTGCCCAGCTCGATCACGCGGTTCGTGGGCAGGCGAAAGAACACCATCGCGCTTTCCGCATTGCGCACCATCCACGCGAACAGCTTTTCGCGCCAGATTGCCATGCCCGGTCGCTTCGATGCGATCAGCGTCTGGCGGGCGAGGAAATAGCTCGTCTCCATTGGCTTGAACGCGCCGCCGGCGCGCGTCTCCGCGCCCAGTTCGGCAGGGACGTTGGCCTCGTCCATGAAGCCGATGCGGATGATCATGCGGTAGAAACCATGGCCCAGGTCCTCCACTTCGCGCCGCCGGGCAGGGGGCACGTGCGGCACGTTCTGCGTCTCAACCGTCAGCACAACGACACGGTCATGCAGGATGTGGTTGTGCTTGAGATTGTGCAGCAGCGCAGGAGGGATGCCTTCCGCGTTCGAGGCAAGGAACACCGAAGTGCCCGCCACGCGCCGCACTTTCTGGCACACGGAATTGAGGAACACGTCGAACGGCATCGAATCTTCCGCGAGCCGTTCGCGCAGGATGCGCCGGCCGGTCGCCCAGGTCGTCAGCATGGTGAAGGCGATCGCCGCCACCACCAGCGGAAACCATCCGCCATCCGGGATTTTGGTGATGTTCGAGGCGAAGTAGGCGCCGTCGACCAGCAGGAACAGCCCGGTGAACAGGCCTGCGACCAATGGCGGCCAACGCCAGACCATGAAGGCCAGCACGCCGAACATGCAGGCGGTGATGAACATCGTGCCGGTCACCGCGATGCCGTAAGCCGAAGCAAGATTGCCCGAAGTCTTGAAGCTCAGCACCAGCAACACGACCAGAACCAGCAAGGCCCAGTTGACCACGGGTACGTAGATCTGCCCAGCCGCGCGCGCACTCGTGTGCCGGATCCGGATGCGCGGCAGATAGCCCAGCTGCACCGCTTGCTGCGAGACCGAGAACGCGCCCGAGATCACGGCCTGGCTGGCGATGACCGTGGCCATCGTTGCCAGCAACACCAGCGGCAGGCGCAACGCTTCCGGCGCGAGCAGGAAGAACGGGTTTTCGACCGTCGAGGGATCGCGCAGCATCATCGCCGACTGGCCGAGATAATTGAGGAGCAAGCAGGGGAACGCCATGTAGAGCCACGCAACCATGATCGCCCGGCGACCGAAATGCCCCATATCGGCATAGAGCGCTTCGGCACCCGTTACGGCGAGGACGATCGAGCCGAGTGCAAGGAAGGCAAGCATCGGGTCGAGTGCGAAGAAGCGGAACGCGTGGACCGGGTTGAGAGCCCAGAGAATTTCCGGCGCCTGCATGATCCCGCGCACACCGAGCGCCGCAATGGTCAGGAAATAGAACACCATGACCGGACCGAACAGCTTGCCCACAGCCGCAGTCCCCCGCGATTGGATCGCGAACAGGCCAATCAGGATTGCGATGGAAATCGGGAGGACCAGATGTTCAAAACCCGGATGCACCACCGTCAGGCCCTCGACCGCCGATAGTACCGAAACTGCTGGGGTAATGATCGCGTCGCCAAAGAACAGTGCGGTGGCCGTCAGGCCCAGCATGATCATGACATAGGTCCAGCGTGTATCGGCCATGCAACGGCTCACCAAGGCAAGCAGGGCAAGACTGCCGCCTTCGCCCTTGTTGTCGGCTCGCAGGATCATGAAGACGTACTTCACCGTGACGATCAGGATCATTGTCCAGAACACCAGGCTGAGCACGCCGAAGATATGGGTATGATCCACCTTCAGCGGGTGGTGGCCGATGAAGCTTTCCTTGAGCGAATAGAGCGGCGAGGTGCCGATATCGCCGAACACCACGCCGATTGCGCCGACGGCGAGCGTCGCCAGCCCGTCCGAATGGCCAGTGTCCCCATGCTCGTCGTGAACGTCGGGCCCCAGCGGGGAACCTTCTGCCGTGGAGGAGGCGGCGTCATTGCCCGAAGCCGAGCCGTCCGGAATCGCGGTGGTGTCCATCGGCGCGCCGCTACTCCTGCCGTCAGCTACTTGCGAGAACTATTTTGGGGCATTGCCAGATGGGCCGGTTGATGGGCCAGTTGATGGATTGGTTGCAGGGTCGACCGGCGCCTGGTCGGCCGGAGAGGGGGCCGGAGCAACGAGCTTGTCTGAAGGCAGGATCAGGATAGGCGCCGCCATGCGGTTGCCCGCCGGATCGCGCACGGGCCGTGTGGCCGTTGTGCCGACAGCGGCCACGCCGTCCAGACCGCGCAGGATCGGGGTTACCACCGGCAGATCACCGTTGTGGCGCACCTTGTGCAAGTGCCGTTCGGCATCATAGCGCGCCGCGTCGGGCATCAGCCACGCCTGCTCCAGCGCACCTGCCGCTGCCAGTACGCGCGCCTTGGCGATATAGGCGTTGGCAATTGCCGTGTTCGAATTGCTTCGCGCCACCAGCAGTTCGCGCGCGAGGTCGAGCACGTCGAGTGTGGTGATGAGGCCCGCACGCTGCTGCAGGATCGCGCCTTCATAGGCCTTGCGCGCCGAAGCTTCGGCATCGCGGTAGCTGGCGATCGCGGCTTGCTGTGCCTGCCAGTCATTCCATGATGAGGCGAGGCCGGCGCGGCTTTCGCGCAGCGACCCATCGAGCAGGCGCCAATCGGCGTCATTCGCGGCCATCGCTTCGCTCACGCGGGCGCGGCGCAGGCCACTTTCGAAGATCGGGCCGGAAATGGTGAACTGCCCGCGCAATTCGCGCGTGCGCCGGCTGTCGTCATAGGCGCTTTGCGTGCCATAATTGGCGCTGCCCTGAAAATCGATGCGCGGCATGAGATCAGCCTTGGCCGCCGCAACGCTGGCCCGCGAGACTTTCTCTCTGGCTTCGGCTGCGAGGACGATCGGGCTGTGCGTCTCGGCAAAGGCATAGGCCTCTTCAAGCTGGCGCACTGGCAGCTGGAGCGGATTGGGCGCCACGAGGTCGCCCGCCGGCACGCCGACCATGCGCAGGAACGTTGCCTCGCTCGAGGCGGCGTCACGCTGCGCGGAATAAACCTGCGCCTGGCCAAGCGACACGCGGGTGCCAATCTGCTGCACATCGGTCGCGGTGACTTCGCGCACTGCAAGCCGCGCCTTGTTGTC
>CANCET010000244.1 GCA_947375105.1 Sphingomonadaceae bacterium
TCGAACACGGCGCGGATCCTGGGCTTGTTGCGGAACTGGCTGGGCCAGATGCTGCCGATGTCGCGGTACTGCGTCAAAGCTGCACGAACACCTTCGCCGCCGCGCGAGTGACCGAACAAGCCGATCTGATTGAAGTCGAGCTTTCCGCGCAGGCTGTAGCCGAGCCACTTCTGCGCCCGGTCGGTCGTATTCCACTGATCGAGCAGCGCGAGATGGCGCAAGATCAGGCGGCCGCGCCTGAGGTTCAGGCCGAAGTCGTCATCGTCACCCCATGCCGCATTGATCCCGCGGTTTGCATTGATCGAGACGACGACATAGCCCCACGAAGCAAGCTGGTTCGCGAGATAGGCATAGCCTTCGTGGCTTGGCACGACGACGTATCCTTCAGGGCAGCGGCCGGAATCCGTGTACGTGGAATCATCGTCCACGCGCCCGGGAATCTCGGGGACAATATGGCCGCAAGTGCTGTGATTGCCGTGCAGCATGACCACTACCGGTCGTGGGCCCTTGGCATCTGCAGGGCGGTAGATCCGCGCCCACAACTCGGTTACCGTAAAAGGCGCAACCAGCACATCCTTGCGCGCCGGCAGCTTGTATTCCGTGCTGGCGACGGCATAGGGCCCGCGGCCCGTCGGGTCCGGGGCGACTTGTGCCGCAGCAGGCGCGATGGCAAAGCCCAGAGGGGCCACACCCAGAATGGTTACGGCAAAAATTGTGCGCGCAAGGCGCGCCACTGGCAGCGGCATCGTTTCCCCCCCGATTGACTGCCGCCGGACACAAGCCTGCGACGCGCGGCGAGCATGGCTTCTGCAGATGAACGCCAGCTGTATAGAGATTAACCGCGGTAAATCGGCGTACTGCTAGAGCAGGCCCTATTTTTCGAGGAGACGGGGCATCAGCTCGACGAAGTTGCAGGGTCGGTTGCGGCTATCGAGCTGTTCGGCAAGGATGCCGTCCCAGCCATCCTTCACCGCGCCGTTGGAACCGGGCAGCGCAAAGATATACGTGCCCCGAGCCACGACAGCGCAGGCGCGCGACTGGATCGTACTGGTGCCGATGGTCTTGAAGCTCAGCCAGCGGAACAGTTCGCCAAACCCCGGAATATCGCGGGTCTTGACGCGGTCGAGCGCCTCGGGCGTCACGTCGCGGCCGGTCAGACCCGTTCCGCCGGTAATCACCACCGCATCCACGCCGCGATCGTCGATCCAGTTGTTGAGCCGGCTCGCGATGCGCGATGCATCGTCCTTCTCGATGGCGCGCGCGCTGAGATGATGGCCTGCCGCCTTGATCCGTTCGGCAAGGATATCGCCAGACGTATCGTCTTCTGGTCCGCGCGTGTCCGAAACGGTCAGGAGCGCGATGTTGATCGGCTTGAAGGTGCGCGCAGGATCAATCGCCACGCGATGCCATCCTCACGTTTTCCGCGCCCGTCAGACCCGGAAACTTTGGCCACATGCCTTGCGCAAGACCGATGCGGCTTTCCGACGGGCCGCCGGCCTGCCGCTCGTACATCCAGTAATTGCGCATCACGATCGAGACGTAGCCGCGCGTTTCCCAATAGGGGATCGATTCCATCCAGAGCAGCGGATCGCCGTTGTCGCGGATTTCGGTGTTCCAGCGCCCGATCGGCATCGGGCCCGCGTTGTAGGCGGCAATCACCTTGGGCAGCAACCCGCCGGTCGCGCCCGAATCCTTGAGCTGCACGAGGTAGCTCTGCCCGAAGGCCATGTTCACGTCCGGCAGATCCAGCTGCTTCTCACGGCCCGCCATCGCCGGCTCGTTGCGCGTGAGGCCGCGGGCAGTTCCAGGCAAGACCTGCATCAGACCGCGCGCGCCCGCCGGGCTGACAACAGCCGTACGGAAGTTCGATTCCTGCAGGGAATGTGCAAACAGCAACGCCGGATCGACCTTCCAGCCCGTCGCGGGCACCCAGCGCGGCGCAGGAAAGCGCGCTGCGGCATCGGGTTTGGCGCCGGAAGGCGCGTTATAGGCCATCCAGAGCTGCGCTGCGGGCAGGCCCAGATCGCGTGCAAGGCGTGACAGAGGGGCATAAAGCGAGGGATCGCCGATGCGGGCCTGATGCCGCAGCAGTTCGTCGGCAAGGCCGTCTTCGCCAATCTCGGCCAGTTCCACTGCAAGGCGCACGTTGCTGACCTGGCGCAAGTGCTGCCAGTCGTCAGAACTGAAATCGGGCGCGGCGGTAAGGCTTGTTTCCCTGATTCCGAGGGCCTCGCTCGCGATCATGCCGTAGAGCGTATCGCGCAGCCGGGCGGCCCCGCGCAGCGCATTCGCCACTTTTTCGGGCGCACGGCAGCGCATCCATGCGCGCCCGGCCCAGTAGTTCGCGGCGGCGTTGAGTTCGTCGTTCTGCGCAGCGCCTGCAGCTTGTTCGAAGCTGGACGCAGCGTTCTGGCAATCGCCGAGACGCCACGCGGCGAGCCCCGCCGTCCACAGCGCTTCGGCAACCCACGGACCGCTCGCGCCCTGCAGCGCGCCAAGCGAAACGTTGCGCGCATTGGCGTCGTCGTTCTCGATGTAGAAAGCCCAGCCGACACGCTGGTGCCACTCGGCGCGGGCCTCAAGGCTGAGCGCGGACTCGATCCCGTCGAGCAGCACGCGCGCGCCGAGCGGATCGTCGTTCTTGATGCGATCCTGAATGGCGAGCGCCACGCTGTCGGGCATCGTGCCATCGGCGACAGAGCGCGGCTTGATACGCTTGGGCAGGCCCGGCAGCGTCATCATCGGTTGCGCGCTGGGGAGTGCGGGCAGTTCGGTCGCGCCGCGCTTCAGGGCAAGACGGCCCAGCTGTTCGGCCCAAGGAAGATCAGGCGCTGCGGATATCACCTGCGTCAGCGGGGCCAGATCGACGCGCGGCGAACTGGCCGCGAGGTAGAACTGTGCGCGCGCAACGGCGTGCAATGGCCCATCGGTGCGCTGCGCGAGCAAGGTCTGGACTGTCGGCCAGTCCTCGCGTTCGATCGCCCCGAACATCTGCTTGTAGTAAGCGCGGTCTTCCTGAGTAAGCAGGGCAGGCACCGCAGTACGGTCTGCGCGGCTGCGGAAATATTCTGCTGCGGCGCTGTTGGCCATAGCCGGCACGGCCGCCGAAACGACAACCAGCGAGGCCAGCCCAAGCAGGGCAACACGAGCGGCTTTCACGAAATAATGCTCCCGCACCACTGCCACTTGTCGGTTCGAATCGCGTTCAAGTCCTCAGCGCCCCATTTCCTGCGAGGGGGGTGTCCCCTCCAACCAGCGCTGCCAGACCCCCGCCTTCCAGCCCGGCTTGGCCAGCAGGGTTTCAAGGTCGTACTCGAAGCCCGCCGGAACAGTGCCTCCGTCATGGTTAAATGCGCGTAAATCGTGAGCATTTTGCGCCAGTCCGTGCGCCAATAGCGCCGAGATGTCGCCCCGCCCGAACACAAGCAGGCGCCTGGGCTGCGCCAGCGCAACATGGCGCTTCAAAACTGCACCGAGCCCGGCTGCGCCCAATCCTGCCCAATCGGGCAAGGCGATTCGCGATGGCAGCACGGATGCCCGGTAAACCGTCGCCGGATCGAGCCCCATGGCCTCCAGCATGGTCCCGAGCAGCCGGCCGGCCCGGCCCGATAGCAGCATGTCACCATCATCTTCCGCCGGCATCGGAACGAGCACCATCAACTCCGCGCCTTGTGGCCCGACAGGGGCCAGTCGCTTCGCTCCGCGCGGTGCCAGCGAAGGTTCGGCCAGCCACCATGCCGCGAAATCCTCGAATTTCCCGGGCCATGCGCTGCGATCTTCGGCAATCGGTGCAGCAGTGGCTGGCTGCGCCGAAGTGCGCGGCTGCTTTGGAGGAAGGGGTGGAAGTGTCGGAGCGGACTTTGTTCCCGGCGCCTCTGCCGCAAGCCAATCCAGCGGCGCATCGACGAGGGCCATGTCGACCCCTGCGTCCCGCCACCAGGCCAGCGCCGCTTCAAGGCTCTCGCCGAGCGACCTGTCGTTTCTGTCAAGCTGTCCCATCACCAAGCGGTCTTGACCTTGCTTGTCGCAGCTTTCAAGGCAAGCAAGTGGATTATGGGGCATGACGTGCCCGAACCGGGGTCGGAGCGAGAGAGAAGATGAGCGAACGGGAATCGATGCCTTATGATGTCGTGATTGTCGGCGGCGGGCCAGCGGGCCTTGCAGCGGCGATCCGCCTCAAGCAGGTCAATTCCGAGCTATCGGTCTGTATCCTTGAAAAAGGCTCGGAAATCGGTGCGCATATCCTCTCGGGCGCCGTGGTTGATCCCAAGGCGCTGGACGAGCTTCTGCCCGAATGGCGCGAGCAGGGCTGCCCGATGGCCGAAGTACCCGTGACCGACAACTGGCACTGGGTGATGAGCCGCACCGGCAAGGCCGCGCTGCCGCACTGGCCGATGCCTCCGTTCATGTCGAACGACGGCAACTACACCGGCAGCCTAGGCAACCTGTGCCGCTGGCTGGCCGAACAGGCGGGCGAGCTCGGCGTCGAGATCTTCCCGGGCTT
>CANCET010000245.1 GCA_947375105.1 Sphingomonadaceae bacterium
GCAGGCGGGAGCCCGCGCGATTGCAGGTAGAACAGCCCTTGCGGATCGAGTTCGCCCACCGCGCAGCCATGCGCACACTTCACGTCGTCGGCATAGATTTCGAGCTCGGGCCGCGCATTGGCGGTCGCGGTGCGCTCCAGCAGCATCGCGCGTATCGATTGCTCGCCGTCGGTGCCGATCGCTCCGCGCGCGACATGGACCCGGCCGAGATAGGTGCCGGTCGCTGTGCCGCCCAGTACCGAGCGCACCACTTGCCGGCTCACGGCATCGGGCTCCAGATGCCGCACCTCGGTCACGATCTCCAGGGTCTGTGCCCCGCCGCCCAGCTGCGCCGCGCCGAAGTGGAAGCTCGCGCCGCGGCCCAGCACCGCCGTTACCGCGATACGGCCATAAGCGCCGCCTGCGTTCAGCACGCGCATATCGAAGCTCGCGCCGTCCTCGAGCGTGATCGCGATCTCGCGCGCTTCGGAGCCGTCACTCAGCGCGGTAATCGCCAGCGCCTCGCTTTTCCCGGCAGCGACATTGATCTCCTGCACGGCCACTGGCCACAACGGGGCCAGCGCAGCGAGATCGGCATAGCGGAAGGCCTCGTCCCGCTTTGTGGGCAAGGGGCGGGGGGGGAGCGCCAAACTAGCCACGGGCCACCTCGCACCGCACCATCGGGATCGGCGCTTCGGAAACCTTGGCCCCGCTCCGCTCCAGCACATGGAGCACCATCATCCGCCGATCGGGGCTCAGCACGTAGTCCGCCGTCAGCGCCACGCCGAAATCATCGTCGCCTTCGCGTACCACGATATGCGCAGGTTCGATCACTTCGACCGCCTTGACCACGCCCCAGTAATCGCCCTCGGTGTTCATCGAGGCGGTCACGATGCGGCGCGCGTACTTGTCCCCGCACAGCGCCGCTGAAGGCGCCCATTCGCCGAGGAAAGCCGCGGGCATGGCGGGTGCCGCAGCGGCAGGCGATGCGGAGGGTGGCGCAGCGGGCTCTGGCGCCTGCGCCGCAGCAGCAAGGGCAAGCAGCAGGCTCATGCCGCTACTGCCTCGTAGCCTTCGTTCTCCAGCTGCAGCGCCAGTTCCGGCCCGCCCGACTTCACGATTCGCCCGCCCGCAAGCACATGCACGAAGTCCGGCTTCACGTAATCGAGCAGGCGCTGGTAGTGCGTGATCAGCAGAACCGCCTTGTCGGGCTTGCGCATGATCGCGTTGATGCCTTCACCGCAGATGCGCAGTGCATCGATGTCCAGACCCGAATCAGTCTCGTCGAGGATCGCCAGCCTGGGAGCGAGGATGCCCATCTGCACCATCTCGGCGCGCTTCTTCTCGCCGCCCGAAAAGCCCACGTTCACCGGGCGCTTGAGCATGTCCATGTCGAAGCGCAGCAGCCCTGCCTGCTCCTTGGCAAGCTTGATGAAGGCCGCGCCCGAGAGCGGCTCAAGCCCATGCACCTTGCGCTGGGCATTCAAGGCCTCGCGCAGGAACTGCAGGTTGGACACGCCCGGAATCTCGACCGGATACTGGAAGCCGAGGAACAGCCCCGCCGCTGCGCGTTCGTGCGGCTCCAGCGCGAGCAGGTCCTGACCGTCAAAGTCCACCGAACCGCCGGTCACTGCATAGCCCGGACGGCCGCCCAGCGTGTAGCCGAGCGTCGATTTGCCCGCGCCGTTTGGCCCCATGATCGCATGGATTTCACCGGCGTTGATGGTTAGCGACAGGCCCTTGAGGATCGGCTTGTCGGCCACGGTGGCGGAAAGATTGTCGATTTTCAGCATCAGTAGTTCCGAGGTGAGCGCGGCGCGGCGCGCCTGGGGGCGGACCGCTTGGCGCGGCGTTCGGTGTGGATGCTGCGCATCGCATCGGAAATGCGCTGCGCAGCGGCGGTGGGATCGGCGAGCACCTGCGCGGCGGCGATGCGTTCCACCCGGTAGCCCACTTCAGTGAGGCTCTTGTCGCGCGCGGCAGTGAAGGCCGCATCCGCATCGCCGTCTATTTCGATCACCAGCATCAGCTGTTTGCAGGCAAAATCGACAATCGCCGAACCGATCACCGCCTGCTGCTTGAAGGTATAGCCGCCGGTTTCCACCCCGCCGAGTGCTTCGGCCAGCGCGGCCTGTGCCGGGGTCGGATTACGGCGCATTTCGCGCGAGCGTTCGTGCAACGCATCGAGCCGCGATTCCGAAATCGCCCAGCCTCGCCCCTTTTTCTGCAAGGTTGGTGCATCATCCCCTCCGAAGCGGACCGAAAGCTTGCGTTTGGCGGGGGCTTCTGCCGCTGCCGGAGCCAATTCCGAAGCCTGTCCTGAAGCCTGTGCTGCCAGCACAAATCGCTTGTGCACACGGTCCACCGGAGTTCCATCCATGAGCGGCACACCCGGTGTCACATCGTGATCGACAAAGCCCTGCTTGGTATAGAACGCCATGCCGCCGGTGTTGTCACCCCGGATCGTCGCGTTGATCGCGCTGAGACCAAGCTCTGCGGCGCGCTGCGTGGTCGCGGCAAACAGCGCGCTGCCGATCCCGCGCTGCGTTCCGCCGATCCGCGCAAAGGTGCCGATATCGCCGACGTCCTCGGGCAGGCCGGGATAGCGCCCCAAGGTCTGGAAGCCGAGCAAGGTGCCGTCCTCGTCCTCCGCCACAAAGCAGCAATGGACATTGGGCCCGGTCAGGTAAGCCGCATCCAGCGCCTCAGGCGTGAACGGCTCCTGCAAAGCCGTCGTCCCGCCCGCCGCGATGACCGCATTGAGCAGTTCAGCCAGCACGGGGGCGTCGTCTGTGGCTACCGGGCGCACGGTGAGGGTCAGCGTCATTGCGAGTCCTTCCTGCCATTGCAGTTGGCGAGGAAATCCGCGCGCATTTCATCGAAAAGTGCCCGCCAGGACGTTTCAACGGCGCGGGCATCGTCGAGCTGCTTCTGGCGTCCGTCCAGCTGGCCGAGTGCGTTCGTGGTGCTCGCCTCTCCTGCGGGCGTGTCTGTGCCCCGGTCAACCGTCGGCGCGGCCAGCAGCGCGGCGCGATCGCGCGCGATGGCGCGCTGCTCGGCATAGGCGGCGGCGGCAAATTCGGTGCGGCGATGCGGTTCGTTGCTGATCATCTTGCGGATTTCAACGCGGTCGCAGGTCTTCACGGCATCCAGCGCGGGTGCTGCATCAGGAACTTGCAAGCCGCTCAGCAGCAGTATGGACAGGATCATCCGACCGATCCTTCCAGCGAAATCCCCAGCAGCTTTTGCGCCTCCACGGCAAACTCCATCGGCAGCTGCTGCAGCACTTCGCGCGCGAAGCCGTTCACGATCAGCGCGATGGCGTCTTCCTGCGCAAGGCCGCGCTGCATCGCGTAGAACAGCTGGTCGTCCGAAATCTTGCTCGTGGTCGCCTCGTGCTCGATCGTCGCCGAGGGATTGCGCACCTCGATATAGGGCACCGTATGCGCGCCGCAGTCCGCGCCCAGCAGCAGCGAATCGCACTGGGTGAAGTTGCGCACGCCCTCGGCCTGCGGGGCCACGCGCACGAGGCCGCGGTAGGTGTTGTTCGAATGCCCGGCGCTGATCCCTTTGCTGACGATGGTCGAGCGGGTGTTCTTGCCGTTGTGGATCATCTTGGTGCCGGTATCGGCCTGCTGGTGGTTGTTGGTCACCGCCACCGAATAGAACTCGCCGACCGAGCCTTCACCGTTGAGCACGCAGCTGGGATACTTCCACGTGACCGCCGAGCCGGTCTCGACCTGCGTCCAGCTCACCTTGCTGCGCGCGCCCTGGCACAGTGCGCGCTTGGTCACGAAGTTGTAGATCCCGCCCTTGCCCTCGGCATCGCCGGGATACCAGTTCTGCACGGTGGAATACTTGATCTCGGCATCGTCGAGCGCGACGAGCTCGACCACGGCGGCATGCAGCTGGTTCTCGTCGCGCTGCGGGGCGGTGCAGCCCTCGAGGTACGAGACATAGGCGCCCTTGTCGGCGACGATCAGCGTGCGTTCGAACTGCCCGGTGTTCTCCGCATTGATGCGGAAATACGTGCTCAGCTCCATCGGGCAGCGCACACCCTCCGGGATGTAGACGAAGGTGCCGTCCGAAAACACCGCGCAGTTGAGCGCCGCAAAGTAGTTGTCGTGCATCGGCACGACCTTGCCGAGCCACTTGCGCACCAATTCAGGGTATTCGCGGATCGCCTCGCTGATCGAGCGGAAAATGACGCCCGCCGCTTCCAGCTCCTTGCGGAAGGTAGTCGCCACTGAAACGCTGTCGAACACCGCATCGACCGCGATCTTGCGCGCGCCTTCCACGCCGGCGAGCACTTTCTGCTCCTCCAGCGGAATGCCGAGCTTTTCGTAGATGCGCAGGATCTCGGGATCGACCTCATCAAGGCTGCCGAGCTTGGGCTTGGCCTTTGGCGCAGCCCAGTAATAGGCCGCTTGATAGTCGATCGGCGGGATCGAAAGC
>CANCET010000246.1 GCA_947375105.1 Sphingomonadaceae bacterium
GTAGTATTCGATCCACAGCCCATCGAGCACCGCAGACAGCAGCGCGATCGCGTCGGGCAAGGGCAGCGCCGCCGCGCGCGGGGGCAACTGCGCGACAAGCCGCTGGAGCAGCGCGCGCTGGCGCTGGTTGAAACTGTCCGAAACCGCAGCGAAATCCGCGCGGCTGCGCGCCTGCTGCCAGAACACCATCCACGCGCCGATGATCTCCGGCCCCGCCCAGTCGTCGGAAAAGACCCCGACGAAATAGCGGTGCAGCGCATCATGCGGATCAGCGGCATGGGGCAGCGCCGCCGCTTCGAGCTGCGCCAGCATATCCTCGCAGAGTTGCTCGTAGGTTTCGAGGAGGAGGTTGTCCGGATTGCGGAAGTAATGCCGCAGCAGGCCATGGCTGACCCCGGCCTGGCGGCAGATTTCACGCCCCGTCGCGCCCTTTGCGCCCAGCCGCGCAAGGCAGCTGACCGTCGCCGCGACGAGGTCCGCTCGCCGCACCAGCGGAGAAACGCGGCGACGGCGCGGCGGCGGTGCGTCCGGAGCGGGACTGGCCACGATCAGGCCGCCCGCCGCGCCGCCCGCTGGCCGAGCACGTAGACCGCCGTGCCGCTGCCCAGCAGGACGAAAGTGAGGCCAAGGATTTTCGTCACGGCCAGCACTTTGTTGGCCTCGTCGGGCGCAGGAAAGGCGGCCAGCACCAGCGCACCAAGCGTGGTGGCAAGGCCGATGCAGGCAAACAGCGTAGAACTGAACCGCCCGCCGGGCAGCCGGGTCACGCCCGCGTCGCTTGGGCGGCCCTGCAGTCGGATCACTGAGATGAACACCAGCGCAAACGGCAGAAAGCCCGCGATGATCCCCATGCTGACCAGCACATCATAAGCGCCCTTCACTCCGGTGCCCGCCTGCCCCAGCACGCAGAACACCGCGCCCAGCCCGCCTTGAACAAGGATCGCAACATAAGGCGTGCCCCACTTGGGATGAACCTTGGCGAAGACCGGCGGCAGCAAGCGGTCGATCCCCACCGCAAAGGGAATGCGCGCGGCGCAGGACAGAAATCCGCTCGCCGCACCAAGATTACCGATGGTGATGAGCAGCGCCAGCGGCACGACGATCCACCCCGCGCCGAGCTTTTCCGCCGTGACCGCACCCGCCTGCACCAGCCCCTGCAGCGTGTTGACCTGGCCCGACGGCATCGCGAGCAGCACCGCAAACGTGCCGATAATGTAGCACGATACGATGATGAGCCCCGCGATCGGCAGCGCGCGCGGGATCGTGCGGCGCGGATCGCGGATCTCGCCGCTCATGAACGAGGCCGTCTCCGCGCCCGAGAGCGCGAAGGCAATCGCGGCCCATGCGATCATGTGCTGGATATCGAACACCGGCACGAACGAGGCGGGCGTGAAAGGCGTCGCCGAGCCGAACTGCCACCACGCGAGCCCGCCCATGACTATCACGATCAGCGCCGGACCCCACATGCCGACCGAGCCCAGATTGTGCAGCCAGCGCCCGAAACGCAGCCCGGTGATGTTGAGAAACGTGATGAAGGCCAGCGCGGTGAGCGCAAAGCTCATGAAGAACACCGGATTGCCGCGCAGGTGCAGCCAGCTCGCGCCGCCGATGTAGATCGCGTTGCCCGCATCGAAGTACAGCACGCTGGGAAAATACGGCAGGTTGGAGGTGAAGTAGCTCCAGCCCGCCATGAACCCGATGTAGGGACCGAAGGCCTCGCGCGTCCAGATATAGAGGCCGCCCTCCTGCGGGTAGCGCGAGGAAAGCTCGATGATCGCCAGCACGAACGGCAGGTAGAAACCAAGCAACGCGCCGACCCAGATCACGATCGAGCTGGGTCCGAAGGCGGCTGCAGTCGCGATCCAGCGCAGACTCACGCCGGTCACGACATAGAACATCGCAAGATCGGCAACGCCCATCACCTTGGGAGGATGGGGTGCGCCGCCTGCCATCAGCCGCGGCCCGCCCGCTTGGTATCGCGCAGCACCTGCATCGCTGCGTTATGACCCGGCGCGCCGGTGACACCGCCGCCCGGATGCGCGCCCGCACCGCACAGATAGAGCCCTTCGACCGGGGTGCGATATTGCGACCAGCGCGGCACCGGCCGCATCGAGAACAGCGCGCCGGGATGCAGATCGCCGTGGAAGATATTGCCTTCGGTCAGGCCGTAGATCCGCTCCAGATCGAGCGGGGTGAGCATCACCCGGCCGAGGATCAACTCGCGCAGGTTGGGCATGTGGCGGCTGATCTGGTCGATGATCGATTCCGCGAGCGCATCGCGTTTCTCGTCCCAGGTGCCCTCGCGCAGCTCGTAGGGCACATACTGGATGAAGCACGTGAGCATATGATGCCCCGGCGGGCAGAGGCTGTCGTCGACCAGGCTGGGGATCACGCAATCGATCCACAGTTCATCCGGCACATCACCGAAGCGTGCGGTATCGGCACAGCGCTGGGCACCCTCCAGCGTCGGGGCGATGGTCAGCAGCGCGCGTTCGAGCGGGGTCGCATCGGACTTGCGGCCGATCACGGTCGGTTCGCCGGAAAGCGCGATGTTGAGCTTGGCTGCCGGCCCGCCCATCTTGATCGCGGCAATGTCGCGGCGGAATTCCTCGGGCAGATCGGCTTTGGCCAGCAGCGCAAGGAACGTACGCTTGGGATCGGCGTTCGAGAGGACCACGCGCCCCCGCACCTGCCGACCATCCAGCAATGTCACGCCCGTGGCGCGGCCATCGTAGACGTCGATGCTGCCGACGGGTGCGCTCGTCTCGATCACTGCGCCGAATTCGCGCGCGGCGGCGGCAATCGCGCCGGAAACCGAACCCATGCCGCCCATCACATGGCCGTTGAAACCCTGCACCGCATGGTCGCCCCCCGCGAGCAAGTGGAACAGCAACCCGACTGCCGAGCCGGGCTCATACGGCCCGCCGTGCTTGCCATAGACGTTGTTCGCCAGGATCATGCGCTTGGCCGCATCGGATTCGAAGTGCCGATCGAGGAATTCGCCGAGGCTACCGGTGAGAAACTGCACCATCTCGCCGATCTCGGTGCCCTTGATGCGGCGGAAGCGGCGGATCAGGCGGAGCCCCTCGCGCAGCCGGTCCAAACCGCGTGCAGCAAGATCCGGCGGGGATTCCAGAAAGAATGGCTGGAGATAGGCCGCAAGCGCCTTGAGCTTGCGGTCGACTTCGAGGAAGCTTTCCGCATCGCGCGCGGAAAAGCGGGCGATTTCCTGCGCGGTGCGTTCGGTATCGGCCCACCAGCGGATGATCTCGGGCTGTCCGGAATCATTGGCACCCAGCGGCACCGTCAGGATCGGATCGCACGCTACCATGCGCAGGCCGTGGCGACCCAGATCGAGGTCGCGGATCACCGTCGGCATCAGCATCGAGGCGATGTAGGATGTGAAGGAGACGCGGTGTCCGGGGATCACGTCCTCGGTCACGCAGGCACCGCCGACAATCGGCCGCGCTTCGAGCACCAGCACCGAGCGCCCGGCCTTCGCGAGATAGGCCGCCGCAGTCAGCCCGTTGTGTCCGGCACCGACAACGATTGCGTCCCAGAGCTTGCCGGCTACGTCCTTGCCCGTCACGTCCATGCTTTTTGCCGCCCACCCACTTTATGCTTTGGCACTGGATGAGTGCCGCAAGGCCGCTTATAAGGCAAGCGTCTAATAAGCGGTGCGGAAGGGCGGCGGCGATGAGCGGGAACAATGAAGACGGCATTGCGGGCGGCGGCATGGAGCAGTCGCTGGCGAGCACCGCCTACCTGACAGCCGACGCCTACACGCGCGACAAGGCCGCGATCTTCCACCGCCAGTGGTTCTGCGCCGGACGCGAGGAAGACATGCCTGCTCCCGGCGATCACAAGGTGCTCGATATCGCGGGCGAAAGCGTGATCGTGGTGCGCGGCAAGGAAGGCGCCTTGCATGCGCACTACAACGTCTGCCGCCATCGCGGGGCGCGCATCTGCGATTCCGTGAGTGATGCGCGCTGGGGCGTCGCGCTCGATGCCGGAGTGGTCGGCCGCACCATGATCCGCTGCCCCTATCACGGCTGGTCCTATGCACTCGACGGGCACCTGCTCGCCGCACCGCAATTGCAGGATGCGCCGGGCTTCGACAAAAGCCAGTTCTCGTTGCATCCCGTTGGCGTGGAGACCTGGGGCGGCTTCGTGTTCCTCAACCTATCGCCCGAAACCGCGCCGGATTTCGCCGCGGGCCTTGCCGAACCGGCACGGCGGCTCGCGAACTATCCGCTGGCCGATCTCGTGACCGCGCAGACCCTCCGCTACGAGCTCAACGCCAACTGGAAGCTGATCCTCGAAAACTACAACGAGTGCTACCA
>CANCET010000247.1 GCA_947375105.1 Sphingomonadaceae bacterium
TCCGCATCGGCACGTGCTCGGTGCCGGAGGAACTGCCCGCGCTGTTCCCGCTCGTCCAGTCCGGTCGCCTCAAGCCCGAACGGACCATTACTCACCGCATGCCGCTCAGCGAAGGCGCCGAAGCCTACCGCTTGTTCGAAGCTCGCGAAGCCGGCGCGCTTAAGATGGTGCTCACGCCGGACTGAAGTTCGCCAGATTCGCGCGCCCGATCTGGTCCACCCGCGTCACCCCCGTCAGCGCCATCGCCACGCGCATTTCCGCCGCGATCAGGCCCAGCATTTTCGCCACGCCGGCCTCGCCGCCCGCCGCCAGCGCAAAGGCCCATGCCCGCCCGAGCAGCACGCCCTTTGCGCCCATTGCCAGCATCCGCACGACATCGAGCCCCGAACGCACGCCGCCATCCGCCAGCACCGTGAGCCGGTCGCCCACCGCGTCGACAATCGGCGGCAACGCCCGCGCGGTGGACAGCACGCCGTCCAGTTGCCGCCCACCGTGGTTCGAAACCACGATCCCGTCCGCGCCCACTTCGGCAGCCTGCTTCGCATCTGCGGGATCGAGAATGCCCTTCAGGATCAGCGGCCCAGACCACTCACTGCGGATGAAGTCGAGGTCGCGCCAATGGATGCCGGTATCGAAATTGCCTCGCATCCACGCAAAGAAATCCTCGAGGCCCGTGCTCCCCCGCAGCAGTGGCGCGATATTGCCCAGATGATGCGGGCGCCCCATCAGTCCCACGTCCCATGCCCAGCCTGGGCGCATTGCTGCCTGCATCGTCCGTCGCAGCCCGCCGATCATCCCCGGCGCGCCCGCTAGGCCGGAGCGCACGTCGCGGTAACGGCTCCCCGGCACCGGCATGTCGACCGTGAACACCAGCGCCGAACATTCCGCCTCGCGCGCCTGCGCCAGAAGATCGCGCATGAAACTCCGGTCGCGAACCATGTAAAGCTGGAACCAGAAGGGCTTGGCTGCCGCCTTTCGCACTTCGCTCAAGGGACAGGCTGAAACGGTGGACAGCGTGAACGGCACCCCCGCCGCTTCTGCTGCACGCACGGCCTGAACCTCGCCGCGCCGCGCGTTCAGCCCGGCCAGCCCGATGGGCGCCAGCACCACCGGCATCGCCATCCGCTGGCCGAACAGCTCCGCTGAAAGATTGATATCCGCCACATCGGCCAGAACCCGCTGCCGCAGCGCGATCTCCGCAAGATCCGCCACGTTTCGCCGCAGCGTCTCCTCCGCATAAGATCCGCCATCCAGATATTCGAACAGGAAGTGCGGCAGGCGCCGCCGCGCAGCTTCTCGAAAATCAGCAATATTGGCAATGATCACGACAGGGTCTCCACAAGCGCGCACCGCGCCGCACATTTCGCCGGACAAGCGGCCCCACCTGCCGCAATCGGGCCGAACTGGCCACCCACTCGCTGCTTGTTTCGCGGCCGCCTTGGCGTGATAAGTATGCTCCAGACTTTGGCCCAGACTTTGCCGCCAACGGGCACCGGGGCGATTTCTGACGATATCTCGTCAAATATTCGTCATGAAACTGGCGTTGACGCAAGACCGGTGGTCTAGAGGCCCCAGTTTTCAGGGGAGTTTGACCCATCAAGCAGATCGCCGCCTTGCCCTATCGTTTCGAAGACGTGGCGACTGATGCGCAAGTTCGCCTGATGCTGGTGACCTCGCGCGAGACAAAGCGGTGGGTAATCCCCAAGGGCAATCTCAGTGCGCCGGCGCTGCCGCATATCGCCGCCGCGCGTGAGGCGGAGGAGGAAGCCGGCGTGGTCGGCTCGGCCTGCCCCACGCCGCTCGGCAGCTACCGCTATCGCAAGCGCCGGGGCAACGGCGCCTCGCTGATGGTCGATGTCGATGTGTTCCCGCTGGCCGTCACGCGCGAACTGCCCGCATGGAAGGAACAGCACCAGCGCGAGCGGCGCTGGTTCACATTGGCCGAGGCGGCGGATGCGGTGGACGAGCCCGACCTGCGCGACCTCATCCGTTCGTTTGCCGCATCGGAATTCAAGGCAGCGACACAGCGTACGAGTGTGCTAGTGGCCGTCGCACATCACACACGGATCGGATCGATGTTCGCCTGGTTTCAACGTCTGCTGCCCCAATCGGGCAACTTCTTCGACATGTTCGAGGCCCATGCCACCACTGTGCTTGCGGCATCCGATGCGATGGCCCGGTTGCTCGAGGAAGGTGCCTCGGCGGCCGATCACATCCGCGAGATCAACGAGCGCGAGAACGATGCGGACGAGATCACGCGTGCGGTGCTGCAGACCGTGCGCAAGACCTTCCTCACCCCGTTCGACCGCGGCGCGATCACCAGTCTGATCGGCGCGATGGACGATACGGTCGACGAGATGCAGGCCGCCGCCAACGCGATCGACATCTACGACGTGAAGTCGTTCTCGCCCGAAATGCGCGACATGGCGGCGATCATCGTCGATGCCGCGCGGGTCATGGCCGAAGCGGTGCCGCTGCTGCGCGATGTCGCCCGCAACGGCACGCGGCTGCATGAATTGACCGAGCGGCTGGTGCGCATGGAATCGCATGCCGACGAGATCCACGCGATGGGCCTGCGCCGCGCGCTGCGTGATCACGGCACCGCCGATACGCTGCGCTTTGTGGTCGAGCGCGAGGTCTACAAGCACCTCGAGCGCATCGTCGATGCCTTCGAGGATGCCGCCAACGAGATCGACGGCATCGTCATCGATCACGCCTGAGGGGGAGGGGCCATGCACCAGCTTGCCTTCCCGCTGCTTCTCGGGCTGATCGGAATCGCGCTCGCGTTCGATTATCTCAACGGCCTCCACGATGCGGCGAATTCCATCGCCACGGTCGTCGCCACCCGGCTGCTTACCCCCGTGCAGGCGGTCATGTTTGCTGCGGTGTTCAATGCGGGCGCCTATTTCCTCACCATAGCCTTCCCCAGCCTGCAGGCCGTGGCAGCAACGATTGGCAAGGGCCTGATCGACAAGGATCTCGTCACTCCGGCAGTGGTGTTCGGCGCGCTCATCGGGGCCAGCTTCTGGAACATCGTCACCTGGCTCAAGGGCATTCCTTCGTCCAGCAGCCACGCGCTGGTCGGCGGGTTGATCGGCTCGGGCCTCGCGCATTCGGGCCTTTCGGGCATCCAGTGGGCCGGTCTCAACAAGACGCTCATCGCCATCGTGCTTTCGCCCACCATCGGCATGATGCTCGCAATGCTGGTCATGCTGCTCAGCAGTTGGGCCTTCCGCCGCGCCACCGCGCGCGAGGCGGAGACGCGCTTTCGCTTCCTCCACCTCATTTCCTCCGCAGCCTATTCGCTCAGCCACGGCCTGAACGACGCGCAGAAGACGATGGGGATCATCACCGTGCTGCTCTACTCCACCGGGCGGCTTACCGGCCCGTTCGAAGTGCCGCACTGGGTCGCGATCAGCTGCTACCTCGCGATCGGGCTCGGCACACTGACGGGCGGGTGGAAGATCATCGAAACCATGGGGGGGCGCATCACCAAGCTCTCGCAGCACCAGGGCTTCAGCGCCTCGTTGGCGGGCTCGATCGTTCTGTTCGGCGCCTCCGCACTTGGCGTTCCGGTCTCGACCACGCACACCGTCACCGGCGCTATCATCGGCGCCGGCACCGCTCGCCGCGCCTCTGCCGTGCGCTGGGGGGTCGCGCGGAGTGTGATCATCGCGTGGATCATCACGATTCCCGCTTCCGCCGCCGTCGGCGCACTGTTCTATTGGCTGACCACGTTTTTTTGATTTTGCGGGAAAATGGTGCGGCTAGAGGAAGCACATCGGTGTGGTAGCGATCTGAAAAGCATAGAGATTTGATCCGTATGGATTTTTGAGGCCCCCAGCCGAGCCCCCATATCATTTTGATGCCCCGATCTTTTTGCACCGTTTCGGACCTGAGCCCCCCATGCGCAGGCCCGCGCCGCCCGATCTGGCCGCACATCGCGGCAAACTGTAGGTGCCCTTGAAACTGTAGGTGGCCCGATCTCGCCGGGGTGTAGTCTACCTGCAGTTTCATGGCGCGAAATCGGCGAAAATCTGCGGTTTCTCGACACAGAAGAGACAACGCATCCGCGCAGGATTAGAGATAGTTCTTTCAGTTCAAGCGTGAGAGAGCCATGCCATCTACTGAGCTTCCGCCAATCGTCGACCTTCGTGCTGTAGCGAACGATCTTGTCGGCCGCTCTGGTCTCGAGCGACTGGTTTCGATGATCAATCGCGTTGCCCGAATTCAATCTTGCATTGGTGACCTGAAAGAGGCGCACGATTGCTGTGTGGCCATCGCTGAGACAGTCGCTGGCAACGTGCTGGGCGCGCCTG
>CANCET010000248.1 GCA_947375105.1 Sphingomonadaceae bacterium
CAGTGGCGGTGAACCTCCTGACCGGCAAGGCCAGCGGGGGCGCGGGCAACGACACCCTCTCGCAGATCGAAAACGTCATCGGCGGCGCCGGCAACGACAGCATCACCGGCGATGCCACGGCCAACACTCTGCTGGGCGGCGCCGGCAACGACCGTCTGGTCGGCGGCGGCGGGGCAGACATTCTGGCCGGCGGCACCGGGGCGGACACGTTCGTCCTCGCGGCGGGCTCGCTCACGGCCCAGCCGCTAGTGATCGCCGATTTTGCCTCTGCGCAGGCAGACAAGATCGAGCTGTCCACCGCGCTGTTCGCCGGGATCGGCACGGCGGCCCAGCCGCTGAGCGCCGCTGCCTTCGCGCTCGGCAATCAGGCGCTGCAAGCCGATGACCGGATCATCTACGATCACTTCACCGGCGCGCTGCTCTATGACGCGGATGGTTCGGGCAGCGGCGCGGCGGTGCTGATTGCCAACATCGCCAACCACGCCGCGCTGACTGCGGCGGACTTCGTGCTCGTCTGACGCGCAGCAACTCCTGACAAACTCTGGAATACACAAATGGACCCGCAACCCGTCGGCGCCGAAATCAGCGTCAATGCCATCGCCGCGTTCGATCAGATCAATCCCGCGGTGTGCTGGGGTGACGGCGGCTATGGCCTTGCGGTGTGGCAGGACTGGAGCGGGACGCAGGGCGATTCCGGCGGGACCAGCGTCAAGGGGCAGCTGGTAGGGATCGATGGCGCGAAGCTGGGCGCCGAGTTCCTGATCAACACCACGACCACCAAAAGCCAGGGCTGGCCCAGCGTGGCCAAGCTCGACGGCGGGGGTTTCGTGGTGGTGTGGCAGGACCTGGCGGGCGACGCCAAGGGCGCGGGCGTGAAAGGCCAGCTGCTGGCGGCCGATGGCGCGCGGGTGGGCGGCGAGTTCCTCGTCAACACCAGCGTACAAGGCGACCAGTTCCTGCCGCAAGTGGCGGGGCTGCGCGGCGGCGGGTTTGCCGTGTGCTGGAACGATGCCGGCGCTTCGGCAGCGGACGCGAGCGGGCTTAGCGTGAAGGCGCAAGTGTTCGATACGGGCGCGGCCAAGGTCGGCGGCGAAATCGCCGTGAACAGCCAGACCGCGGGCAACCAGTCGGTGCCGGTGATCGCGGGGCTCTCCGGGGGCGGCTTTGCCATCGCGTGGCAGGACGCGAGCGGCACGCTGGGCGATGCCGACGGCGCGAGCATCAAGCTGCAGCTGTTCAATCACGAAGGCGCGCGGGTGGGCGGCGAAGTGCTCGTCAATACCGGGACCGTCGGCAACCAGATGCTCCCGGCCCTGGCCGCGCTTGCGGGCGGCGGGCTGGTCGCGGCGTGGGAGGATCACGGCGCGGCGGGCGGCGATGCCAGCGGGACGGACATTGCGGCGCAGATCTTCGGCGCGGACGGGACGCCGATCGGCGGGCAGCTGCGCCTGAATGGCGAGACCACGGGCGACCAGACCGCGCCAAGCCTGGCGGCGCTGGCCAGCGGCGGCTTCAGCGCGGCGTGGACCGATACCAGCGCGACGCTGGGCGACAGCAGCGGCAGCGCGATCAAGGCGCGCACGTTCGGCAGCCTCGGTGTGCCTGCGGGAGACGAGTTGCTGGTCAACACCGCCACCGATGGAAGCCAGCGCCATGCCGTGCTGGCGGGCGTGGGCTCGGCGGGCGTGATCGCATTGTGGGAGGACCGCGGACCGCGCAGCGGCGCCGAGCTCGGCTATGGCGCCGAACTGCGAGCGCAAGTGCTGCTGAACACCTCGGTGGCACCGGTCATCCAGATCGATCCGCAGGACATGAGCGGCTTCCACGTCAGCGAAAACCATCTGCTTGCAGCGAACGTGCGCGCCTACGATGGCGACCCGGCGCATCGGATGGTCTACCGCATCGCCGGCGGCGCGGACGCCGCGCTGTTCCGGATTGACCGCTCCACGGGCCGCGTCACGTTTCTCGCGGCACCCGATTTCGAAAATCCGGGCGATGTCACAGGCGACAACGTCTACGAGCTCAGGATCTCGGCCTCGAACGGGATCCACTCCGCTCTTCAGACCATCCGCGTCGTGGTGGACGATGTCGTCAACGAGCGGCTCCTCGGAAGCGCCGGGGATGATTACCTGCCGGGCGCTGGCGGCAACGATGTGCTGAAGGGCGGCGCGGGCAATGATTCGCTCTATGGCGAGGGCGGCAACGACCTGCTCGATGGCGGCAGCGGGATCGACCACATGGAAGGCGGCGCCGGGAACGATACGTTCATCGTCGACAATGCGCTCGACCATACCCACGAGCATCCCGGCGAAGGCATCGATACCGTGCGCGCCTCGGTCAGCTTCCTGCTCGACGATGATGTCGAGAACCTGATCCTCACCGGCACCAGCGCGATCAGCGGACACGGCAACGAACTTGCCAACCGCATCACCGGAAATGGCGCCGCCAACGTGCTCGCCGGCGGGGCGGGCGCGGACCATTTGTTCGGACGCGGCGGCAACGACACGCTGAATGGCGGCGCGGGGCACGACGTGCTCATCGGCGGCGCCGGGCGCGATACATTCATGTTCGATGCCGTCCCCGCCAGCAGCCGCGATGCCGACCAGGTCGCGGACTTTTCGGTGGCCGACCATGACCGGCTGCGCTTTTCCAAAGGCGTCTTCGGCGGATTTGGCCAGACCGGCACGCTCACCGCCGACGCGTTCTACAGCGCTGCGGGCGCCAGCGCCGGTCACGACAGCACGGACCGGCTGGTCTATGACCCCGCGTCGGGCAAGCTGTTCTACGATGCCGATGGCTCCGGCGCTGCAGCGGCCGTTCTTGTCGCCATTCTGGGCAGCACAGCGGACGGTGCAACGCATCCCGCGCTGACTTACGCGGACGTACTCATCACCGCCTGAGCCAGCGCCGGTTTCGGCAGCACGGCAGCACGGGCCGGCTTGTCTATGATCCGGCGTCGGGCAAGCTGTTCTGCGGCGCCGATGGCTCCGGCCCTGCGCCTGCCGTCCTCGTCGCCATTCTGGGCAGCGCAGCGGACGGTGCGGCGCATACCGCGCTGACCTAAGCAGACATACTCATGGCCGCCTGAGCCAGAGGCGGCGATGCGCGGGCCGGTTCCCGCGCCCGTCCTCCTGCATCTGAAATCGCCACCATCGCACGTTCGCAGAAAGTCGCGCGAACGCGGTGGTTCTGCATGCCCTCAAGAAAGGTGCTTTATTCATCTGGTTTACGGACATCGTTAATTTTCTTAAATTCTCGCAACAGTTTTTAGCAATACTTGTCTGAAATTGAGACAGTATTTTCCTTCAAAAAAACGGAACATCTACAGAATTTTACCGATTTTTGCACCTCAGATCCTCGCTAAAACCCGTTTCAGCCACAAATTACCGCTGATAACACTTAGCCTCTCGAGGATCGCACAATGTTTAACGCATCGCTCAAGCCGTTCATGATCAACGGAACGGACATCAACTTTATCACCGCTCAGGTGAACTTCCGGCCCTTGTTCGATGTCGATGGCAACGCGATCATCGCGTGGGATGGCACCGGCCCGATCTATGACGGCTACGGCGCGCAGATCTGGAACGGCACTGGCCTCACCGCCGCGCAGGCGCAGGCGGCGTATGGCACGTCCTATGATACTCCGATCGATCTCACCGGCACGCGCTTCATCAGCGGCATGCACAACAACCTCGTCGGCGACCAGATCGGCTGGGGCGCGGTCGATCAGAACTTCGCCCGCTATGCCGCCAGCTTCAACACCTACCTCCCTGCCCTCGCCGGCACGGACGCCAATGCCTTCGCCGCCGCCAAGACCTATTGGAAGAACTACAGCAACGGCGTCACCGCCGGCGGGTTCAACCTGAACGGCAACGCCAACACGGACTACACGATCTCGGCGAGCGCCACCGGCAACCACGTCGCCACCGACGGCACGCAGATCCAGATCAACAACATCGTCGACTACACCCCGCGCATGATCAGCTTGCTGACCACGACCGGCGGCGTGACCTATGATACCTGGGGCAACCACCAGCTCGATCCGAACTTTGCGGGCCACACCACCAACCAGCTCTACCACGATGCAAGCGGCGTCGTTTCGGTCACCAACTGGGGCGTGCTCGATACCGTTGCCAACGGCGGCGAGGGTCAGGTCGATTCGCAGGCCCGCCTCAATGCATCGGCCGGCCAGGACGATCACTTCATCGGCACCCTCAACCCGGGCGTCTCGCCCTCGAACGGCTTCTTCGTGCTGTTCGGCCAGTTCT
>CANCET010000249.1 GCA_947375105.1 Sphingomonadaceae bacterium
CCGCATCGACCGCCGCGCTGCGCCGCATGCTGGTGGACTATGCCGCCGCGCGCAGCGAGATCGTGACGTATGGTCTCGCTCCGCGCATCACCGCGCTGCTCTTGGCCGAGGCGCAGCGGCTCGATGCCGCGCAGCGCCGGCTCGCCCGGATCGAGGCGGCGAGCGGCGGGCTGCTCATCATCGGTGCAGCGCTCGCCGCTGCGGCCGCCCTGCTCGCCAGCACCGCCGCGCCGCCGCTGACCGCGCTGGCGGTCCTCGCGGCATCCGCCACGGTCGAGGCGGTGGCGGCCATCGCCCGCTCCAGCGCGCGCGAGGCGGCAGTGGCGGAAGGAAACGCGCGGCTACGGGTGCTGCTCGCCCTGCCCGCGCCGGACAATGCCCCCGCGCCGCCAGCAGGCAAACCGCTATCCATCGGCCTTGGCACCGCTCAATTCCTGCCCGGCAGCCGCATCGCACTGACCGGGCCCTCGGGTTCGGGCAAGACCCGGGTGATCGAGGCGCTGGCGGGCCTGCGCGCACCTGCCCACGCTCTCACCCTCGGCGGGACCGCGCTTGCCGCACTGCCGGCGCCGGTGATGCGCGCGCAAGTGGCACTCGCGCCGCAGGAACCGATGCTGATTGCCGGCACTGTCGCCGACAACTTGCGGCTCGCCCGGCCCGGGATCGATGCCGCAGCGATGGAGCAGGCACTGCGCACCGCGCAATTGTGGCCCCGGATCGCGCGCATGCCGCAAGGCCTGGAGACCGTGCTGGGCGAAGACGGCGGCGTGCTTTCGGGCGGCGAGCGCAAGCGGCTTTCAATCGCCCGCGCGCTGCTCGCTGAACGCCCTTGGCTGCTTCTCGACGAGCCGAGCGAGGGCCTCGATGCGGGCACCGAGGCCGCGCTGGTCGCGGCGCTGGAGACATGGCTCGATGCACGGGGCGCCGGGCTCATCGTGGCGTCGCACCGCGCAGCGCCGCTCGCGCTCGCCGCCATCGTAGTCGCGGTGGATGCGGTCCCGGTGGATGCGGTTCCGGGCGCAAGTTGAAGCTGCTGACGGGCGAATCGGCGCGAAAATTCCACTGCGGATCACCGCACGACACTAATGCGGTTAATTGCCCTTAATGACACCAGCGTCACCCTCGCAAAAAACTGTCCCAAAATAGAACAGTTTTGCGAAAATATAGCAAAAAACACTTACAAGCCGCCCTGACATCTATCGCAATCTACGGATTGTACTGATGATTAACGTCTGACAAACGTAAGAAATTAATCCGCAAAATGATTTTGTCTGTATTTTTATAAACCGGGCAAAATATATCTGCGGAGTAAATCACATTTACTTCCAGGGGGCTGGTATGACTTCGTTTTTTGAGCAGATGGGACCGTTGACATTCGTTAACGACCTACCGAAACCTGCAGTCGTTACTGCGACAACTGGCAGCCACTTCGGGCTCAAGGCGGTTCAGGTCCAGCTTGATGTCGGGCTCGGTTTCGGCGCGGCAACGACGATGTGGGTCTATGAACTGGTCGATCCGGTGACCGGCGAGCCGGTGGACCCGCTGACCGGCAAGGCCACCGCAACACCGGTCTACAACCCCACCATTCTCGCCCAGAGCGATACGCCGCTGTTCGTCACGTGGAGCAATGGCCTGCCCGCCGGACCGCATATCCTGCCGGTCGATCCCACGCTGCTGATGTCGATGGGCCCCAGCGCCGGCGCGACATCCTTCCTGCCGCAGCTGGTTGCACACCTCCATGGCGGCCACACCGCTGCAATCTACGATGGCTTTCCGAACTTCGTGAAACTGCCGGGCGAAAGCACGACCTATCGCTACGACAACTCGCAGCAAGGTTCGCTGATCTGGTATCACGACCACACGATGGGCCTCACCCGGCTCAACGTCTATGCTGGCCTGGCGGGCGGCTACGATCTGGTTGACACCAACCATGCCCGGCTGGTCGAGATGGGCGTGCTCCCCGCCGTGCTCGGCGCCAACGACACGACTTTGTTCATCGCCGACAAGGCCTTCACCGATACTGGTGGGCTCTATTATCCCGCAGGCGGCGGCGATGTGCTGCCCGGCACGACCGACACCGTCGATGGCGTGCTGCCGCCCGATTACGCAACGCTGGGCGGCCAGTTCCCCACGGCAGTGCCCGAGTTCTACGGCAACGTCATCCTCGTCAACAACGTCGCTTGGCCGCATGCCAATGTCGCCAAGGGCGATACCGAGTTCGAGCTGCTCAATGCCTCGGATTCGCGCATCTACGTGCTCCAGCTCGATAATCCCAACGTCAAGGTGACGCTGCTGGGCGTCGATGGCGGCCTGCTGGCAAAGCCTATCGTGCTGATGAATGGCGACGGCGTGCAGGATCCGAACGAGCAGATCGTGTTCGCCCCGGCGGACCGCTACCAGCTGCTGTTCAATTTCGACAACGTCGCAAGCGGTTCGTCGGTCCACCTCATCAATACCAGCGCGGCTTATGAACCGTTCAAGGGCTTCGCTCCCGATGGCTCGTTGGCTGGCGGCGTGGTGCAGGCGACCACGGCCGATCCCATCGGCCAGATCATGGAGTTCCGCGTCGACGGGACGCTGCCAGCATTCCACTCCACGCTGACGCCCGATACCGTGCTCAACCCGGGATACACGCCGATTGCTGAAAGCTCGGCCAGCGTGACCCGCAAGCTCGGCCTGTTCGAATATGCCGACGAGTTCGGACGGATCATGCCGGTCGTCGGCACCGCCGAGGACACGGTGAACCAGTTCGGCAACAAGGTCGCCGCTGGCGGTCTTGGCTATATGACCCCGGTGACCGAAATCGTGCACCTGACGAACGGCACCGGCCCTGTCACCGAAGTCTGGGAATTCTACAACGTCACTGCCGATGCGCACCCGATCCATATCCACCAGACCGAGTTCCAGGTGCTCGGCCGCTACCAGTTGACCGTCAATGACGGCACGGGCGCGGGCGACACCAACGGCGACGGCGTGGTGCTGCGCGGCGAGGACAACTACAACAACGACTTCGGCGCGGCGATCCCGCTCGAGCAGACCGATCTCGGGCCGCAGGACACGGTGTGGCTGGCCCCCGGCGAGGGCATCAAGGTGATCGCCACCTTCGACCGCCCCGGCGACTACGTGTGGCATTGCCATATTCTGAGCCACGAAGACCACGACATGATGCGCCCGATCAAGGTGATCGGCCTGACCGGCGATTTCACCGGCACAGCCACTGAAAACGGCGCGCCAACCATCGGCCTGATCGAGATCGGCCGCGAGGATCCGATGAAGCAGGGCTTCATTGCCGGCACCTTCACCGGGACCGCCGGGCTGGGCCAGCTGACGCTCGCCGGCAATCTCGTCATGGCAGACGGCATGGCCATGCCCGCGGACAACAACGGCGAGTGGAGCTATGTCACCACCGCGGCAGCCGACGCGCTGGCGCAGGGTGAACATGCAACCGACGTCGTGACCATTTCGGAAATCGACGGCACGACGCATGCCGTCACTATCGACGTCGTCGGCGTCAACGATGCGCCGGTCGTCTCGGGCGCCGTCAGCCTCGGCAGCCTCTTCACGTCCGCGCGCCTCATCACCACGGCCGACCTCCTCGCCAAGGCTAGCGACGTCGACCACGGTGCAGTGCTCTCAGTGACGGGCCTGACCGCCAGTTCGGGCCTGCTGGTCGATCAGGGCGACGGTTCGTGGCTCTACTACGCGGTGCCCGGCACGCCTGCGAGCGTGACCCTGACCTATCAGGTGAGCGACGGCATCGCCACGACCGCAGGCAGCGCCGCGCTCGCACTTACCGGCGCAGCGCAAGTGCAGCTCGGCGGCACCGCAGCAGCGGACACGCTGACGCTGGCAGCGGCGGGCACGCTGACCGGCCTTGGCGGCAACGACAAGCTGACCGGCAGCGCAGGCAACGATACGATCAATGGCGGCGCGGGCAGCGATACCATCATTGGCCAGGCCGGCGACGACCGCTTCGTGGCATCTGCCGGAGACGGGGTCGACAGCTACAATGGCGGCACCGGCATCGACACCTATGACCTCTCGGCGACCACGGTGGCCGCGACAACCAATCTCGCGCTCGGCGTTTCGGCCAGCACGCAGGCAGGTGCCGATCTCCTCACCGCCATCGAGAACGTGACCGGCGGATCGGCAAACGACAGCCTGACCGGCGACGCGAACGCCAACCGCCTCATCGGCCTGGGCGGCAATGACACGCTCGTCGGCGCTGCCGGCAACGACACGCTGATCGGCGGCGCGGGCAACGACAC
>CANCET010000250.1 GCA_947375105.1 Sphingomonadaceae bacterium
AAGGAGCTGGAAATGCTGCGGGCCGCTTTACGCTTCAGGTATGGTTCGGCGGCCCCGACAATCTGGATGCCGCCACCATCTAAACCAAGGGACTACCATCTGTCGCGAGAGCAGCTGACGCAGTTGATCGAGACAGTTGAGACGCCGCACGTCAGACTGTTCATTGTCCTTGCCATCGTAACGGGAGCAAGGATGAGCGCGATCCTCGAACTTCAGTGGTCTCAGGTCCACCTTGACGAGAAGTACATCGATCTTAACCCCTCAGGTAGGCATGAAACGAACAAGCGCCGGGCGGTAGTGCCTATCAACGACCGCGCCGACACGGCACTCCGTGCTGCACAGGCCTTGGCGAAGACAGAGTACGTGATCGAGTATGATGGGACAGCGCCAATCCTCAGCGTGAAGAAGGCCCTCACTCGCGCTGCGCAACGAGCGGGCATTCCTTTTAGCGCCCATGTTCTTCGCCACAGCGCCGGAGTCTGGATGGCCCAGGCAGACGTCCCAATGCAGAAGATCGCCCAATATCTCGGCCACACATCAACGCGAGTGACCGAGAGCGTCTACGCCAGATACTCGCCCAGCTTCATGAAAGATGCCAGTGATGCTCTTGAGTTTTGAAGCCGGCGTGAAGGTCGAAACCCTCAGTGTTGGCTGGGCAAATAAGGAGTTGGGCCTCCTCAAGTTTGCCCTGTGGTTCAATTGAACCCCCGACCCTCTCGGGTGGAAGCACCTAAGCTACTGAAAAACATGGTGGGCGGTGAGGGGCTCGAACCCCCGACCCTCTCGGTGTAAACGAGATGCTCTACCAACTGAGCTAACCGCCCCGGCATGCCGGAAGCGGCGCTATTGCTAGGTTTTTGCGGTTCGGTCAACAGGAACCGAGCGGCTGGGAGCAGCAGCAAATTGCGTCCTGCGGCACCTGGATTGTCGGAATAGTGTCGGAATGATCTGAGATGGTCGACCACCTTCACGCCCGCAAAAGCGTCAATTGCTCCCATCTCGCGCCGGTCAGGTTGCAGGGTATTGCACCTCGCTGGCACAGACGGATTCCTCGTCCGCCCATCGCGCGAGTAGCAGGCCGGCCCGTTCAATGGCGGCCCCCTGCCCCAATTGTTGCTCAAGTTCGGCGCAAGCGGCGGTGAACGACATGGGCGCTTGGATCAGGCGCTCGAATATGACGGCTTCATCGCTGTCCAGCACCCGAAAACACGGCACCCAGCCGCTGCGCCAGACAAGGATATGGGCCGGATCTGCGGTCGTGGATCCGGCAGGCCGGGGTTGAGCATGGGCTAACGCCGACCAGATTGCTCCGGCATTGCTGTGATGCGCCAGCAGCTGCGCTCCGGGCGCAGGGGAAAGCACCACGTGTTCCCAATCCAGCCGCGTGAACATGGCGCGGGTCAGGGGAGCATGGTCGGCCGCAGTCTGGCACGCATCCAGCGCGTGTTCCAACTGGACAAGTTCGGCGGTGACCGCATCGCCCGGACACAGGCCGGCCATGTTGGCGGCAAGGCTTGCGGGATAGGCATCCAGCGTCCAACTGGCGGGCGGCTGTGCCATGATGTGCTGGCGCGCAGCGGCGTAGAAGCGCTCATCACCCAGCCATTCCAGTGTCTTGGGATAAATCTCGGCGAGGCATTGCAGCAGCTGCATGCGATAGGTGTTGAGATAGACCTCGAGGCCGGGCCTTGCGCTCTCACCGAAGTGGTCTGCGCTAGCCGGATCGCCGGTTCGCAGCCAATCGGCCATGGCGTTCTGGATCGCGGCGAGGTTCATGACGCGTCGGCTCGCTGCGCCCGCGCCGCCCGCCCCCGTGCCACATCGAGTTCGCCGAGCAGTTCGTTCAGCGCAGGTATGGCATCGTCGCGCTCGATCATCACTGCGACGGACCGCTCTGCCCGTAGCATCGCGGCTTCGAACAGGTCCCAGACCGGATCGCAAACCGCGCGGTCGTGGGTGTCGATCAGGAGGGCTTCGCCTTCGCTGTGCCCGGCGAGATGGATCTGGTGCACATGGGCCATGGGGAATTGGGCAATGTACTCGGCCGGATCGAAACCGAGATTGCGGGCGCTGACATAGACGTTGTTGATATCGAGCAGCAGGCCGCACCCGCTGCGCTCGCAGAGTGCGGCCAGAAACGCCCATTCCGGCATCTCGGACTGGGCAAAGCCCAGATAGGCCGAGGGGTTTTCGAGCAGGATCTGACGCCCGAGCACGGACTGTGCCTGCGATACATGACGCGCGACGAGGTCCAGCGCTTCGGACGTGCAGGGCAGCGGCAGGAGATCGTGCGAGCTGAAGCCCGGCACCCGGGTCCAGCACAAGTGGTCGGACACGAACAGCGGATCGATCTCATCCGCCAGCGCGCGGAGCCGGTGCAGGTAATCGAGATCGAGGCCGGTGGCGGAGCCGACGGATAGCGACACCCCGTGCAGCGCAACCGGATAGTGCTCGCGGACCGCGCGAAGGGTCGCCAGCGGTTTCCCGCCGGCGACCATGAAGTTTTCCGAGATCACTTCCGCGAAATCGACGGGCACATGGCCGGCCACGAAATCGCTGTAGTGCGGATGGCGCATGCCGAGGCCAAACTGCGTCATCGGCAGGGCTTCACGCAAATCCCGCTCCAGCCATTACGGCTTCGCTGGCGGGGTGGTCTTGCCGCCTTGGCTGACGCAGGTTCCCTTGGCGGTGTAAAGCCATTCGGCGGCACCCTTGTCTACTTTTGCCTGCCCGGCACAGCTGTGCGTACCGTTCGCGTCCGCGCAGTCGTTCTTTCCGGCCTTGGCAATGCCATAGCACTTTTCCTTGCCCCCGGCCGCTTGTGCCGCAGGCGCACTGGCGGCCATGCCGAGTGCGACGAGGACAGCTGCGGCGGCAACGGTTGCTGACTTGTTCGTTTTCATTTTCGGCCTGCTCCTGTGGTGTTCAGCTTGCGCGCGTTATTTCGCGCCCTTTGGCATATTGATGGTTCCGCCAGCCTTCGCGCATGTGCCCGATGCCACATATTTCCACTCGGTCGGATCATAGTCCTTGCGAGCCTGGCCGGCGCAACTGTGGGTCCCCATCACGCTCGCGCAATCGTTCTGCCCGGCCCGGGATATGCCGAAGCATTTATCCTTGGGGGCATCCGCGGAAGCTGCATGGGCAACTGTAGCCTGCGCAATGGTCAGTGCCAATGCGGCGATCGCCGCAGCGCATTTCGTGTCGGATCGAAGAGACATGCTTTTCCTCAGACTCTGATAGCGTCAGCGATCATGTGCGACTGCTGCCGCCGATCAAGTATTTACGCGAACACCACCTTTGGCGGAACACGTGGATGCGGGCATGGCGAGCCAGCCGCGTCCCTTGCAGGAGTTCTGGCCCTTGCAGGCGTTCGCACCAGTCTTGCAGTCGGTCCTGCCCTTGCAGGTGTTGATGCCCGCACATTTCACTGTCGCACTTGCGCTCGAGGTGGCGGCATGGCTCGCCGGCGCAGCAATCGCCGCAGCCAGCACGGCCGATGTGAAGGCGAGCGCGGTGACAGTCGCCGAGGCGCGTTTTGAGTCGGATCGAAGAGACATGATTTTCCTCAGGCTGTGATGGGATCAGCGATTCCGGGCGACTGCCGCCGCCGATCACTATTTCAGGGGAACACCACCTTTGGCGGCACATTCGGTTGCCAACTGGGAGACAAAGCCGTGCCCCTTGCAGAAATTCTGGCCCTTGCAGGCGTTCTCGGCGGTCTTGCAATCGCCCTGGCCCTTGCAGGCGTTGATGCCCCCGCATTTCACCATCGTAGTTGCGGTGGTGGCAGAGCTTACGGGCGCAGCAATTGCCGCAGCCAGCACCGCCGATGTGAAAGCCAGCGCGGTGACAGTTCGGGAGGCGGACATGCTGAATTCCTCTGAGTGGCTGCAGGATGGCGCAGCAAGTTGATCGTCTCCGAATAGGACCCCACGCGGCTTGGTATATCCCCCGTTTATGGGATCGCTGCGCGCCGTCTCTCGCGGTTGCGCAACGGTCGGGGTGCCGGAGGTAAATTCCACTCTTTAAAACCCGCGCGCGCGGGAGTGGCGGTTCGGCCTATCCAAGGATAGAGCGCCCCGCATGAAGCCGTTGATCAAAAGCACAAAGAGTGGCCATCACATCCTGATCATCGAGGATGAAGAACCCATTCGTGCACGGCTGGCGCTGGCCCTTGAGACCGGGGGAAACTGCACCGTCGTCGA
>CANCET010000251.1 GCA_947375105.1 Sphingomonadaceae bacterium
CATCAGCCAGACCGGCGCGGCGCTCGGCGGACTTGCGGTCTGGAGATTCGGCACCCGGGTCAGCTGGCAACCTGTTGCGGGCGCGGCGCTATTTGCCGCGCTGTGCAGCGTGCTCACCGCCGTTTGCGCAAGCTTGCCCGCACTGCTCCTTCTGCGCGGCCTTTACGGCACGGCTATGGGCATGGTGTTCGCTCATGCCATGGCACGCTGCGCCGCGCATCGGCCCAGCACGGCTTATGGCGGCATGTTCCTGCTGCAATTGCTGCTGGCCACGCTCGTGTCGCTTGTCCTCCCGGCGCTGGCTGAAACCCGGGGACCGGCCAGCGCGCTGGCGGCCATGGCGCTGGCGCCGGCGCTTGCCGCTGCCATGCTCATCGTGGGCAGCGCAGGCCTTGAACCGGCAGCAGTCAGGCCCGCGATCATCGGCTCGGCCGCTGTCCCGCCAGCAGGCTGGGCGCTGGCCGCCGCCAACTTCGCGGTGATCTGCGCCACCATGCTCGTCTGGAGCTTTTCCGGCGCGCTCGCGGCCGCGGCCGGCATTGGTGAACGCATGATCGGCGAAGCAGTCGCGCTCGGCTCACTGGCCGGCGCGATAACCGCAATCGCAGTCATGCGCGAACGCCTGGTCATGCCGCTACCGCTGACGGCGCTGCTCGGCGCTGCGCTGATCGTATCGCCTTTGCTCGCCACCAGCAGCGGCGCAGGACACGCTTTCATCGCCGCGATCATTGCGCTCAACGTCGGCTCGACGGCCTTGATCGTGCGCTGCTCGGGGCTGGCAACCGGGTCGAGCCCGGACCCGCGCTTCCGCATGTTGGTTGCCTGCACCCACAGCCTTGGGATGATCGCTGGCCCGCTGCTCGGGTCGTTCCTGTTTGCCGATGCAGGCATCATGGGCCTTGCAGCAGGCGCCGCAGCGATCCTCGCAGCAGGTCTTGCGGCGGCCGCTTTCGCCTTCAGCCGGGGGATCGGACGGGGGAGTTTGCCCTCCCGTCATCTATCCGCCGGATCGGCAACAAAAGCGAGACAAAGCGCTTGACTAAAACTGGACATCCGTCAAACTTCTTCGCAACCGCACAATGTGCGACGGGCCGCTCGATAGCTTGCCGATCATGCGCATGTATCGCATGATCCAAGTCAGGATTTCGCAGCAGCCGATAGGGATTTCGATAGTCAGGCGTTTCAGGCAGAAGGGGCCAGGCCAGATGAAGATGATGAAGGTTCAGGGCAAGCTATCGCTTTCCGTAATGGGTAAGCGCACTGCCGCCGCCGTCTGCGCGCTGGGCCTGCTCGGCTGCGGCACGGCGGTGCAGGCCGCCGATCCGCTTCCGCCCGATCAGGAACTCGAGGCCGTCGCGCTTTCCGCGCCCAAGCCAAGCTGGGTGTTCGTGGAGCGCGGCTTCGTCGTCCCCGGCAACACGATCTACGATACCGACACCGGCAAGATGCTCGGCATGGTCGAGGCTTCGTTGCTGTCGGATCTCGCGCTCGATCCGGCGGGCAAGGCCTATTACGTGTCTGAAACGATGTGGACCAAGGGCTGGCGCGGTACGCGGCAGGACATGATCACGGTCTATGACGCCAACACGCTGAAGCTCAAGACCGAGATCCCGATGCCCGGCCGCATCCTGATCGGTGGCCGCAAGTTCAACTTCGTGATCGCGGACGCGGGCAAGACGGCTTATGTCTACAATCTCGACCCCGCTTCGTCGGTAAACGTGGTCGATCTTGCCAAGGGCAAGTTCGTCAAGAAGATCGAACTGCCCGGCTGCGCCAGCCTCATGCCGGTTACCGGTATCGGCTTCTCCGCGCTCTGTTCGGATGGTTCGCTCGCCACGGTCAAGACCGCGTCTGCCAAGCCCGAGATCACGCGGTCTGCGCCGTTCTTCTCGGCCACGAACGATCCGATCTTCGACAACTTCGGTTATGATCAGGGCAAGCAGGAAGCCGTGTTCCTGACGTATACCGGTCAGGTCTACACCGCCAAGCTGGGCGCCACGCCGACGATTTCGGAGCCCTTCTCGATCCAGGCCGCTGCCGGCGTATCGCCCGCCGATACCAAGCCGCTCGATGTCCACTGGTATCCCGGCGCCCGTCAGGGTCTCGCGTATCACCTCGGCACCGGCCACGCCTTCGTGCTCATGCACATGGGCGAATACTGGAGCCACAAGGCTCCCGGCACCGAAGTCTGGGAACTCGATGTTGCCGCCAAGAAAGTCGTCAAGCGCCTGGCGCTGGAAGATGAGGCCTCGGCCATCGCGGTAACGCAGGAAGCCAATCCGAAGCTGATCCTCAGCACCGAAGGCGGCACGCTGCTCATCCTTGATGCCAAGACCGGCGCGGAGAAGTTCAAGCTCGAAAAGTCTGCCGGCGGCGTGCTGCGGACAGTCGAGCCCTGATCGTGGACGGTGGGGGCATCACGCTTGCTGCTTTTGGTGGAGCCGGGTTCGGCTTGCTCGGTCTTGCGGGAGCCATGGGCGTCGGCCTCGTGTTCCTGCAGGCCGCGCTGGCCAAGCTGCGCCACCGCGAACTGCTGGCCGGCGTGATCGCAAACTACCGTCTCCTGCCCGCCGCGCTCGTCGCACCCGCGGCGCTGCTGCTTCCCCCTGCTGAACTCGCTGTCAGCCTGGGGCTGCTGCTCGGCGCGTACCGCCTTGCCGTCGTGGTGGCGATCGCACTGCTTGTGCTGTTCGCCGCCGCCATGGGCATCAACATCGCGCGCGGGCGCAGCCAGATCGATTGCGGCTGCGGTCGTTCGCAGCTGCGCCAGCAACTCAGCTGGCTGCTTGTCGGGCGCAATCTGGTGCTCGCCGCGCTGCTCGTGCCGCTGCTTGTTCCGATGTCCCTGCCCGCGCTTACCGTCACGGATTTTGCCATCGCCCTCGCCGGCGGTCTCGCGGTCTTCGTGATGTTCCAGCTTTTCAACGCCATCGGAGCGCTTGCGGCATCGCCGCTGGCGGCCCAGCGGAGGTAATCGAATGCTGCTTTCCCTGCTCGTTTCGACGGTTCTGTCGTGGATCGTCATCCTCCTGCTGGGTGTGGCGGTGCTCGCGCTCGCTCGCCAGGTCGGCGTTCTCCACATGCGGGTCGCTCCGGCGGGCGCGCTGACCACATCGGCCGGCCCGGCTGTCGGCAGCGCAGCCGCCGCCATTCCGGCCACAACGCTCGAAGGCGCTACGACCACGGTCGGTGGCCACCTCCACGGCGTGCCGCTGCGCCTGCTGATGTTCGTCTCGCCCTCGTGCCCGCTGTGCAAGAACCTCATCCCGATGGCCAAGTCCTTCGCGCGCGATGAACGCGTCCAGCTCGTTTTCATCGGCGACGACGATGCGGCTGCCCAGCGCGAGATGATCGCCCAGCATGGCCTTGCCGGCTACCAGTTCATCAATGGCCCCGAAGTCGGCCAGGCCTACGAAGTCGCGAAGCTGCCCTATGCCGTCCTGATGGACGAGCACGGCACGATCCTTTCGAAGGGCCTCGTCAACAGCCGCGAGCATCTCGAAAGCCTCGTCATCGCTCACGAAATGGGCATCAGCTCGGTGCAGGATTACATTGGCAAGCTCAAAGCCGTCGCCAACTGATCGTTTTCATCCCATTCAACACACACGGTTCCAGCGCATTACAGGGGACAAGCTCATGAAGACCTTCAATCCCGACGCCATGGGCGAAAAGCTGCTCCGCCGCTTTGCCGGCGGCACCTCGCGTCGCGGCATTCTCTCGCGGCTCGGCCTCGCGCTCGTTGCGGCGCCGGCGTTCCCGCTCCTGCCGGTCAGCCGCGCCAGCGCCGCCAAGCCGGATCGCACGCCCGAAGCGAAAACCTCCTTTGCGCGGTCGGCGCAGACCACGGATGACACCAAGTGCACCTACTGGCGCTATTGCGCCATCGATGGCTCGCTGTGCTCGTGCTGCGGCGGCGCGGTCAACCGCTGCCCGCCGGGTGCAGAGCACTCGCCGGTGTCGTGGGTCGGCACTTGCATCAATCCCGAGGATGGCCGCGCCTATCTGATCGCGTACCGCGATTGCTGCGGCAAGGCCTACTGCAACAAGTGCGATTGCGACGGCACCGACCGCGAAACCCAGCTCTACGTGCCGCAGCTCAACAACGACGTCATCTGGTGCTTCGGCACGACCAGCATGGAATACCACTGCTCTACCGCCGTGCT
>CANCET010000252.1 GCA_947375105.1 Sphingomonadaceae bacterium
TCAGAAGCTGAACCTCGTCGCGGCCCTTATCCGCGGCAGGCGCGCCGAAGACGCGATGAACATCCTCTCCTTCTCCAAGAAGGCGATGGCGGTTGATGCGCGCAAGGTGCTCGCCTCGGCGATTGCCAATGCCGAAAACAACCACAACCTCGATGTCGACGCACTCGTCGTCGCCGAGGCGTCGGTCGGCAAGTCGATCACGATGAAGCGCTTCCACACTCGTGGTCGCGGCAAGTCCACCCGCATTCTCAAGCCCATTTCGCGTCTGCGGATTGTGGTGCGTGAAGCAGCGGCTACTGGTGAGGAGGCCTGATCATGGGTCACAAGTCTAACCCGATCGGTCTGCGCCTGCAGATCAACCGCACCTGGGACAGCCGCTGGTACGCGGAAGGCCGCAGCTATCAGAACCTGCTTCGCGAAGACCTTGCCATGCGCAAGTTCATCATGGAGCATCTGCCGCAGGCCGCCATTTCGAAGGTGGTGATCGAGCGCCCGGCCAAGCTGTGCCGCGTGTCGATCTATGCTGCTCGTCCTGGCGTCATCATCGGCAAGAAGGGTGCGGACATCGAAAAGCTGCGTAGCCAGCTGGCGAAGATGACCGCGAGCGACGTCAAGCTGAACATCGTCGAAATCCGCAAGCCGGAAATCGATTCGAAGCTTGTCGCTCAGGGTATTGCTGATCAGCTCGTTCGCCGCGTGGCCTTCCGCCGCGCGATGAAGCGCGCTGTGCAGTCGGCGCTTCGCCTTGGTGCCGAGGGCATCAAGATCACGTGTGGTGGCCGTCTTGGCGGCGCGGAAATCGCGCGCGTCGAATGGTACCGTGAGGGCCGCGTGCCGCTCCACACGCTGCGCGCGAACATCGATTACGCTGAAGCCGTGGCGCACACCGCCTACGGTGTGATCGGCATCAAGACCTGGATCTTCAAGGGCGAGATCCTCGGCCATGATCCGATGGCGCAGGACCGGCTGATGATGGAGGCTCAAACCTCCGGCGTCCGTCCGGCTCGCTAAGGTAGAGTAAGCACCATGTTGCAACCTAAAAAGACCAAGTTCCGCAAGGCCTTCAAGGGCCGGATCAAGGGCGACGCCAAGGGCGGTACCGATCTGAACTTCGGTTCGTACGGCCTCAAGGCGCTCGAGCCTGAGCGGGTTACCGCCCGCCAGATCGAAGCGGCCCGCCGTGCGATCACGCGCCACATCAAGCGCCAGGGTCGTCTTTGGATCCGCGTGTTCCCGGATGTGCCGGTGACGAAGAAGCCCGCCGAAGTCCGCCAGGGCAAGGGCAAGGGCGCGATCGAATACTGGGCAGCCCGCGTGAAGCCGGGTCGCATCCTGTTCGAGCTGGACGGCGTTGCCGGCCCGCTCGCGGCCGAGGCCTTCAGCCGCGCTGCGATGAAGCTGCCGATCAAGACCAAGGTCGTTGCCCGCCTCGGCGACACCTCGCATCTCGGAGGCGAATGATGGCCAAGTTTGAAGACATGCGCGTCAAGTCTGACGACCAGCTCCAGGCTGACCTTGCCGAACTGAAGCGTGAGCAGTTCAACCTGCGCTTCCAGGCGGCAACCAACCAGCTCGAACGGCCGGCCCGCATCCGCGAAGTCCGCCGCGACATCGCCCGCATCAAGACGCTGCAGACCGAGCGCACCAGCGCCCCGTCAGCCAAGGCGTAAGGAACCAACTATGCCCAAGCGTATCCTGATCGGGACGATCGTCTCCGACAAGACCGACAAGACCGTCGTCGTGAAGGTCGAGCGCAAGGTGAAGCACCCGCTTTACGGGAAGATCATCCGTCGCTCGAAGAAGTATCACGCGCACGACGAGAGCAACTCGTTCAAGGCCGGTGAGACCGTGCGGATCGAAGAGACCGCGCCGTTCTCGAAGCTCAAGACGTGGAAGGTCATCGACCGCGTGCAGGCTGGCAAGACCGCCGCGATCGAAGCCGACATTTAAGGCTCAACAGTTTTGGAACTGCCGGACTGGTTCCGGCAAGCCAGTGAGAAGGAACCGGATCAATGATCCAGATGCAGTCCAATCTCGAAGTCGCTGACAATAGCGGCGCGAAGCGCGTCCAGTGCATTAAGGTGCTGGGCGGGTCGAAGCGCCGGTTTGCCAGCGTCGGCGATGTGATCGTCGTGTCGATCAAGGAAGCGCAGCCGCGTGCCCGCGTCAAGAAGGGCGACGTTCACCGCGCGGTGATCGTTCGCACCCGCAAGGATGTGCGTCGCGCCGATGGCAGCGTCATCCGCTTCGACACCAATGCCGCCGTGCTCGTTGGCAAGAACGAAGAGCCGATCGGCACGCGTATCTTTGGCCCCGTGGTGCGCGAACTGCGTGCGCGCGGGTTCATGAAGATCATCAGCCTTGCGCCGGAGGTGCTGTGATGGGTGCCGCTAAGATCAAGAAGGGCGATTCCGTCGTCATTCGCTCGGGCAAGGACAAGGGCCGTACCGGCACTGTGCTCCAGGTTATGCCCAAGGAAGACAAGGTGGTGGTGGCCGGCGTGAACATCGCCGCGCGTCACCGCAAGCCCACGCAGGAGAACCCGCAGGGCGGCATCGACCGCCGCGAGGCTCCGCTGCATATCTCGAAGGTCGGCATCGCCGGCACCGACGGTAAGCCGACCCGCGTGCGCTTCGAGACCAAGGATGGCAAGAAGGTCCGCGTGGCCGTCAAGTCCGGGGAGACGATCGATGTCTGAGACTGGGGCTGACAAGTACGTGCCTCGCATGAAGGCCAAGTACCACGCTGAAATCGCAGCCGCGATGCAGGCGAAATTTGGCTACTCCAACCCGATGGAGATCCCTTCGATCACCAAGATCACGCTCAACATGGGCGTGGGCGAGGCGAGCCAGGACAAGAAGAAGGTCACCACCGCTGCTGCCGAGATGGAACTCATCGCGGGCCAGAAGCCGGTGATCACCAAGGCGAAGAAGTCGATCGCGCAGTTCAAGCTGCGTGAGGGCATGCCGATCGGTTGCAAGGTGACCCTGCGCCGCGAGCGGATGTTCGAATTCCTCGACCGTCTCATCACCATCGCGATGCCCCGCATCCGCGACTTCCGGGGCCTCAACCCCAAGTCGTTCGACGGGCGCGGCAACTACGCGATGGGTCTGAAGGAGCAGATCATCTTCCCAGAGATCAGCTACGATCAGATCGAGAAGGTGCGCGGCATGGACATCATTGTCACCACCACCGCCAAGACCGACGACGAAGCGCGCGAGCTGCTCCGCCTGTTCGGTTTCCCGTTCCCGCGCGAAGCTGCTGAAGAGCAGCAGGCCGCCTGAGGTTCCATTCGGCTCGAGCTGCCGGTTTGATTGGCGGCAGCTCGCCAAGGTTTTGAAGAAGAGAGCTTAAGTCCATGGCGAAACTGAGTTCCATCAACAAGAATGAGCGTCGCAAGAAGCTCGTTCAGAAGTACGCGGCGAAGTACTCCGCGCTCAAGGCTGTTGCGGCCGACGAGAAGCTCGACGATGGCGAGCGCCTCATCGCTCGTCTCAAGATGGCCGAGCTGCCGCGCAACGCGAACCCGACCCGGGTGCGCAACCGTTGCAATACCACTGGTCGTCCGCGCGGTTATTACCGCAAGTTCGGCCTCTGCCGCATCGAACTTCGCGATCTCGCCAACAAGGGGATGATCCCCGGCGTGACCAAGTCGAGCTGGTAAGGATCACGAAATGGCATTGACCGATCCCCTGGGTGATATGCTCACCCGCATCCGCAACGGCCAGCAGGCGAAGAAGGACTCCGTCCTTTCGCCCGCGTCGAAGCTTCGTCTCCACGTGCTCGAGGTTCTTCAGCGCGAGGGCTACATTCGCGGCTTCACCGAAGACGCGACTGGCCAGCACCCGCAGCTGCGCATCGAGCTGAAGTATTTCGAAGGCCAGCCGGCTATCAAGCATGTGGCCCGCGTCTCGAAGCCGGGCCGCCGCGTTTATTCGGGTTCCAAGGAACTTCCGGTTATTCGCAACGGCCTTGGCATCACCATCGTCTCGACGCCGAAGGGCGTGCTCTCGGATGCCGAGGCACGCGCTGCTAACGTCGGCGGCGAAGTGCTCGCGGAGGTGTTCTGATGAGCCGCATCGGCAAGAAGCCGGTGACGATCCCCAGCGGCGTCACCGCGGATATCGCGAACGGTGTGGTTACCGTGAAGG
>CANCET010000253.1 GCA_947375105.1 Sphingomonadaceae bacterium
CAGCTTGTACCCCATCGCCCTGTCCGGTCCGGTTACTGCCCCCCTCGCCGCGCATTGCGGGGTCGAGGAAGCCATGATCATCACGTTCGAGACGGCGGCCGGCCCCGGGCAGTTGCTGATCTGGGGCGTCCCGGACTTGTGTATCGACGATCTGCCGCTGGTCGAGAGCATGGCGCGACACCTCAGCGCCGAACTCGACCGCGAGGACCTTGCCGAGCTGGCCCAGGCCGCGTCCGCCGCTGCGCTGCGCGATGCCCTCGCGCGCGATCTGCACGATAGCGTGGCCCAGTTCCTTGCAGGAACGCTGTTTCGGCTCGAGGCACTTTCGCGCTGGATCCGCGAAGGCCTTGATCCGACCAACGAGATCAACGACCTCAAGTCCGCGCTGCGGCGCGAGCAAGGCGAGCTGCGCGCGATGATCCAGCGCTTGCGGCGCGGCGAGGAAGGCGACCGGCGCACCGATCTGGTCGAGGAGATGGAAACACTGCTGGGCGAAATGAGCCAGCACTGGCACATCGCCGTGCGGCTAGAGCCGCAGATCCGGCCGATGCCCGTTTCGATCGGCCTTGCCCATGAACTGCGGCAGGTCCTGCGCGAGGCCGTGGCCAATGCCGCACGCCACGGCAGCTGCCGCGAAGTTGTGGTATCTGTGGGAACCGGCGGGTCCGGGCTGACGCTGCGGATTGCGGACGACGGCGAAGGTTTTCCGACCGGCACACTGCCGCCGCGCCCCCGCTCGATCAGCGAACGAGTTGAGGCTCTGGGCGGAACGCTTTCGATCTGCCATAACGCGCCGGGCGCTTTGCTCGAAATCGCACTGCCAAATAGGATCGCCTGATGGTTCCCGTTCTAGTTGCTGACGATCACGGTTTCATTCGTGCCGGCGTCGAAGCCGTGCTGCGCGGCAGCCAGTTCCAGATCGTGGCCGGCACTGCGAGCGGCGAGGAAACGCTTGCCGCCATCGCGACCCACGACCCCGAGATCGTGCTGCTTGATATCAACATGCCCGGGATGAACGGCGTTCAGGCGCTGGAAGCGCTGCGCGCCAAGGGCGACAAGCGGGCCGTCGTGCTGCTTACCGCCGGTATCAACGATCGCCAGCTTCTCGCGGTGATGCGTGCGGGCGTCGAGGGCATTGTCTGCAAGGATGGCGCCGAGGGCGGCCTCATCGAAGTGCTGGAGAAAGTTCATTCCGGCAACAAGGCCATCGAACCAGCGCTATTGCAGCGCGCGCTCGATCTGTCGCTGAGCGCGGACACGGGCGGCCCGCTCGAACGGCTCAACCAGCGCGAGCGGCGGATTGCCCGGCTGGTCGCGCGCGGCATGCGCAACCGCGACATCGGTGCCGAGCTGGGCATCGGTGAAGGGACCGTGAAGGTTTACCTGCATGCCATGTACCAGAAGCTGAGCATCGAGAACCGGACAGAGCTGGCGCTCCTCGCGGTCAACGACCCGGGCGAATAGACGCCGCCAGCACCGCGCCCTGGCCGAAGCCTTGCTACGCCGGTTCGAGCACCACGGTGGCTGCGGCAGTGTTGCTGATCGGCACATGATAGTTGCGCATGACCATGGTTTGCCGGGCATCCCCGAGCGCGCCGCGCGCGGCAATCCAGTTGAGGATCTCCACTCCTTGCGTGCCCGCAAGTTCCGCCACCTGCTCAACCGAGTGCGCGGTGAGCGCGGCAGGATCGTCCGCCAGATGGTCGAGGCAAAAGCGGTCATAATCCGGATTCATGAAACCGGCGCGCGCGCCTTCCAGCTGATGCGAGAGGCCGCCGGTGCCGATCACCACGATCCGTTCGTCACCAGGCCAGCTGCGCAGCGCGGCGCCCACGGCGCGCCCCAGCGCGAGGCAGCGCCGCGGTGAAGGCAGCGGGAACTGCACGGTGTTGATCGCGATTGGCACCAGCCTGACCGGCCATTGATCGACATCGGGCCACGCGAGTTCAAACGGGATCGAGAGCGCGTGGTCGACCATCATCTTCTGGCAAGTGGTCACGTCGAACTCGGCGTCGACCAACGCCTCGATCAGGTGCCACGAGAGATTGGGATGGCCCACGAAGCTCTTGTAGACCGGCAGGCCCCAGCCCTCATCGGCATTGTCATAGCGGGCCGCCGCGCCGACCGCGAATGTCGGCATGGCATCGAGAAAGAAGTTTAATCCGTGATCGTTGTAGAACACCACCGCGACATCGGGCGCGGCATCCGCGAGCCACTGGCGCACCGGCGGGAAGCCGTCGAAAAAGGGCTTCCAGTATTCCGACTGCTGATCACCGCGCTGGATCGCGCCGCCGATCGCAGGCACGTGGCTGGTGAAATAACCGCCGACAATATTTGCCATCACGCAGTCTCCCGTTGTCGGGCGGAACCGGATGAACCGGGCCCAAGATGCAGACCGCCGAGATCGGGATCAACTCCCGCGCGCGCCGCGACGAGCATCGCCTTGAACTCGGCCACGGTGCGGCCGGTCTGCAGAGCGCCGAGATCCTGGACATTGAGCCCGAGGATGCCGGCAAGCTTGGCGAGGTAATAGACATTGCCGCCGGCCGCGAGCATTGCCGGCACATCGCGCGCGGCGACAGCCCCGCGTTGTGCCGTCGTCAGGCCGAACTTGCGGCAATAGCCGTCCTCGTCAGCCAAGAAGGCCGCGCGGTTGGCGGCATCGTTGAAGGAAAAGCACATGGCGTTGAGCGCAAAGCCGCGCTCGGCCAGCTCGCCATCGAACAAGGCGGTGCCCGGTATGGAACGGCGCAAGGCGCGCGCTCCGGCGGCAGGACTCGCCTGACTGGAAGGACTGGCCTGACTGGAAGGTCTGGCCTGACTGGAAGGAGTGGCGGGGGAGCCGGGTATCGACGGCATGGGCACGTCTCTCGCGCAACAACCGGGACGCCCCGGTGTGCTTCCTGTAGCAGAGCATCCGCGCGGGCAATTTGATCGTGGTCAATCGCACACGAAGAGATCGCGGAACTCTAGGCAGTGTTACGTAACAAGCTTTGCGGATTGCGCGGCGTGGCCGGCGCGCCCAAAAGCGCGGCCATGGCTCTTACCAACGCAGAACGGCAGCGCCGTTACCGTCAGAAGCTGAAGGCCCGGGCATCGCCCGATGGCTTGGGCGATCTGGCGCGTACGGCGGTGGAGCGCGCGGTACTGGCGCTCTGGTCGTTTCGCCAGCGGCCGGGGCCGGGTGGTCTTGAATGGGCGGCGATCGACGATTGCAGCACGCTCGATCAGTACCGCTCCGAGCTTGAGCGCAGCCCGGGCAATCTGGTTCAGACCGCACGTGCCTTCCTGCCCGACTTTGCCGGGCTTACGCCGGCAGAGGCCCAGGCCATCGCCGCCGTGATCGAACTCTCGGATGCGCTCCGGTTGGCCAGGCCGCAGCATTATGCCGCGCGCATCGCTTCCGGTGTCACGCAGCCTGCCATCGCAGTCCCGCCAGCATTCGCCGGATAGAACTGCAAACTTTCCTATTGCTTTCACCACTTTCTGTACCGTGGCAGCAAAAGCCCGCCAAGGCACGATTGAGGATGCAATCGTGCTTGATGGCCCGGGGTCAATCGGTTAGCCGCCGGGCGTCAGGAGAATTATGAGCATAGACGGTCAATTCATGCGGCTGTTCGTGAGGCGCTATCGTAGCGGCCTCATCTTGGTCGGCATCGCCAGTGTCATGCTGAACGTTCTGGTCTTCGCCGGTTCGGCTTACATGCTGCTGGTTTACGATTCTGTTTTGCCAAGCCGCAGTGTGCCAACACTGATCGGCCTGTTCGGCATGCTGCTCCTGGTCTACGCCTTCCAATCGATTTTCGAGGCAATTCGCAGCGAAGCTCTGCTTGGTATTGCCAATGGCGTGCATGACGATCTGTTCGAGGCGGTGCACTATGCCACTGTCACCCGCCCATTGCGCGCCGGTGCCGACAAGGGTGACGGGCTGCAATTCACGCGCGACCTTGATTCCATCCACACCTTCCTTGCCGGACAAGGCCCGATTGCGCTGATCGATCTGCCCTGGGTGATCACGTTCATGATCGTGCTGTTCGCGCTCCATTGGTGGCTGGGCGTGACGGCGCTGATCGGCGTGTTTGTCATGGCCGGCATCGCGATTGTCTCCAACCGCCGCACGCAAGCCGGCTCGCGCGAACTGGC
>CANCET010000254.1 GCA_947375105.1 Sphingomonadaceae bacterium
GAGCTTGGAGGCGCCGATCAGCAGCTTGCCCTTGCGCGAAAGCGAATAGACCGGGCGGTCGCTGGCGTCGGTCGTCACCGTGAGGACGAGGCTGCCATCGGGCGATGCGGCGGTGACCACCGTCTTCTGCGGCGCGGTCTGCGCCAGCGCTGCGGCAGGCAAGATAGTGGCGGCGGCCAGCGCGAGTGCGGCGGCCTTGCGGGTCATCCGGTTCATGGCAATCAGTCCTCGATCAGCAAGGCCCCGAAGGGTGGCAAGGTCCCGGGGTTAGCGTTGTTGACGGCGGCAAGTACGTGGCCTGAATCCGGTGCAGCGGCGGGCCAGGGGGCGTTGCGACCACCGAAATTGAACACGCCGGTCACGGTCGCCCCATCGGCACTGCGGCGGAACGCGAGCACGTCAACGCCGGCATGGAGCACTACGAAATCACCGCTGCGCAGCGCTGGATTTGTCTTGCGCAGCGCCAGCAGTGCGCGGGTGAGGTGCAGCAGCGAAGCCGGATCGGCTTCCTGCCGGTCGGCCGCCCGGGCGTGGTTCTCTGCTCCCAGTGGCAGCCACGGCTTCCCGGTGGTGAACCCGCCCTGCTCGCCCTGCGCCTGCCACGGCATCGGCGTGCGAGCACCGTCGCGAGACAGCGTCAACGGCCAGTTGGCAATCGCTTCGGGGTCCTGGATCTCCTCGAACGGGATATCGACCTGGGTAAGCCCCAGTTCCTCGCCTTGATAGACGATGATATTCCCGCGCAACGAGGCGAGCAGCAGGGCCTTCATGCGCGCAAAGGGTTCCGCATTTTCTGGCGCGCACCAGCGCGAAAGCGCGCGCGGGGCGTCGTGGTTCTCGAAAGCCCAGCTCGGCCAGCCGGTGCCGGGTGCATCGGGCCACTTGGCCTGGGTTCCAGCCACCAGCTCAGGCGTCAACTGGCCCGCATACAGAAAATCGAAGCCATAGGCGCTGTTCAACCGCGCATCGCCCGCGGTGTATTCCTGCATCTCCGTCTCTGCCAGGTCGCCGCCGACTTCGGCCACCGTGAACACCGCGCCATACTGGTCGCACAGTCCGCGCAGCCGCTCGATGAAGCCGACAATGCCGGGGTGTGACTGGTTGTAGATCTTGAGCTGATAGTCGAACGGCCGCGTTCGGCGCCGGCCGTCATAGGGTGCAGGCGGATTGTTGCGCAGCGCCGGATCATGCATCAGGAAATTGAGCGCATCGATGCGGAAGCCGTCGACGCCGCGATCCAGCCAGAACCGCATCACCCCCAGCAGCGCTTCCTGCACCGCCGGATTGTGGGCGTTGATCTGGGGCTGGCTGCTCAGGAAATTGTGCAGGTAATACTGGCAGCGGCGCGCGTCCCACGTCCAAGCGGGGCCGCCGAACACCGATTGCCAGTTTGATGGCGGCGAGCCGTCTTCCTGCGGATCGGCCCAGACGTACCAATCCGCGCGGTTGTTTTTGCGGCTCTGGCGGCTCTCCTCGAACCAAGGGTGCTGATCCGAGGTATGGGCATAGACTTGGTCGATCGTGACCTTGAGGCCAAGTTCGTGCGCGCGCGCGACCATGCGGTCGAAATCTGCCAGCGTCCCGAAGATCGGATCGACATTGCAGTAGTCCGCCACGTCATAGCCGAAATCGCGCATCGGCGAGGTGAAGAATGGCGAAACCCAGATCGCATCGACGCCCAGCGCGGCGACATGATCGAGCCGCGCGGTGATCCCCGGCAGATCGCCGATGCCATCGCCGTTCGCATCGCAGAAGCTGCGTGGATAGATCTGGTAGATCGCCGCGCCCCGCCACCATGGGAGAGTGTCCGCTTCGGCTGCGGGCTGCACTTGAATTTTCGCTTGTGTCATTTGACGGTCTGCATCCCTGGGGAGGACGGGAGAAGGCGGCATACCGCGCTGCCGAACGCGGGAAGATCGAGCAGCACGCTGCCCGGAGCGGCAATGCGGCTGGGGCATTTGCCGAAGAGAGACTCCAGCGTTTGCGCCGAAGTGCCGACAACGCTGGCGGCATGGATCGGGGCATCCGAGGTATTGAAGGCGATGAGGTATTCCGCGCCGCTCTGAGGATCGAAGCGCGAGACGCTGAACAGGCCCGGCTGTTCGCTGTAGCCGCGCACCACCTGCCGCCCGCGTGCCAGCGCGGGGTGCGCGGCACGCAGCGCGGCGAGATCGCGGATCAGGCGGTAGAACGGGTGCGATGGATCGAAATGAGCGGCGACGGCCGGCGTGCCGGTGGCGAGCAGGGTATTATCTGCATAGCTGGCGGTGCGTGTCGCGAACATGTCCTCGCGCGCGTCGTTGTCGTTGCCATCGCCGATGAAGCCCTGCTCATCGCCGTAATAAATCACCGGCGCGCCGCGCAGCGTCAGCAGCATGACATGGGCGAGGCGCACCCGTGCATCGAGCTCCGCGTCCGCAATACCGGGCCGGTCATGCCGGACTAGCGAGGCGAAGCGGCCCATGTCGTGGTTGCCAAGGAACGTCGGCATTGCGAGCGCCGCCGCTTCACCCCCTTCATAGAGCACATCGCCGTCGAACAGGTCGGCAAGGACATTCGTGCCCTTGCCCTGCCCCAGCACCGCGCGGACCGAGCTCTGAAACGCGAAATCGAGCACGGCAGGATAGCCGTCGCGGCGGGTGTATTGGGCAATGTAACCGTTCGCCGGCTCCTCCCGCGCGACTTCGCCGAAGATCGCGAAGTTGGGGATGCCCCGCGAATGCGCGGTTTCCAGCATGGCCGGGATGAAGGCCTGCCAGAAGCCGGGATCGACATGGCGTGCGGTGTCGATCCGGTAGCCATCGATGCCGAAATCGGTAATCCACTGGCGGTAGATCTGGATCATCCCCTCGCGCACGCGGGGGTGTTCGGTGAACAGGTCGTCGAGCCCGGCGAAATCGCCAAAGCGGCTGCTCTCGCCGGTAAAGGTCGAGTTGCCGCGGTTGTGATAGAACAGCGGATCGTTGAGCCAGTCCGGCACTTTGACGTGCTCTTCCGCGGCGGGCACGAACGGGGTGTAGGCGAAAGTCGGATCGGCGAGTTTTGCGAAATTGGCAGGCGAGGAATCCTGATCTCCCGCGAAACCTGCGTTGATGGCGGGGCCAGAGGCGCCGCCGCGCCGGGAGTAGGGATAATCGGCTCGGGCACGATACGGAAAGCCGCCCGAGGCATCGCGCTCGCGGTACTGGATCACATCTGCCGTGTGATTGGCGATGATGTCCATGTAGACCTTGAGGCCGCGCGCGTGGGCGGCGTCTACCAGCGCCTTGAAATCGGCATTCGTGCCAAAGTGCGGATCGACACGGGTGAAATCCGTGATCCAGTAGCCGTGGTAACCAGCGCTTTCCTGCCCCGGTGCACCCTGCACCGGCTTGTTCTTGAATACCGGACCGACCCAGACGGCGGTTGCGCCAAGGCCCTTGATATAGTCGAGCCGGGCGATCAGCCCCTTGAGGTCTCCGCCGTGGTAGAAGCCCTTGGCGGCAGGATCGAACCCGGTCTGGAGCCGGTCACCCTTGAGCCCGCCACGATCATTGGCAGGATCGCCGTTCTCGAAGCGGTCGGGCAGCAGGAAATAGACGACTTCGCCGGCCGCAGGGGGGGCACGGACGGCGTCGAGCGGCACCTCGGCCCGTGCAGGCGCGCTTGCCAAGGCGAGCACAGCCATGGCGGCAAGGCGCGCCCTTAGCTTCACGCCGCGGCGCTCAATGCCGGTGCAGCGCAATGGCGCGCGATGAATTCGGCGTGGCCGGGATAGCGATCCACCTCGCGGCGATAAAGCCCGTTGAGGGTCTCGAGGTAGGCCTTGAGGTCCGCCTCGTCGATCGTTTCGGCCAGCGCGTGGCTGGCTTCGGGCACGATCCCCTGCCCCGCCATGACCTGGAACCAGCCCACTTCACCGAACAGTTCGTCGCCGTGGCGGAAGATATGGCCGTTGGCGCGGAACAGTTCGATGCGCTCGCTCAGGCTATCGGGCAGCGCCATATCGCGCACCGCCTGCCAGAACGGTTCGGGCCGCTGGTTCACATGATAGTGCAGCACGATGAAATCGCGGATCCGCTCCATCTCGAAGATGAACTGGCGGTTGTACTCATCGCGCGCGGACTGGGTCTGGACCTTGCCGGGGAGGAACTTGAGGATCC
>CANCET010000255.1 GCA_947375105.1 Sphingomonadaceae bacterium
GTATATCCTCTAGGCTTCGTCCTGCGCCAGCAGCCGGTTCAGCACTGGGGCGAGGAGCAGGGTGGCGAGGCCCGCACCAGTGCAGATTGCGGCATTGATGAGCCAGAACGGGGCTGGCCCCATGCTTTCGTAGAGGCCGCCCATCCAGCCGCTCAGGATGCTGCCCGCCGCAGTGGCGAGCATGCAAACCCCCACCAGCGTGCCGCGCAGGCTTTGCGGGGCGCGGGTGCCGTAGAGCCCCATGATGACAGGAGCGTAGTACATCGCGCCGAAGTTCGAGGTGATGTGGAACAATAGCGGCAGCGCGATGGGGGCGCGGCCTTCGCTGTTTGCGAGCAGCGGGCCGGCGGCGAGCAGGCCCACGCTGAGGCCAAAGATCACGCTGCCGATGGCAAGCTTGGTGAGGACATCGGGTTCGCGTCCGCGTTTGGCCTGCCGGGACCAGATCCAAAGCACGAGCGGGATGAACAGGCCGGGAGCAAGCCCGTCGAGCGATTGGAACCACGGGACGGGGACTGCGAAGCCGCCGACGTCGAGGTCCACCGTGTCGCGCAGCCAGATGTTGTAGACGTTCCAGATCTGCGCCTGCGCGGTCCAGTAGCAGACCACAAGCGGCCAGATGAGGAACAGGCCCAGGACGCGGCGGCGTTCGGCGGGGGAGAGGGGCGGGCGCTTGCCCAAGGCTTGGGCCGAGGCTGCTGACGCCCGCTGTTGTTCGGCAGGAAGCCAGCGCTGGCCGCCGAGGTAGACCATGAGGCCGATGAGCATGCCAAAACCAGCAACCGCAAAGCCTGCATGCCAGCCCCAGATCGCCGCGACGCTGCCGCTGAGGATCGGCGCGGCGGCGGCACCGAAATTGATGCCGAGATAATAGTACTGGAAGGCGTTGACCTCACGCGGGTCACCATCGGCGTAGAGCGACTTGACCTGCGCCGAGAGATTGCCGCGCAGCAGGCCCGCGCCGCACATCAGGAGCACGAGCGCGATGAGGAAGGTGCGGTCGAACGCGAGCGCGAAGTGGCCCGCGGTCATCATCGCCGCGCCGCCGCCGACCGCGAGCTTGCGGCCCGTGATCCGGTCGCCGATCCAGCCGCCGAGGAGGGGGAGGCCGGTGACGCAGGCGTAGTAGTAGCCGAAGGTCTGGAGGGCGATGGCCTGCGCGCCGAGCGGGCCGGACGTGCTTTCGAGAAAGGCGCGGAAGGCCGGGAAGCCGATCACCGTGCCGACGCGCGCAGGGGCGAGCAGCAGATCGCCGGTCATGTAGAGCACAAGCATCGCCACCATGCCGTGGAACGAGATGCGGTCCCACAGCTCGGTACCGGCAAGGACCCACAGGCCTTTCGGCTGGCCGAACAGTTCGTCGCTGCGCTGTGGTAGTGCCTGTTCCGCCATGATCTTCCCCGCTGCCCGTGCAGGGTGAACGAACCGGCGCGCTTTGCAAGGTTTCACGGGGGCAAGGAATGGTGATGCAGGCTGTGCTGGCTTGCCCTATATGGCAGGTATGTACACGACGCCTGAAGACCGCCCGATCTACCGCCTCCTCACCGGCAAGGACGACCGCGCCTTTTGCGAGCGCGTGTCAGAAGCGCTGATGCAGGGCTGGCGGCTTTATGGCTCGCCCGCGATCACGTGGGACGAGGAGGCCGGCTGCATGAAGGCGGCGCAGGCGGTGGTGTGGCACGAAGCGGATGTGGTGAAGTAACGGCTGGCCTTGGGTCTGGCCGCTTCGGATAACTTCGCTTCGCTCGCCACGACGCCTTTTTGGGGCCAGTCTACTCCGCCGCTTCGCTGAGGTCGCTCTGTTCGGCCGCCTGCCGCGCCCACATTTCGGCATAGAGTCCGTCGCGGCGGAGCAGTTCGATATGGCTGCCGCTTTCGACGAGGCGGCCCTGATCGAGCACGAAGATCCGGTCCGAATCCGCGATGGTCGAAAGACGGTGCGCGATCGAGATCGTGGTGCGCTGCTGCGCAAGCCCGCGCATCGTGGCGAGAATATCCTGCTCGGTGCGGGTATCGAGCGCGCTGGTCGCTTCGTCGAACAGCACGATGGGCGGGTTTTTCACCAGCGTACGCGCGATGGCGACGCGCTGCTTCTCGCCGCCCGAGAGCTTGAGCCCGCGTTCGCCTACTTCGGTTTCAAAGCCCTTGGGCAAGCGTCCGATCAACGGCATGAGCGCGGCGGCGCGGGCAGCTGCTTCCACGTCAGCGGGGTTTGCGCCGTCGCGGCCATAGGCAATGTTGTAGCCGATGGTCTCATTGAACAGCACCGAATCCTGCGGGACGATGCCGAGCGCAGCGCGCAGGGATTTCTGCGTGACGAGGCGGATGTCCTGTCCGTCGATCAGGATGCGGCCGGCTTGCGGATCGTAGAAGCGGAACAGCAGGCGCGCGATGGTGGATTTGCCCGCGCCCGAGGGTCCGACCACGGCGGCCTTGCTGCCGGCAGGGATCTCGAGCGTGAGGCCATGCAGGATGGTGCGATCAGGATCGTAGCCGAACACGACATTGTCGAACACGACGGCGGGCTGGCGCACGAGGAGCGCGGGGGCGCCGGGGGCGTCAGCCACTTCCTGCGGCTCGTCCATCAGCTTGAACATCGCGGCCATGTCGATCAGGCCTTGGCGAATGGTGCGGTAGACCATGCCGAGCATGTCGAGCGGGCGGAACAGCTGGGTGAGGTAGGTGTTGACGAACACAACGTCGCCCACCGTGAGGCGGCCCTGCGACCAGCCCCACACGGTATAGGCCATGGCGCCGGCCATGAGCAGGTTGACGATGAGCGCCTGCGCGATGTTGAGCATGCCCAGCGAGTTTTCGCTCTTCACGGCAGCTTCGGCATAGGCGCCGGTGGCGGCGGCATAGCGGGCTTCCTCGCGCGCTTCGGCGCCGAAGTACTTCACCGTTTCATAATTGAGCAGCGAATCGACCGCGCGCGCCATGGCCTGCCCGTCGAGCCGGTTCATCTTCTCTCGCAGGGCATTGCGCCATTCCGTGATGGTGCGCGTGGTCCAGGCATAGAGCACGACCGCGAGCGCCGTGGCGGCAACCAGCGTCCAGCCGAAGCTGATGTAGAAGATGATCGCGACAGCGACGAGTTCGATCACCGTGGGAGCGATGTTGAACAGGAGGAAATAGAGCATCACGTCGATGCTCTTGGTGCCGCGCTCGATCACCTTGGTGACTTCGCCCGTGCGGCGGGCGAGGTGGAAGCGCAGCGACAGTTTGTGGAGCCGGCTGAACACGTCTTCCGCCAGCGCGCGGGTGGCGTCCTGCCCGACGCGCTCGAACACGATGTTACGCATGTTGTCGAACGCGATGCCGGAGAAGCGCCCGAGCGCATAGGCGAGCACGAAGGCGAGCGCGACCGCATAGCCGCCGCTGGCCGTGCCAGCGGAAGTGCCGGGCAAGCTCATCGCATCGATGGCGCGCTTGTAGGCATAGGGCAGGGCAAGCGTGGTCGCCTTCGCGGCGAGGATCAGCAGCGTCGCGCCGATGATCCGCCGCCGCAGCGCCGGGTTATCGCGCGGCCAGAGATAAGGGAGGAAGCGGCGGAGCGTGTTCCAGCCATCGTGGCGGGCGTTCGGATCGGTAGCGGTATCTGGCGGCATGTTCCTCAGATAGGAGGTTTGGCAGGTTTCGCCACCCCCGAACCGGAATTGCTGGGCGGAGCCTAGAACCGGATCGGGATCTCGGCGTTGTCCGGCAGGTCGAACAGGATGCGCTTGGTCGCGAAATCGATGGCAACGCGGTGGAACAGTTTGAGCTGATTCATGCCCATGAACATCGCCGGGTGCTTGACCATTTCCAGTTTGTCGAAGGCGGGGGTGTCGGCGAAGACCAGCATCGAGTTGCTCATAGTCATGGTGCCGAGCTTCACGGTGCGGGCCATGGCAATATCGGCGGTGATGACCTGGCCGGTGACCGACTGGAGCTGAGTGGTTTCGCCCTTGTGCCGGCGGGCGAGGGCCTTTTGCAGCGCGCGGTTGCCGATCGAGGTGTCGGAGCCGGTGTCGATCACGATATCCGTGCGCACGCCGTCGATGATGGCGTTGGTCATGATGAGTTGGCCCGAGCGGCGACGCGCCTGCACCACGATCTCGAAGCCGCGATTGCCGCCCAGCGCCATGG
>CANCET010000256.1 GCA_947375105.1 Sphingomonadaceae bacterium
ATGGCCAAGGTCGATGTGAACGGCGCGGGCGCGGATCCGATCTTCCAGTGGCTCAAGAGCGAAGCACCCGGCGTGCTGGGCACGAGAGGGATCAAGTGGAACTTCACCAAGTTCCTGATCGGCCGCGATGGCAAGGTCGTGCGCCGCTATGGCCCCACGGACAAGCCGGAGAAGCTCGAAGCGGAAATCGAGGCGCTGCTTTAAGGCATCGGGAGGGCGCGCCAATCCCAAGTGGATAATGCGCGCCGCAACCCTCGCAGAATCACACCGCGCGCCCTAGCTTCGCGGCCATGCCCTATGCTCCCTTCGTTCCGCTGCGCATCTTCTCATCCTACACGATGCTGGACGGCGCGATCGATCCCAAGGCGATTGCCAAGACGGCGGCGGAGCGGGGCTTTCCCGCAGCGGCGATCACGGATCGCAACGGTCTTTATGGCAGTGTCGCATTTGCCAAGGCCTGCTTCGATGTGGGTGTGCAGCCGGTCATCGGCACCATGCTCGCGGTGGCGCGGCCGGCGCGCGAAGGCGCCGCCAACACCGGCTTCGGCGCGAGCGCGCCCACCATCGACTGGCTTGCGCTCTATGCGCAGGACGCGTGCGGATACGACAATCTTTGCCACCTCGTCAGCCAGGCGCATCTTGCGCGCCCGCTGGAGTTTGCGCCGCATGTGCAACTGGCTGAGCTTCACGGACATAGCGAGGGCCTGCTCTGCCTGACGGCCACTGGGGAAGGGGCGATGGCCCGCTTGCTTGCAGATGGCCAGCAGACCGCGGCCGAGGCCTACCTTGCCGAGCTTGAAGTCCTGTTTCCGCAGCGGCTCTATATCGAACTCGCGCGGCGCGGCGATCCGGCGGAGATGGCGGCGGAAGAAGCGCTGATCGATCTGGCCTACGCGCGCGATCTGCCGCTTGTCGCAACCAACCCGGCCTGCTTCGCCGAACGCTCGTTCTATGATGCGCATGATGCCATGCTGTGCATCGCCAGCTCGACTCATGTCGATTCCGCTGATCGTCCGCGCTCGTCGAAGGAGTGGTGGATCAAGCCGGCGGCCATCATGGACGAGACCTTCGCCGATCTCCCTGAGGCGATTGCCAACACGCTCGTCGTCGCCCAGCGCACCGCGTTCAAGCCGCCCTATCGCAAACCGATCCTCCCCAGCCTCGCCGGCGACAAGGAAGGCGAGGCGTGGATGATGGCCGAAGATTCGCGCCGGGGCCTCGTTGCGCGGATGAAGCCTTACTATGCGGAAGCCGTATGGGACGAGTTGGCGGAGGCGCTGACCTGTCCCGTTGAGGCGATGGAAGGACAGCATTTCGAGGCGTTGAAGGCCGCTGGCCACTGGGACGAGGTGAAGCAATACCGCGACCGGCTCGAGTTCGAGATCGGCATCATCAACCGCATGGGTTTTGGCGGCTACTTCCTGATCGTGGCCGACTTCATCAAGTGGGCCAAGGAACAGGGCATTCCGGTGGGGCCGGGGCGCGGTTCGGGCGCGGGTTCGCTGGTGGCGTGGGCTCTCACCATCACCGATCTCGATCCGATCAAGCTCGGCCTGCTGTTCGAACGCTTCCTCAACCCTGAGCGCGTCTCGATGCCGGACTTCGATATCGATTTCTGCGAAACCCGGCGCGGCGAAGTGATCCGCTACGTCCAGCGCAAATACGGGGACGATCACGTCGCGCAGATCATCACGTTCGGCAAGCTGAAGGCCCGCGCGGTGCTGCGTGATACGGGGCGCATCCTGCAAATGAGCTACGGGCAGGTCGACCGCTTGTGCAAGATGGTGCCCAACCACCCGACCGACCCGTGGCCGCTGCCGCGCGCGCTCAACGGCATTGTCGACCTCAAGCGCGAATACGACCGCGATCCCGAAGTGCGCCGCCTGATCGACCTTGCGATGCAACTGGAAGGCCTGCCACGCAACAGCTCGACCCACGCGGCGGGCGTGGTGATCGGCGACAGGCCTTTGGCGCAGCTCGTACCGCTGTACCGCGATCCGCGTTCGGACATGCCGGTCACGCAGTTCGACATGAAGTTCGTCGAGGAAGCGGGCCTCGTGAAGTTCGACTTCCTCGGGCTCAAGACGCTGTCCGTGCTGCGCAAGGCGGTCGACCTCATGGCAAGGCGCGGCATTTCCATCAATCTCGATACGCTCGCCTGGGATGATGCGCAGGTCTACAAGTTGCTCCAGTCGGGCGACACGGTCGGTGTGTTCCAGCTGGAATCGGAAGGCATGCGCCGGACGCTGGCCGCGGTGAAGCCCACCAATTTCGGCGACATCATCGCGCTCGTCTCGCTCTACCGCCCGGGCCCGATGGACAATATCCCGCTGTTCGGTCGCCGCAAGAACGGGCTGGAATCCATCGAGTACCCGCACGAAAAGCTCTCGGTCATCCTCGCCGAAACGTACGGGATCTTCGTCTATCAGGAACAGGTGATGCAGGCCGCGCAGATCCTTGCGGGCTACTCGCTGGGTGACGCCGACTTGCTGCGACGCGCCATGGGCAAGAAGGTGCAGGCCGAAATGGACGCGCAGCGCCAGCGTTTCGTCGATGGCTGCCTGACCGTTTCCGGGATCGAAGCCAAGAAAGCCAACGAACTGTTCGACTTGATCGACAAGTTCGCAGGCTACGGCTTCAACAAGTCGCACGCTGCTGCCTACGCGCTGCTCGCCTACCAGACGGCCTGGCTCAAGACGCATTACCCGCACGAGTTCTATGCGGCCTCGATGTGCTTCGACATGCACCAGTCGGAAAAGCTGGCGGTGTTTGTGGACGACATGCGGCGCGCGGGGATCGCCGTGCATGGCCCAGACATCAATCGTTCGGAGGCCGAGTTTGCGGTCGAGCGGACCGAGGACGGCTATGCCGTGCGCTATGCACTCGCCGGCCTGCGCAACGTGGGTGAGAAAGCGATGGATGCCATCGTGGCCGAGCGCGAGGAAAACGGGGCCTACACCAGCCTCGATGACCTGTTCCGCCGTTTGCCCGCTGGCGCGATGAACCGGCGCGGGCTCGAAGCGCTGGCGGCGGCCGGCGCGTTCGATGCGCTGGAACCCAACCGGGCGCAGATCACCGCCAATGCCGAACTGCTGATGGCGGTGGCGGATGAAGCCGTGCGTTCACGGACATCGGGGCAGGCGGGCCTGTTCGGCGCGGAAGACCATGCTGTCCCCGCGACACGCCTTGCCGAAACGCCGCCATGGTCGCGCACCGACCAGATGGCGGCTGAGCGCGACACGTTCGGCTTCTATTTTGCCGCGCACCCCGTCACCGAATACCGCGCCGTCGCATCTGCCAACGGTGCGCGGACCTATGGCAGCCTGATGAGCGGTGACGGGGATGCGGGGGCAGCGCGCTCGGGCGCGGTGATGGCCGCGCTTGTCGAGGGCGTGAACCGGCGCAAGACCAAGAAGGGCAATGATTTCATAGCGGCGGAGTTCTCCGATAGCAGCGGGCAGTTTTCCGCCTCCTGCTTCGAGGAATCGCTGGTCGAACCGTTTCAGCAGTGGGCGCGCGAGGGCACCTGCGTGCTGCTCAATGTCGAGCTTGACCGACCCAATCCGGACGAGCCGCCGCGCATCACCGTGCGCGGCGCGCGTCCGCTGGCCTCGGTCAGCAGCGCGGCGCGCATGCTGCTCAAGCTCGATGTCAGCAGGCCAGAAGCGATGTCCGAACTGGCCTTGCTCCTCCCGCGTGCAGAAGGCGCGCGCGGCGAAGTGATCGCCCGCCTGCGCACCGGGACTGGCCGCGAGCCGGTCATTAGGCTCGGCGCAGACTTTGCGCTCGACAGCGATGTAATCGAGCGATTGATTCCGGTGGAAGGGCTTGCCAATGTGGCCCTCACCGCAAGGCCGGACCGGCATCTGCGGCTCGTAGAATAGAACAAGACATTCAAGGGGAGTTAGGGATGCAGCTGGGCGCCATGCAGGATTGGTCGCTGCGCGTGACGCGGTTCATCGATCACGCCGCGCGCGAACACGGCGGGCGGGAGATCGTCTCACGCTGGGCCGATGGCAGCGAAAGCCGCACGACCTGGGCTGGCATCCGCCACGATGCGATGCGCATGGCGCAGAAGCTGGCGAAACTCGGGATCAAACCGGGTGACCGCGTGGCCACGCT
>CANCET010000257.1 GCA_947375105.1 Sphingomonadaceae bacterium
GGTGACAATCACCGGCCCGCTCGCCGCCCATGCCTACACCGCCGCCAGCGGCAACACGCTCACCCAATCGTTCTGCCCTGCTTGCGGCACACCCGTCATGGCGCAAGTCTCCGCACGCCCGCAGTTCCGTACGATGCGCGTTGGCTTCGTCACGCCGCCGCACGATCTCAGCCCGCAAATGGTGATCTGGACCGAAGACGCCCCCGCCTGGGCGGTGTTCCCCGAAGGCCTCGAACGCCACGCCAAGCAGCCGCCCCCGCCACCCGCTTCGTGACGCTTGCTACCGCCGGACATTCCCCTTAATCATCCGGTTAAGACGCGACCGAGGCCCAGATTCCATGTTCTTCAACTTCATCGACGAGCTGCGCGCTGCCGGCATCAAGGCCAGCTTCAAGGAACATCTCGTCCTCCTGGAAGCACTCGACAAGGACGTGATCGAGCAGACGCCTGAGGCGTTCTACTACCTCAGCCGCGCCACGTTCGTGAAGGACGAGGGTCTGCTCGACCGGTTCGATCAGGTGTTCAACAAGGTCTTCAAGGGCCTGCTGACGGACTACGGCCAGCGCCCGGTCGACATCCCGGAAGATTGGCTGCGCGCGGTTGCCGAAAAGTTCCTCACCGAAGAGGAAATGGCGGCAATCAAGGCGCTCGGCTCTTGGGACGAGATCATGGAGACGCTCAAGCAGCGGCTTGAAGAGCAGAAGGAACGCCACGAAGGCGGTAGCAAGTGGATCGGCACCGGCGGCACCAGCCCGTTCGGCCACGGCGGCTACAACCCCGAAGGCGTGCGCATCGGCGGCGAAAGCAAGCACGGCCGCGCGGTCAAGGTCTGGGAAAAGCGCGAATTCGCCAACCTTGATAACACCAAGGAACTCGGCACCCGCAACATCAAGATCGCGCTGCGCCGCCTGCGCCGTTTCGCGCGCGAAGGCCATGCCGACGAGTTGGACCTGCCCGGCACGATCGAAGGCACCGCCAAGCAGGGCTGGCTCGATATCCGCATGCGGCCCGAGCGGCGCAATGCCGTCAAATTGCTCCTGTTCCTCGACGTCGGCGGCTCGATGGACCCGTTCATCAAGCTGGTGGAAGAGCTGTTCAGCGCCGCCACCGCCGAATTCAAGAACATGGAGTTCTTCTATTTCCACAACTGCCTCTACGAAGGCGTGTGGAAGGACAACAAGCGCCGCTGGTCCGAGCGCACCAACACCTGGGATCTGCTCCACAAATATGGCCACGATTACAAGATCGTGTTCGTCGGCGATGCGGCGATGAGCCCTTACGAGATCAGTCACCCCGGCGGCTCGGTCGAGCATTTCAACGAGGAAGCCGGCGCCATCTGGCTCCACCGCGTCGCGCAGACCTACCCGGCCACCGTCTGGCTCAATCCGGTGCCAGAGAAGCAGTGGAACTATTCGCAGTCGACCAAAATGATCAAGGATCTTGTCGGCGGCTCGATGTTCCCGCTCAGCCTCGAGGGACTCGACGGGGCGATGCGCGAGCTAACGCGCAAGAAGCACTAGAACCCCTCCGACCTGCCTGCGGCAGGCCACCTCCCCATTTGTGCTGCGCAGAAATGGGGAGGGATGGAAGGTCGGAGGGGTATTCCGCCTGACTTGATCCCCGCCCGGACAGGCGTAAGACAGTAAAAAATCACGGAGAGGCCGCCGCAATGTCAGACAACGAAATCCTCACCTGCGTCCGAACCGGCAGCCGGATCGATCTCACGCTCAACCGACCGCAGCAATACAACGCGCTGAGCGAGGACCTGCTGGCCGCCTTGAAGGCCGAACTGACCAGCCTCGCAGCCGATCCCACCATCAGCTGTGTCGTCCTCTCGGGTGCAGGCAAGGCCTTCTGTGCCGGCCACGATCTCAGGCAGATGCACGGCCAGCGCCGGCTGGACTACTACCGGTCGTTGTTCGCCGCCTGCGCCGAGGTGATGGAAGCCATCGTCGCACTGCCCGTCCCCGTCATCGCGCGCGTGCACGGCATCGCCACCGCCGCCGGTTGCCAGCTCGTTGGCGCGTGCGATCTCGCCATTGCCAGCACCGACGCGCGCTTCGCTGTCTCGGGCATCAATGTCGGCTTGTTCTGCTCGACGCCCGCCGTCGCGCTGACCCGCAACGTGCCGGCCAAGCCCGCCTTCGAAATGCTGGTGACGGGCGAATTCATCAGCGCTCAGACGGCGGAAAATTGGGGCCTCATCAACCACGCCGTGCCCGCCGATCAGCTCGATGCCCAGATCGACTCGCTCGCCGCTACCCTTGCGGCGAAGAGCCCCGATGCCATCCGCCGCGGCAAGGCCTTGTTCTACGCCCAGCGCGAAGTCCACCGCGCGGAGGCCTACACGCTCGCCGCCGAAGTCATGGCGCAGAACATGATGGACGATAACACCGCCGAGGGGATCGAAGCATTTCTGGAGAAGCGCGCGCCGGTTTGGCGGTGAGGTCCAGAACGGTCAGAGTTCAGGTTACGGCGAGCGTTCCAGCGTGATACTCTGCAACCCCACTTGCGCTGGGGACCGCACCTCATGGAAGACATGACAGTGACCATCATGCTGACCTCTGCCGGTCTCGGGACGGTGGTCGGCCAACTGCAGCGGCTCAGGAACCCGGGCGGTTCCCTCACCCCCACCGCTCGTTTTGCATCGCTGGTCTATTCCATCGCGGCATTGCTGTTCGTTGGCTATGTCCTGGCGGGAGGCTCGATAAAGCTCGACATAGCCGCCATCTACGCCAATGCGCTCAGGCTTCTGGGCTTGGCGGTGCTCGCAGCCGGATTTTACTTGAGTTTCAAGCGGACCGATCGTCCCGAAGCACCTGCCGACCTTACCCCACAGTCACACCCTTCCAGAACGCCACCCGCCCCTTGATCGCGGCGGCCTTTTCCTTGGGCTCGGCGTAATACCACGCCGCATCGCGGTTCTCCGCGCCGTCCACCACCAGCGTGTAATACTGCGCGGTGCCCTTCCACGGGCAGCCGCTGGTCGTCGCGCTGGGCTTCAGCACGGCCGGATCGACCGCCTCAAGCGGGAAATAGTGGTTGCCTTCCACCACCACCGTATCATCGCTGCGCGCGATCACCGCGCCGTTCCACCGTGCCTCAACCATGTCTGCATCTCCTTCGAGATCACACGTCGGGCTCCGGCCAGCTTCAGTCAACCAGCCAGCAGGGCAATCACCCCGCCTTGCGCGCCGTTACATAGATCCAGTCGCCCTGCCCGATCATCGGCCCCAAGGCCGCCATCGGCGCAAACAGACCGGCATAGGCCAGCCGCTTCGGCATCTTGAGCAAGGTCTGCATCTGGCCGAAGGTATAGGCCAGATCGATGGCGAAGTGCCGCGTCGATGTCACCGCAAAGCCCGCATTGGCCAGCATCGCCCCCAGCGTCTTCGCGGAGAACTGGTAGAGGTGATACGGCGGCTCGGGGTGCGGCCAATAGTCCAGCTTCTTGGCCAGCGGCAGCGAAGCCTTCGGAAACAGCCCGTCGATATTGGGGGTCGAAAGCACGATGGTGCCTCCGGGCGCAAGCAGATCCCAAGCCTTGCGCAGATCGCCCAGCGGATCGGGCACATGCTCGATCACATCGAACATGGTCAGCACATCAAGCGAGCCCGGCTCCTGCGGCGCATCGTGGATGGTGCCTTCCGCTACATCGAGCCCGTAATGCGTGCGCGCAAAAACGGCGCTTGCCGCGTTCATCTCAAGCCCCATGGCGGCAAACCCGGCCGCCTTGGCCCGCGCCGCAAACTGTCCGATCGAGCAGCCGACATCGAGCAGGCGCCCGCCCTTCACGCTCCTGAGTGTCTCGGCAAGATGGCGTACCGCGATCCGGTCCTGCGTGGCAAAGGTGGTGCTCGAATGATCGCACAGCGCCGCATGATACGATGCCCCTGCCGAATAGAGCACTTTCAGCTCCTCCGCGCTCGGCGGATTGGCAATATAGGCAAGGCCGCAGCCCGTGCAGCGCACCAGATCATAGCCCTTGGCGCGAAACAGATGCTCGGCGCTGGTGGAAGCGCAAGAGTTGCAAGTCACGAACTCATCCCGATTGTCGATCAGGATGCGGGGCTTAGCGGAAAAGGCTTAAGGAAGGCTCATCCG
>CANCET010000258.1 GCA_947375105.1 Sphingomonadaceae bacterium
GCGAATATCTGCGCCCGGCTTACGGCATCTATGCGGTGCGCGGGCGGCTGGACGACGGCCGGGTGCTGGACGGTGCCGCCAATCTGGGCATCCGCCCCCAGTTCGATCCGCCCAAGGAATTGCTGGAGCCGCATTTCTTCGACTTCAGCGGTGATCTTTATGGGCAGGAGATCGAGGTGGCGTTCCACCACTTCCTGCGCGGCGAGGCGAAGTTCGATGGCCTCGATGCGCTGGTGGCGCAGATGGCGCGCGATTGCGACGAAGCGCGGCGGCTGCTGAATCAGGCGGGCGGGTAGGCGATCATCACGCTGAGCACGTAGCCGCCCCAGATGGCGGTGGGCACCAGCAGCCACGGCGCGCGGGCATCACGCCCGCGCAGCACGAACATCACCGCAACCGCGACGATCAGGGTGACCACGGTGCCCCAGAACGCGGCGCCATTGCGCTGCAACCCGCTCGTGTAGAACGGATAGGCGATGCACAGCGCGGCGAGGCCGAAGGGCGTCCACGAGCGCCAGCCGGCATCGCCGCTGCCGCGCACATAGACCCAGCGTGCGGCGCCCATCAGGCCGAGCAGGACCGTCCAGATCAGGCCGACCACCGCGCCGGGCGGGATCATCGGCATCTGCCGCCCGCTGGGCGTGGCCCAGCCCGAAGCAAAGAGGAAACCGTTGATCACGATGGTGGCTACGATCAGGGCCGCGACGTTCATCGCAAGCGCACCGCGCCCTTCAGCCCTCAGGAACGCGGTGCGGAGATTGGGGGCGGGCATGGCGGGCTCCTTCGGGGATGCGGCGCGTTGGAGCTTAGAGCATCTTGGGCAAGATATGCACCCCAGCCTCGCTCATGCTGAGCTTGTCGAAGCATTATACGCAACACTTGCGCCAGCACCCTTCGATAAGCTCAGGGTGAGCGGGGCGGGGAAAAGGGTTTCGTCGTCGCTGTAGGTCGTGTTTTGCCGAGCCTGCATTTGCCCGACACTAGAATTTGCAGGAATCCGGGCGCGGCGCTAAGGCCCGCCGATCATGTCCGAAACGCCAGACTACCGCTCGACCGTCTTCCTGCCGAAGACCGATTTCCCGATGAAGGCCGGCCTGCCGCAGAAGGAGCCAGGCATTCTGGCGCGCTGGCAGGACGAGGGGCTTTACCAGCAGCTGCGCAAGAGCCGTGCGGGCGCGGAGAAGTTCATTCTCCATGACGGCCCGCCCTATGCCAATGGCGACATGCATATCGGCCATGCGCTGAACCATATCCTCAAGGACATGGTGTGCCGCACGCAGAGCCTGCTCGGCAAGGACGCGCCCTATGTGCCCGGCTGGGATTGCCACGGCCTGCCGATCGAGTGGAAGGTCGAGGAAGAGTACCGCAAGAAGAAGAAGAACAAGGACGAGGTCCCGCCGGTCGAATTCCGCGCCGAATGCCGCGCTTATGCCCAGAACTGGGTGAACGTGCAGCGCGAGCAGCTCAAGCGGCTCGGCATCAATGGCGATTGGGACCACCCGTACCTGACGATGGACCCGGAAGCGGAAGGCACCATCGTTGGCGAACTGCTGAAGTTTGCGGAAAGCGGCCAGCTTTATCGCGGGGCCAAGCCGGTGATGTGGTCGCCGGTGGAAAAGACCGCGCTGGCGGAGGCGGAGGTGGAGTACGAGGATATCGTCTCGACCCAGATCGACGTGGCGTTCGAGATTGTTTCGTCGCCCATCCCTGAGCTGGTCGGCGCGCATGCGGTGATCTGGACGACTACGCCTTGGACGATCCCGGTGAACCAGGCTTTGGCTTATGGGCCGGAGGTTCGATACGCTCACTTTACTGTGCTTTGTGATGCAGAGGGTTTTGACGATAGTCGTTCTCAAGCTGAAGTGGTCGCGGACATCAGCTTCCGCCTTGCCGACCACGGGCTCGATTTCTCTGGGCAACGTTTCATTGTGGCCGAAGATCTGGTGAACTCGTTTGCTGCCCGACTAAACGCAATGGCAGCTGCCGTCGATGTGACTGACTTGGGCGCACGAAAAGCGGTGTTTGCTTTGTCCGGGTATCAGATGGGCCGCGATGTTTCTGCCCCATTTGAGCGAAATCTTGAGCAGGTGATTGGCTCCGACCTCGCCGGAACCATCTGCCGCCACCCGATGCACCATCTTGGCGGGTTCTTCGCCAAGCCGCGTCCCATGCTCCCCGGTGATTTCGTCACGACCGACAGCGGCACGGGCCTTGTCCATATGGCGCCGGACCATGGCGAGGACGACTTTGCGTTGTGCAAGGCGCACGGGATCGAGCCGGTGTTCGCGGTCGAGGGTGACGGCAAGTACCGCGAGGATTGGGCTTGGCTCGGCGGGCAGGGCTCGGTCATCAATCCCAAGTTCAATGCGCCCGATGGCCCGATCTGCTTGGGCCTGCGCGAGGCGGGCGGGCTGGTCGCGGCCTCTGCCGACTACAAGCATTCCTATCCGCATTCGTGGCGTTCGAAGGCCAAGGTGATCTATCGCTGCACGCCGCAGTGGTTTGTGCCGATGGACCGTCCGGTCGATATGCCGCACGCCGAAAGCCGGGCGGAAAACCGCTGGGACAACGAGGGCGGCGCGCTGGAGCATCCCAACGCGACCCTGCGCCAGATCGCGGTGCAGGCCATCGCCGAAACGCGCTGGGTGCCCGAAAAGGGCCGCAACCGCATTGGTGCGATGGTCGAGGGGCGGCCGGACTGGGTGCTTTCGCGCCAGCGCGCGTGGGGCGTGCCGATCACGCTGTTTGTCGATCGCAAGACCGGCCAGTACCTTGCCGATCCTGCCGTCAACGCGCGGATCGTGGCGGCGGTGCGCGCAGGCGGCGTCGATGCATGGTCCGAGGAGCGGGCGCAGGAGTATCTCGGGGCCGAGTACCGGCTTGAGGACTACGAGCGCGTCACCGACATTCTCGATGTGTGGTTCGATAGCGGCAGCACGCATGCGTTCGTGCTCGAATCGGGCAAGTGGCCCGATCTGCTGCGCCCGGAAGGCTACACCGGCCCCCATGCCGATCTCTATCTCGAAGGCAGTGACCAGCATCGCGGCTGGTTCCAGTCCTCGCTGCTGGAAGCCTGCGCCACGCGCGGCCATGCGCCCTACAAGGCGGTGCTGACCCATGGCTTCACCATGGACCAGAAGGGCATGAAAATGTCCAAGTCCTTGGGCAACACGATCTCGCCCATTGATCTGATGCGCGATTATGGCGCGGATATCCTGCGGCTCTGGGCGCTCTCGGTCGATTTCACCGAGGACCACCGCATCGGCAAGGAAATCCTGGCCGGCGTGGCGGACCAGTACCGCAAGCTGCGCAACACCTTCCGCTATCTACTGGGCGCGCTGGAAGGGTATGACCACGCGGCCGAAGGCGTCGAGGCGGCGGATATGCCGGAGCTGGAGCGCTATGTGCTGCACCGCCTGAGCGAGGTGGATGCCGTGCTGCGCCGCGCGATCGATGATTTCGATTTCAACACCTACACGCGCACGCTGATCGATTTCTGCAACGAGGACTTGTCCGCGTTCTACTTCGATATCCGCAAGGACTGCCTCTATTGCGATGCGCCTGCGGACCCGAAGCGGCGCGCCTGCCGCACGGTGCTGGATATCCTGTTCCAGGCGCTGGTGCGCTATGCCGCGCCGGTGCTGGTGTTCACGGCGGAAGAAGTGTGGACCACGCGCTTCCCTGAACGCGGCAGCATCCATTTGGCTGTGATCCATGCGCTCCCCGCCGAATGGCTCGACGCGGCGCTGGCGGAACGCTTTGCGGGCCTGCGCGCGCTGCGCCAGACGGTAACCGAGGCCATCGAGCCGCTGCGCCGCGAAAAGGTGGTCGGATCGAGCCTTCAGGCCGAAGTGACCGTGCCGGCCAGCGCGCCGGAAGCGGACTTCGCCGAACTGTTCATCACCGCGTCAGTCACGCGCGGGCAGGGCGAGGGGGTGGAAATCGTGCCTACTACCCAGCACAAGTGCGGCCGCTGCTGGCGGCATCTGCCCGAAGTGACCGAAGACGGGGCGCTGTGCGCGCGCTGTGACGACGTGGTTGCGGGGCTGGACGCATGAGGAACCCGGCAGCCTTGCGTGCGAGCGGGTTTGCCATGGCGCTCGG
>CANCET010000259.1 GCA_947375105.1 Sphingomonadaceae bacterium
GCGCTGGACAAGGCGGCGGCCGATGCCGGAGCCGCCGCCGGAGAGGAGGATAGTGTTGCCGGAGGGCTTCATGTGAGTGTTCCTGGTGTGCGGGGGCCGGGTTCAAAACTGGCGTGCAAAGCCCAGCATCAAGGCATGATCGGGCGCGCCTTGCGAGATGCCGATATCGAGTTCGAGGTCGAGCTGGAAGCGCCGACCCGCGCGCCAGGCGCCGGAGAGGGCGACGCGCGCATCGGTCGAGGCGCCGTCCGGATCGTCATCGCGGTAGGCGGCCACTTCCGCCGAGCCCGAAATCACCGGAGTAAGCGCGTGCGACAGGCCGACGACGCCGCCCCAGGCGAGGTGGCGCCCCTTGCCCGAGCCGTTGACGGCGGCATCGACTTCCGGGGTCATGCTGAGCTCGAAGCCAGAGGGAAGCGGCAGCGAGACGGGGAGCAGGAAGCCCGCACCCCAATCGCCCGCGCCGCCGGGCGAGCGGCCTACCGGGAGGCTGACGTAGGCCTGCACGGCGATCTTGGCGTCGTCTTCTCCGCCGAACCCGTGGCGCAGCCCGACGGTGGCATCGCCGAGGCCGCGCGCGGTGGCGACGGCGCGCCCATCCCGACTGCGTTCATGGCTCCATCCGCCCAGTCCGACAATCGCCTCGGTCGCATTGCCGAGCCCGATGCGCACAACCGTGTCGCCGAAGGTCAGCGTATCATCGCGCGTGCCGGGGGTGGTGGCGTGGTCCCACTGCACCGCGCCGAATTCGACCATGAGCTGGCCAGCATGGAGCGTGCAGGGCGGCGTATCGATGCCCGGGCGATCGACGCACATGTCCGGCGCCTCGTCAGCCAAAGCCGCGGCGGGGGCAAGGAAAAGGAGCGCCGCGAGCCATGCGCGAAGGTGCCGGTGCAAAGCTCTACGCTCCCGATTGCCACCGGCGGCTTGCCGGTTAATATCGCGGTCTCATGGACGATGAACTGCTCAAGCTCAAGAACCCCGGTTACTTCCGGGCACGCCGGCCCAGTCGGCTGCACCAGATCGGCTGGCTGTTCACGCGGCTGGTCGCGGCGTTCCTGTTCCTTAGCGTGACGATGGTGGTGATCTACCGGTTCGTGCCGGTGCCGGTGACGCTGACGATGATCATGGATCCCAACGGCATCAACAAGGATTGGACACCGCTTTCGAAGATCGACCGCAATATGGTGGACGCTGCGATCGCGGGCGAGGACGGCAAGTTTTGCCAGCATCACGGGTTCGATCAGGATGCGATCTTGAAAGCTTGGGAGCGCAATCAGGAAGGCGGACGCATCCGCGGTGGATCGACGATCAGCCAGCAGACCGCCAAGAACGTGTTCCTGTGGCAGGGCGGCGGTTATCTGCGCAAAGGGCTGGAAGCGTGGTTTACCGTGCTGATCGAGGCGGTCTGGGGCAAGCGGCGGATCATGGAAGTCTACCTCAACGTCGCCGAGACGGGCATCGGGACTTACGGGGTCGAGGCCGGGGCGCAGCGGTATTACAAGAAGCCGGCGGCAGCACTGAGCCGGGTCGAAGCGGCGCGGATCGCCGCCGCGTTTCCGCAGCCGAAGGTGCGCGCGGTGACGGGGGCTACAGGGTCTACCCGCCGCCACGGCAACGCGATCGCCGCGCGCGTGAACACGGTGCGCGCGGATTACGATACCTGCGTTTATCAATAGGGGCGGGCAGCGGCGCGGTGTGCTTCACTTGCTGGCAAGAGGAGAGCCAGTCATGCCGCAGGTCATTATTCACGCCTGGATTGAATTTGCCGATCAAGCCACGCGCGACGAAGCGGTGCGGCTGGCCGCGCCGATCCAGTGGACATCGCGGACCGAAGAGCCGGGCTGTCTTGAGTACTGCTTTGCAGCGGATCCGTGCATCCCGCACCGGGTGACCATTCACGAACTGTGGGAGGACCATGCCTCGCTCGTCGCGCACTTCCAGCACCCTTGCTATGCTGCGATGCGCGATCTCATGGTCGGGTTCGGGCCGACCGCACTGTGGAACCGGATGTACGAAGCCGGGCGCGACGGACCGGTCTACCGCGAGGACGGCGTGGTTCGAACGGTGCTGTTCGAGGACTAAGCCGCTTCGGCGGCGGGTTCGCCTTGCACCGACAGCAGCCAGCGCGCGGTGCCTTCCAGGCCGACGGCGCTGAGCAGGCCGGATGCGAAGGCCCCGGTATCAAGGCTGATGCGCAAGGGCGAGACATGGGGCTGTTCGAGAATGGTGTGGCCGTGGACCACCGCGAAATCGCGCGAATCCGCCGCTTCGATGAATTCGCCGCGAATCCAGCGCAAATCCGAAACCTTCTGGTCCGCGAGCGGCACGCCCGGACGAACACCGGCATGGACGAACACGTAATCGCCGATCCGGATGCTGTCTTCCATGCCCTGCATGAAATCCACGTCCTCTGCCGGGATGACCTCGTTCATGATCGCGCGCAGTTCTTCAAGCGTGGCGCGGCTGTAGACGTCGGGGGCGATCGGATAGCTGAGCAGCGTCTCGCGTCCACCGTGGCGCAGGAAATGGCGCAGCGTGTCGTCGCGCTCGAAGCTGCCGAGGAACATTTCCTCATGATTGCCGGCAAGGATGCGCACGCGTCGGCGCTTGGCCCATTCCCGCGCGGTGGCGATGACGCCGGCGCTGTCGGGCCCGCGATCAACGAGATCGCCCAGAAGGATCACGGTCGTATCGGCCGGATCGCGCCCGGCTTCGTCCGCTTCGATCCGTGCGATCATCCGGCACAGCAGGTCGCAGCGGCCATGAATGTCGCCGATGGCGTAGACGCGCTGGCCATCCGGTATCGAAGGCGTAACCTCGGACACGGAGCGGGGGTCAAGGAAGGAACGGAGAAGCTTCAGCATGGATATCGGGCCTGACGAAAGATATATGGGCCAGAACGGTGCCCATACAAGGGCCTCGAACGGGATGGTGCGCAATTGCAACAGGGCGTGGGAAAGGCGCGACCAGCTGTTAACACACTCTTGTGCAATGCAGCATGATCCGGCAACAAAACGTTACAGACCGAAGGCTGACCACCGCAACTGAGTCGCCACGATCTGTGCAGGTGGGACGACGCAAACCCAATAACAAAGGATTTCCCATGCGTACGTCCAGCAAGGCCCTCGTGGCCGGTACTCTTGCCGCCCTGAGCTTCATCGCTGCGGCGCCTGCGTTCGCCGATGAGGCTGCGCCCCCCAGCGACATCACCGTGACCGGCGCGGCAACCATCGCCAGCCAGTACCGGTTCCGCGGCGTCGCGCAGTCGGACAACAAGCCGGTCGTGCAGGGCACCTTCACCATCGCGCACAGCTCCGGCTTCTACATCTCGACCTGGGCTTCGAGCGCTTCGGCCGGGAACAGCCCGATCAACATCGGCGGCACCGAAATCGACGTCTACGGCGGTTATACGCATGGCATCGGCAGCACGGGCTTCACCATCGACGGCGGCCTTTATGGCTACATCTATCCGGGTGCGACCGCGGGTAATCTCTGGGAGATTTACGGTTCGGTGGCCAAGACGCTTGGCCCGGTGACGGCGAAGGTCGGCGCGAACTTCGCGCCCGCGCAGAAGGTGTTCAACTACAACTTCACTTCGACTCATCGCAGCAATCTCTACGTCTATGGCGAGCTGGGCGGGGCGATCCCGGGTACGCCGTTGAGCGTCCACTCGCACCTCGCCCACACCGGCGGTGGCTTCGATCTGCCGAAGCCGTTCTTTGACTACAACGTCGGTGTTACCGCGAAGTATAAGAACCTCGCGCTCGATGCCTCAGTCGTCGGCACGAACATGCACCAGAGCGATTTCGCCCAGAGCGGCCTGTGCAGCGGTGCGGGTTCGCCGACGGCGGTCGATGTCTGCTCGAACTCGTTCTATCGCACGACCAAGCCGGTCGGCGTGGTTTCGCTGACCGCTTCGTTCTGAACGAACCGATTGCAGGAGAAGGGGCGCGCTGCACCGCAGCGCGCCCTTTTTTCTTGCGCTGCTGACGCGTCGGGCGGCACCCGCCCACTGCCCCACCCGGCCACCCACGA
>CANCET010000260.1 GCA_947375105.1 Sphingomonadaceae bacterium
CGATCAGGGGGCGGGCGAGGTCCACGCCGGCCGCCTCGAACACCGCGCGGATATCTGCCGGCGATTTCCACGTGCCATCCGGGCGGAACAGGCTGGCGTAATAGACATTGCGCGCGCCCGGAATGTGGCCACTGGCGAGCCCCGGTTTCACTTCTGGCACTGCGCCGGTGAAGCGCCCTGCGCCCCGCGCATCGACCACCAGCTCGCGGGGTGTCTCCAGATTGCGCAACACATCAGCCTTGCTGCGTACCGTGCGGTCGTCGCTCCAGACTGTGAAATGCCGGTGCCGCAGCGTCTCGCGCCCTTGCGCGCAAGGGCGCCCTTCGGCCTTCCATTTGGCGATCCCGCCGTCAAGCAGTGCCACGTTCGTTGCGCCGAACATCGTCAGCATGAACCACGCCCGCGTTGCCGAGCGGATCGGGCTGTCGTCGTAGATCACGATGCGGCTGCCATCACCGAGCCCAAGGCTTTGCATCCGGCTGGCGAAACGCTCGGCCGAAGGCAGCATGTTCATCCCCGGCCGCGCGGGATCGCTCAGCTCCGCCAGGTTCATGAACACCGCGCCAGGGATGTGGCACGCCTCGTATTCGAGCAATGGATCGCGGCCATGCTCGGGCAAATAAGCGCTGGCATCCACGATGCGCAGATCGCTCGCGCCCAGCTCGCTGGCGAGCCACTGGGTCGAGACCAGGGAATCCATGGGTCAGCTCCGTCCTGCATATGGCCCGTCTATGCGGGGCCTTGCGGGGGAGACTAAACCTGCCCCCCGCCGCCGTCACGCCAAAAATGGTGCAAATCCGCCGTTCTTCCCGCCTGCTTGCGGCGGGGCCCGGGGGAGGGCCTGGGGGAGGGCAGGTCGCTGTCAGAACCTGCCCTCATCGTCTGCTTGCCCGACCGCCTCTGCCCGTGCAAATGCGCCCGCACGAAAGGACTTGCCATGACTGAACCCGGCCAGCCGCTCTACCTCGGCCAAGCCAGCACGCTGCCCGCCTCGCCCGAGGAAGCCGTGCTTGATTATGTGCCCAATCCGCGCGCAGGCTCGCTGTTCCTCGTGCGCTTTGCAGCGCCCGAATTCACGTCGCTGTGCCCGGTCACCGGCCAGCCCGATTTTGCGCACATCGTCATCGACTATGCACCGGGCGACACCATCGTGGAATCAAAGTCGCTCAAGCTGTTCCTTGGATCGTTTCGCAACCACGCCGGCTTCCACGAGGACGTCACCGTCGGCGTAGGCCAGCGCCTGTTTGGCGAGATGCGCCCGCGCTGGCTGCGCATCGGCGGCTACTGGTATCCGCGCGGTGGTATTCCGATCGACGTTTTCTGGCAATCGGGACCACCCCCCGAGGGCCTGTGGGTGCCCGATCAGGGAGTGGCCTCCTACCGCGGCCGAGGCTGAAGAACAGCCAGTCTGGTGCCGCAAGCTCCCGGCGAATGCCGGGAGCGCTCGTCATCACCTCCGCCAATACCCGCCACCCCAGTTGCCATTGGTGTAAGTCGGGCTGCCGGCTTCACGGCCGATCCATGCGCTGATGCGGTTGTATTCCCGGCTGATGCCGTGGACCGAGCGATAGTCGCCTTCGCGGCATTCGTGCCGTTCGCTGTATTGCAGGTTGTCGATCGCGCTCTGGATGCGGCCAGCAGTCCAGCGATTAACGCGGCCCCGGTCGACGGCATCGCGCAGGCGGCTCTCGAGATTGTAGCCGCGCTGGCCCGAGCAGGTGTTGTCGACCTGCATCTGGACGTAGGCGGCCTGCTCGCGCGGGCTGCGCCACTCAGGGCCATAGCCCTGTCCGCGCCACTCCTGCGCACTCGCGCAGCCGCTCATGGCCATCGCGCCGCCAAGGGCCAGCGCCGCCGTCAATGTCTTTGTGATCGTCTTCATCGTCGTTCCCCTTCACTGGTGCCGATGAAGCTTTTCTAAGCGATTCGCCGTAACACGAGCCTGAATGCGGCGTTGGCTTCTGTTCATATTTAGGGACACTTTTATGAATGATCTGCGCGCCCCCTTGCGCAGCGCGCGCGCTCTGCCGAAAAGGTCGGTGAAGCGGGCGAACAGTCCCGCAAGGAGAGCATGCGCATGAATGGCGATACCGATTTCACCGGCCGGAAGGTCCTCGTCGTCGGCGGATCGAGCGGCATCGGCAACGGCATCGCGCATGCGTTCCGCCAGCGCGGCGCGGCAGTCCACGTCTGGGGCACGCGCGCCTTCGCGGAGGATTACGACGCATCGGAAGGCTCGGACCTGACCGGCCTTGGCTACACCTGCGTCGACGTGGCCGATCCCGAAGCGATCGAAGCCGCGCCCGAACCTTTCGCCACCCTCGATGTCCTCGTCCTCTCGCAGGGCACGGTTCTCTACAAGCGCGGCGAGTTCGAGCGCGAGGGCTGGGACAAGGTCATGGCCGTCAATCTCGACAGCCTGATGAACTGCGCCCGCAAGTTCAAACCGCAACTGCTTGAATCGAAGGGCAGCCTCATCACCGTCAGCTCGGTTGCGGGCTTTGGCGCGAATGTCGGAAATCCGGCCTATGCCGCGTCCAAGGCGGGCGCGGTCAGCCTCACCCGTACGCTCGGCAATGCCTGGGCGGGGGAGGGCATCCGCGTCAACGGGATCGCGCCGGGCCTCGTCGATACCAAGCTCACCAAGGTCACCACCCAGCACCCCGAACGCCTCGCCGGATCGCTCGCCCGCATCCCGCAGGGCCGCCTCGGCACGCCGGGGGACATGGCCGGCGCAGTCCTGTTCCTTGCATCCCCGCTCGCGGCTTATGTCACCGGGCAGACCCTGATCGTCGATGGAGGGCTCACGCTGTGAAGGCTCTGCGCTACTACGGTGCGCGTGATGTGCGCTACGAAAGCATGGACGATCCGGCGCCGCACGCCAAAGGCGATGCCGTGGTGCGCGTCACCGCATGCTCGATCTGCGGATCGGACTTGCACATCTATCACGGCCACGGCTTCTCGGAGGACATGGGCTTCTGCGTCGGTCACGAAGCGGTGGGCGAAGTCGTGGAAGTCGGCAGCGCGGTCCAGCGCCACAAGGTCGGCGATCTCGTCATGCTCCCCGCTGCGGTTGGCTGCGGGCGCTGCCGCTCGTGTCTTGCGGGTGTGGTTCACACCTGCGAGTTCAATGCCAGTGCCTGCTACGGCCTATCCGCCCGCCTTCAGGGCTCGCAGGCCGAAGCCGTGCGCGTGCCTGCGGCAGACATGAACGCCGTCGCCATCCCCGAGGGCGTCACCGAAGATCAGGCGCTGATGATGACGGACGCGCTGGCGACGGCATGGTTCGGCGCCCGCCAGGCCGATATCCGCCCCGGCAGTTCGGTTGCGGTGATCGGCCTCGGCCCCATTGGCCTGATGGCGGTCGAAAGCGCCTACGTCATGGGCGCGCACGTGGTCTACGCGATCGATCCGATTGCCGAGCGCCGCGCGATGGCGGAACAATCCGGCGCCATCACGCTGCACCCGGACGAGGCGTTGGAACGCATCAAGGCCGATACCAAAGGCCGCAAGCTCGATTGCGTGGTCGAAGTCGTCGGCAGCGACGCCACCGTCGATTTCGCACTACGGCTGGTGCGTCCGCGTGGCACTGTCTCGGTCATCGGCGTGCAGCAATCGCGCCGCTATGCCTTTCCGCTGGAACGCGCCTTCGCCGCTGGCCTCACCTTCCGCATCGGCACGTGCTCGGTGCCGGAGGAACTGCCCGCGCTGTTCCCGCTCGTCCAGTCCGGTCGCCTCAAGCCCGAACGGACCATTACTCACCGCATGCCGCTCAGCGAAGGCGCCGAAGCCTATCGCTTGTTCGAAGCCCGCGAAGCCGGCGCGCTTAAGATGGTGCTCACGCCGGACTGAAGTTCGCCAGATTCGCACGCCCGATCTGGTCCACCCGCGTCACGCCCGTCAGCGCCATCGCCACGCGCATTTCCGCCGCGATCAGGCCCAGCATTTTCGCCACGCCGGCTTCGCCGCCCGCCGCCAGCGCAAAGGCCCACGCCCGCCCGAGCAGCACGCCCT
>CANCET010000261.1 GCA_947375105.1 Sphingomonadaceae bacterium
GGGATCTTGAGGCCGAATTCGCTGTGATACTCACCCGAAATCAGGCTGCTCACCGCGTTGGACGTGATCGCCAGCCGGTAGGGAATGAAATCTGACAGGCGGGTGGTTTCAGGCCGTGTTTGCGCGTCGGACATGCTTTGGTTCTAGGCCAGCACGCGCCGCGCGCAAGCAAAAGCGCGCGCATGGCCGCCGTCCCCGCTCACCGGGCGAGAATACCCGCCATGATGAAGTCCACCGTGTGTTCACGGTAGCGGTCGCGCAGTTCCTCGGTCAGCGTATCCTGGTCGAAGCAGTGCCGCAGCACCAGCCGCGCCGAAAAGAACCGGTCCGCCGCGCCTGTCACGGTGAAGTAGAACAGCTGCGGATCGATCGGCCGAAACACCCCCGCCTTCACCCCGTCGCTGATCAGCCGGTCATAGGCTTTGTTGAGCGGCATGAGATACTTGTCGGCAATCCGCTTCGCCTCGGCGGGATCACTGTCGCGCACCAGCCGCATCAGCAGGCGGTTGAGGTAGGGGAAAGCAAAGTAGGTATCGACGCAGCGCGCGATGTGCATCCGCAGCTTGGCTTCCGGGCTCATGCTGTCCTTGGCGAGCAGCGCCTCGACCGACTTGATGATCGCCACCATGTCGCGGTCGAGCAATTCGCCCAGCATCCCGGCCTTGTTGCCGAAGTAGTACTTTACCAGCGCCGAATTGAGGCCGGAGCGCAGCGACAGCTCACTGAGCGAGATGTCGACCTGATCGCCCTCGCGCATGATCTGCGAGGCCGTCTCCAGCAGCAATTCGCGCGCGCCGGCCTGTTCTGCGCCGGCCTCTCCCACAGGTGCCAATTTCGTGTGCTCTTTCATTCCCAGCCCGGCTCATCCCACCATGGGTAAAATCCGGGCATATCCGAAGAAACGCGGCCCGGGTAGGCGGGTGCGCGCTTTTCAAGGAAACTGGCCACACCTTCTTTGGCGTCGGCACCGCGTGAAAGCTGATAGATTGCGCGGCTGTCGACACGGTGGGCATACATCGGGTGCGGCGTGGCCGAATTGCGCCACAGCATCGCGCGCGTCATCGCCACTGAAACCGCGCTCGTGTTGTCCGCAATCTCGCGCGCCAACGCGTGGGCGGCGGGCAGCAAGTCTTCCGGCGCATGGAGCGACCGCACGAGGCCCGCTTCCTTCGCTTCTTCGGCGCCGAACACGCGGCCAGTCATACACCATTCCAGCGCCTGGCTCATGCCCACAAGGCGCGGCAGGAACCAGCTCGAAGCCGCCTCAGGCACGATCCCGCGCCGCGCGAACACGAAGCCGAAGCGCGCCGAGGTGCTGGCAAGGCGGAAATCCATCGGCAGCTGCATGGTGGCGCCGATGCCCACCGCCGCACCGTTGATCGCGCCGATCACCGGCTTCTGCGAATTGAAGATGCGCAGCGTGCAATAGCCGCCGCCATCGCGCACCCGCACGTCGGAAAGGTCGGCCACTTCGGTCGGATCGGAGAAAGGCCGCTTGCCGTCATCCGGCGTCAGGTCCGCGCCCGCGCAGAACGCCCGGTCGCCCGCGCCCGTCACGATCACCGCGCGCACGCTGTCATCGGCGTCGGTGCGGTCGAACGCGTCGATGATCTCGCTCATCATCGTGCCGGTGTAGGCGTTCATCTTGTGCGGACGATTGAGCGTCAGCGTCGCGACGCCATCAGCCACATCGAGCAGGATCTGCGTGTACTCGGCCATCAGCCCATCTCTCCCAAATCCTGCGCGCCCCCGTTTCATGCGGGGGCGCGTCAGGCCATCACACTTAACGCGGCGCCATGCGGATCGCGCCGTCGAGGCGCACGTCCTCGCCGTTGAAATAGCCGCACTCGATCATCGTCATCGCGAGCTGCGCATATTCCGCCGGCTGGCCGAGCCGCTTGGGGAACGGCACCGAAGCCGACAGCGCATCGCGCACGTTCTGCGGGGCCCCTGCCAGCAGCGGGGTATCGAAAATGCCCGGCAGGATCGTGTTGACGCGGATGCCCTCGCTCATCAGGTCGCGCGCGATCGGCAGGGTCATGCCGACAACGCCGCCCTTCGAAGCGGAGTACGCCGCCTGCCCGATCTGGCCGTCCTCGGCCGCGACCGACGCCGTGTTCACGATCGCGCCGCGCTCGCCATCTTCGGTGAGGCCGAGCGTCATCATGCCGGCTGCCGATTTGGCGATGCAGCGGAACGTGCCGACGAGGTTGATCTGGATCAGCCAGTTGAACGCCTCCAGCGGGAAGTGCTTGATCGAGCCGTCTTCCTTGCTGCGGCTGGCGGTCTTGATCGCGTTGCCGGTGCCGGCGCAGTTCACGAGGATGCGCTCTTGCCCGATGGCCGCGCGCGCCTTGGCAAAGCCGGCGTCCACGCTCTCATCGCTGGTCACGTTCACTTCGCAGAACACGCCGCCGATCTCGGCTGCAATCGCTTCACCCTTTTCCTTCTGCATGTCGAAGATGGCGACCTTCACGCCCTTCGCGGCCAGCGCGCGGGCGGTGGCGGCACCGAGGCCGGACGCGCCGCCGGTGACGACGGCGGAAACGGAACTATCAAGCTTCATGGCAATTCTCTCCCAAAAACATAAACGCGTCCCTCTCCCCATGGGAGGGGATTGGTTACATCATTTCAACGATGGTCACGTTGGCAACGCCGCCGCCTTCGCACATCGTCTGCAAGCCATACTTCAGGCCCCGCGCCTTCAGCGCATGGAGCAGCGTGGACATCAGCTTGGTGCCCGAAGCGCCGAGCGGATGGCCCAGCGCAATCGCGCCGCCGTTGACGTTGAGCTTCTCCGGGTCCGCGCCGGTGTGCTTCAGCCAGGCCATCGGCACCGAGGCGAAGGCCTCGTTCACTTCATAGAGGTCGATATCGCCGATCTTCATGCCCGCCCGCTGCAGCGCGCGGTCGGTGGCGAAGAGCGGTTCTTCGAGCATGATCACCGGATCGCCCGCCGTCACGGTCAGGTTATGAATGCGCGCCAGCGGGGTGAGATTGTGCGCCTTCAAGGCCGCTTCCGAAACGATCAGCGCCGCGCTCGCGCCGTCGCAGATCTGGCTGGAGCTGGCCGCCGTCAGCAGGCCTTCGGGCGAGAGCAGCTTGACGCCTGCGATGGATTCCAGCGTCGCATCGAAGCGGATGCCTTCGTCCACGGTGTGCATCGCCGGGCCGTCCGCCGTTTCGATGGCAATCGGCACGATCTCGCCGCCAAACGCGCCCGCCTTGGTCGCGGCAATCGCCTTCAGGTGGCTGTTCAGCGCAAAGGCATCGAGCTGATCCTTGGAGAAGCCGTGCTTCTTCACGATCATTTCCGCGCCCATGAACTGCGAGAACATGATGCCCGGATACTTCTCTTCCAGCTGCGGCGACTTGTAGTTGCCCAGCCCCTCTTTCATGTGAAAGATCGCGGTGGAGCCCATCGGCACGCGGGTCATGCTTTCCACGCCCGCGGCGATCACGATATCCTGCGTGCCCGACATCACCGCCTGCGCGGCAAACTGGATCGCCTGCTGGGATGATCCGCACTGGCGGTCGATGGTAACAGCCGGCACCGAATCCGGCAGGAGCCGCGCGGCGAGGACGGCATTGCGCCCCACCTGCCCCGCCTGCTGCCCGCCCTGCGAGACGCAGCCCATGATCACATCCTCAACCGCCGCGCCATCGATCCCCGTCCGCGCGATGATGGCATCGAGCGTCGCCGCCGAAAGATCGACCGGGTGAACCCCCGCCAACCGCCCATTCCGCCGCCCGCCAGCGGTGCGCACTGCATCAACGATATAGGCTACAGCCATGGCTCTCGACTCCCGTATGCGTTCGTTTAACTGAACGATTAAGGGGTCTGGGGGGTGGGGTCAAGGGATGTGGGTGGGGGTGTCGCGAAGTCGATCAGGCTGCTTCGGTCATCCTGAGGTCCAAGGCGCGGCCGGATGCCGTGGCAAGGTTCACCAGCGCATCGAACGAGAACTTGCCCAGCTTCC
>CANCET010000262.1 GCA_947375105.1 Sphingomonadaceae bacterium
GTTCGAGATTGCCCGGCTCCATCGTGCTCGCCAGCGCGGGATGCGCATGCTTGAGCGCCAGCAGCGAGCGATAGAATGCCGCGCGCGGGTATTGGCCCCAAACGATCGGATCCTTGTCGAAAAACTTCAGCCGACGGTCGAGCGCATCCTCCTGCCCGCTGTAGACCAGCGGCATGCCGGGCAGCGTCGCCGCCAGCACCGCCATCGCATCCGCGCCTTCGCCGTAGAGCTCCTTGTCGGTGCCGTTCCACGAATTCTCGTCGTGATCGCTGGTAAAGGTCATGCGCATGGCGCCGGCTGGATAGCGGCGCGGCGGCGCGGTGTAGAGCTTTGCCAGATCGCGCGCGTCTGCCTTGCCTTTCGCCACATCGATGAGCAGGTGATAGAGCTTCCAGTCATAGGTCATGTCGAAGGCGCGCACCTGCATCTCGGGCGTATCGGCCTCGGCCAGCATGAAGACCGGCTTCACCGCATCGAGTTCGCGGCGCGCCTGATCCCAGAATTCCACCGGCAGCGTCCACGCGACATCGCAGCGGAAACCGTCGATCCCTGTCTCTTTCAGCCAGAACTTCATCGCGGCAATCATGCCATCGCGCACCGCTTGCTTGCTGTAATCGAGCCCGATCACGTCGGCCCAGACTTCCTCATGGTGGTCGCTCAGGTCGGTGTAATGGTAGCCTTCAAGCTCGCCCGCGGCATTGCGCTTGTACCAGTCGGGGTGCTCGCGGGTCCACACGTGGTCCCACCCGGTGTGGTTTGCCACCCAGTCGAGAATCACCTTGAACCCCTGCCGGTGCGCTTCGGCCACCAAGTGCTTGAAGTCCTTCATATCGCCATATTCGGGGTTCACCGCGAGGTAGTCGCTCACCGCGTAGTAGCTGCCGAGCGAACCCTTGCGTTCTTTCCTGGCGATCGGATTGACCGGCATGATCCACAGCACGTCCACGCCCATCCGGCGCAGGCGCGGCAGGTGCTTCTCGAAGGCGCGGAAGGTGCCCTCCGGCGTGTACTGCCGGATGTTGACCTCGTAGAGCGTTGCCGACTTCGACCAAGCGGGATGGCGAACCTCGCTTACCCCTTCCGTGATCGGCAACGAGCCGGCCGCATGGGCCAGCGTGGGAAGCGCAAGCAGCGCGGCAAGCGTGAGATGGCGGATCATGCCGCCTTGATTAAAGACCCCGGCCGTTGAAGCCATACGGCATTCGTATACGCTTACCAGGCCTCGGCAATATCGACGAGCGCCTCGCGGTCCAGCACCGTCACCCGGCCCGTCTTGAGCGAGACGATCCCGCCATCGGCCCAAGCCGAAAGCTGGCGGTTGATCTGTTCGCGCGACATGCCGGCAAAATTGCCCAATTCGCCCTGGCTGAGCGCGATCTTGAGGCGCAGTTCATCGCCTTCCCCGCCCATCATCAACCGCAGCAGGAAGCGTGCGAGCCGGGGGCCCGAGGTATAAGCGCGGTCGGCCTCGATCACCGTGTTGTTCTGCCGCAGCCGCCGCGCCATCGCCTGCAGCAGCCGCATCGCAAGACCGTGATGCTTGCCGACGATCTCGGTGAATGCCGTCCGTGTCAGCCCCAGTGCCTCGACCGGCTCGATCGCCTCGACGCTCGCCGTCCGCTCGCCGCCATCGAGAAAGGCGATCTCGCCCAGCACCGCGCCCGGCTCGGCATAATCAAGCACGATTTCGCGCCCGTTGGCCGCCACCATGCACACACGCGCAAGGCCCTTCAGCATGATCCACAGCGTATCGCCGGGATCGCCCTGAAGGATGATGGAGGTGCCCGGCTTGAAATTGCGCACCGTGCCGCGCGCGGCGATATCGGCAAGTTCCTCGGGCGAACATCCGGCGAGGAGGCTGGGAGCCGTCAATGTCTGGGCAAGTGTGGCGGCATCCATGCGAATTCCCCTTCCCTGCCCGGTCGATCAGACGAGCCGCGCCTGTTTGACCGCCGCTGTGATGAAGCTCTTGAACAGCGGATGCGGCTCGAACGGGCGGCTTTTCAGCTCCGGATGGAACTGGACCCCGATGAACCACGGATGGTCCGGCCGCTCGACGATTTCCGGCAGCAACCCATCGGGCGACATGCCCGAGAACACGAGGCCCCCGGTCTCCAGCCGCTCGCGGTAGGCCACGTTGACTTCGTAGCGATGCCGGTGCCGCTCGCTGATCGCGCTGGCGTCATAGATCTGCGCCACGTGGCTGTTGCCGGAAAGCTGCGCTTCATACGCGCCCAGCCGCATTGTGCCGCCAAGATCGCCGCCCGCTGCACGCGTTTCGAGCCCCTCGGTGGTCATCCATTCGGTAATGATACCCACCACTGGCTCTTCCGAAGGCCCGAACTCGGTCGAGCTCGCACCCGCGATCCCCGAAAGGTTCCGCGCGCCCTCGATGCAGGCCATCTGCATGCCAAGGCAGATGCCGAAGAACGGCACGCCGCGCTCGCGCGCAAACCGCACGCTGGCGATCTTGCCCTCGGTCCCGCGCTCACCGAACCCGCCGGGCACCAGAATGCCGTGCATGGGTTCGAGGTGTGCCGCGATCTCGGCGTCGTCCTTCTCGAAAATCTCCGCGTCGATCCAGCGGATGTTGACCTTCACCCGGTTGGCCATGCCGCCGTGCACCAGCGCCTCGTTCAGCGACTTGTAAGCATCCTGCAGGCCGACATACTTGCCGACAACGCCGATGGTCACTTCGCCTTCGGGGTTCTGATGCCGATCGACGATATCGGTCCAGCGCGAAAGATCAGGCGTCGCGGGGCTACCGAGCCCGAAGTGGCGCAACACTTCCGAATCGAGCCCCTCGCCGTGATACTGCAGCGGCACCGCGTAGATGCTCTGCGCATCGAGCGCTGGGATCACCGCTTCCTTGCGGACGTTGCAGAACAACGCGATCTTCGCGCGCTCGTTCTCGGGCAGCGGCTTTTCGCAGCGGCACAGCAGGATGTCGGGCTGGATGCCGAGCCCGGTCAGCTCGCGCACCGAATGCTGCGTCGGCTTGGTCTTCAGCTCACCCGCCGCCGCGATATAGGGCACCAGCGTCACGTGCACGAAGCAGGTCGCCTCGCGCCCCATCTCGTTGCGCAGCTGGCGGATGGCCTCGATGAACGGCAGGCTTTCGATATCGCCCACCGTGCCGCCGATCTCGCACAGCACGAAGTCCAGATCGTCCGTCTCGTCGCGCGCGAAGGCCTTGATGGCGTCGGTCACGTGCGGGATCACCTGCACCGTCGCGCCCAGATAATCGCCGCGCCGCTCCTTGGCGATGATATCGCGGTAGATGCGGCCTGAGGTGATGTTATCAGACTGGCGCGCCGATACGCCGGTGAAGCGTTCGTAGTGGCCAAGATCGAGATCGGTCTCGGCGCCGTCGTCGGTCACAAAGACCTCGCCGTGCTGATAGGGGCTCATCGTGCCCGGATCGACGTTGAGATAGGGATCGAACTTGCGGATCCGAACGCGAAAACCGCGCGCCTGCAGAAGCGCCGCAAGGCTCGCTGCCATGAGGCCCTTGCCCAGCGAGGAAACCACGCCGCCGGTGATGAAAATGAACCGCGCCATGGGAGGTGGGCCTTACCGTCAGAAGCTCCGGGTACGCAAGCGGTCATGGCCGGATTCCGGCTGGCAATCCACAAGCGATAATGAGCTGGCGAGAATGAACTGGCGAAAACAAACAGATGTCCCCGGCCGCCGCGCGGCGGGCAGGAACACCGGGAATGGGAGCGCCGGGCGAACCGGCGCATCATGGCTTACTGCTTGGCGCTGCCTGCGAGCGGATCGTTCTGCGCAGCTTTGGCAGGTGCGCTCTTGGCGGGCGCTGCCGGCTCAGGCTGTACCTGGGCCGGGCCAGCCGCCGGAGCACCTTGAACTGGCGCACCCTGAACCGGCGCACCCTGGGCAGGCGCAAGCGGGTCGGCCGGTACCGCCGGTACAGTCCGCTGCAACGAAGTATCGATCTCGCGGTTCGATGTCGTG
>CANCET010000263.1 GCA_947375105.1 Sphingomonadaceae bacterium
TTCTCGACCGACCACAAGTTCTACGGCGGCCACGGCATTGTCGGCGCACAGGTGCCGCTCGGCGCGGGCCTCGCCTTCGCGCACAAGTACCGCGGCGATGGCGGCGTGTGCATGGCCTATTTCGGCGATGGCGCGGCCAATCAGGGCCAGGTCTACGAAACCTTCAACATGGCAGCGCTGTGGCAGCTCCCGATCATCTTCGTGGTCGAGAACAACGGCTATGCGATGGGCACCGCGGTCAAGCGCGGCTCGGCTGAAACGCACTTCCACCGCCGCGGCACGGGCTTCCGCATCCCGGGCATGGACGTCAACGGCATGGACGTGCTCGAAGTGCGCGCCGCCGCCGAAGTCGCGCTCGAATATGTCCGCGCCGGCAATGGCCCGGTGCTGATGGAGCTCAACACCTATCGCTACCGTGGACACTCGATGTCCGATCCGGCGAAGTATCGCAGCCGCGAGGAAGTGCAGGAAATGCGCGACCACCACGATCCTATCGAAGGCGCGAAGCAGGACTTGCTGCGCCGGGGCGTTTCGGAGGATGCGATCAAGGCGATCGACAAGAAGATCCGCCAAGCCGTCGCCGAAGCCGCCGATTTCGCCGAAAGCTCGCCTGAGCCCGCACCGCCTGAACTGTATACCGACGTGCTGGTGGGGACCTACTGACATGGCGATTGATCTCAAGATGCCCGCGCTTTCCCCGACGATGGAGGAAGGCACGCTCGCCAAGTGGCTGGTCAAGCCTGGTGACACTGTAAAATCCGGCGACATCATCGCCGAGATCGAAACCGACAAAGCCACGATGGAATTCGAATCCATCGACGAAGGCGTGATCGGCGAACTCATGGTTGCCGAAGGCACCGAAGGGGTGAAAGTCGGCACCGTGATCGCCACGATCACCGGCGATGACGAGTCTGCCGCTCCCGCACCTGAACCGGCGCCCGCGCCCGCTCCGGCAGCAATCGTGGCAGCCCCGCCGCCGCCGCCAACCCCGGCTGCAGCGCCCGTTGCCGCCCCTGCGCCCGTGCCTTCCGCGGTCCCTGCCGGCACCGCCATGGTCGGCACCACAGTCCGTGAAGCGCTGCGCGATGCGATGGCCGAGGAAATGCGCGCCGACGACCGCGTGTTCGTGATGGGCGAGGAAGTCGCCGAATACCAGGGCGCCTACAAGGTTACGCAAGGCCTGCTCGAGGAATTCGGCCCCCGCCGCGTGATCGACACGCCAATCACCGAATATGGCTTTGCCGGCATCGGCACGGGCGCCGCGATGGGCGGCCTGCGCCCCATCATCGAGTTCATGACGTTCAACTTCGCGATGCAGGCGATTGACCACATCATCAATTCGGCGGCGAAGACCAACTACATGTCCGGCGGCCAGATGCGCTGCCCCATCGTGTTCCGCGGCCCCAACGGCGCAGCATCGCGCGTCGGCGCGCAGCACAGCCACAACTATGCGGGGTGGTACGCTTCGGTTCCCGGCCTCGTCGTCATCGCACCGTATGATGCCGCCGATGCCAAGGGCCTTCTCAAGTCCGCCATCCGCAGCGAGGACCCGGTGGTGTTCCTCGAGAACGAGCTGGTCTATGGCCGCAGCTTCGATGTGCCGCAGCTGGACGACTACACCGTGCCCATCGGCAAGGCGCGCACCATGCGGGCAGGGCGCGATGTGACCATCGTGACGTACTCGATCGGCGTCGCGCTCGCGCTCGAAGCGGCCGAAAAGCTCGCGGCCGAGGGGATCGAGGCTGAAGTGATCGACTTGCGCACCTTGCGCCCGCTCGACAAGGCTGCCGTGCTCGAAAGCCTTGCCCGCACCAACCGCATGGTCGTGGTAGAAGAAGGCTTCCCGGTCTGCTCGATTGCTTCGGAAATCATCAGCATCGCCATGGAAGAGGGCTTCGATCACCTCGATGCGCCGGTCCTGCGCGTGTGCAACGAGGATGTGCCGCTGCCGTATGCTGCCAATCTCGAGAAGCTCGCGCTGGTCGATACTGCGCGGGTGATCGCGGCGGTGAAGAAGGTTTGCTACCGCTGATCTGATGGAGCCTGCGTCTCCCGATCTTGATCTCAGCCCACCCGAACGGCTCGCGGTGCTCTATGCGCCGCGGGCCGTTCAGCCGCTGTGGGAAGGGTTCCTCCTGCTCGACCGGCGGCTGGCCGATGCCGCGCGCGCGGGGCGGGATCCGCTGATGATCCAGCTCCGCCTTGCGTGGTGGCGTGACCGCTTCGATCAGCCTTGCGCGGATTGGCCGCAAGGTGAACCGCTGCTCGCCCGGTTGCATCCCTGGGAGCAGGAGCGCGCCGCACTGCGCGGCCTCGTTGATGGGTGGGAAGCCCGCATCGTGGGCGAGGATGGCGGCACCGATCTCGGCAAAGCCCGCGTCGAGGCCGTCTGCGCGCTGGCCCGGATGAGCGGTATCAAGCCCGGTGACGCTGTCCGCCGCGCCGCGGCCGAATGGCTCGGCCACGAACTGCCTGCGCCGCGTGCGCCCATCCTTCCCGGCGCACTGCGCCCGCTGGTGATCCTGCGCGGTATGACCCTGCGCGAAGCCACGGGACGGCGCGGCGGTCCCTTGCGGGATTTCCTCGCGATCCTGAGGCTCGGCCTGCTCGGTCGCTGAAACTCTCACCATATTGGCAGGACTTGCCCCTGCCGCCCGCGCCGCTTGCAGCCTAAGCTAGGGTGAATACCTAGGGAGGGCCGGCATGAACCGAATGCTCGTCGGCGCGCTTGGCGCGCTCATGCTTGTGGCTTCGGGCCTGTTCTGGTGGCAGGGCCGCGCCGCTGTCACGCCGCCGGCTGCGCCCAGCCATCTCGCGCTCGCCTCGGCCCCAGCCGCTGACGAGGAACTCCCGGATTCGGACGCGGGTGATGCCGTTGGCCCGGGCCTGCCCGAAGCCAGCGAGCAAAGCCGAGAGGCGAAGCGATTCGACCGGCTCGACAAGAACCGCGATGGCAAGATCACCCGCACCGAGATAGTCAGCCCCCGGATCAAGGATTTCCGCAAGCTCGATGTCGATGGCAACAATCTGCTGACCTTCGACGAATGGTCCGTCGCCACCGACAACCGCTTCAAGAGTGCCGACAAGAACGGCGATGGCAGCCTTAACCGCGAGGAATATGCCACGACCAAGCAGAAGGCCGCCAAGAAGCCCGCCTGTAAATGCAAATGAGCTAGCCCGCCTGCGGCAACCACTCCGCCAGATCCGCCTTCGCGCGCGCGGTATAGGCTTCCTTGCGCTGCTTCTTTTTTGTGGACGGATCAGGCGGCGGAAACAGGCCGAAGTTCACGTTCATCGGCTGATAGGTCTCGGCCTCGGCATCGCCAGTGATGTGCGACAGCAGCGCACCCAGCGCCGAAGTGCGCGGCGGCGCGGACCATTCGCGGCCCGCAACTTCCGCCGCCACCATCAGCCCTGCCAGCAGCCCCACCGCACCGCTCTCGACATAGCCCTCGCAGCCGGTGATCTGCCCGGCGAAGCGGATATGGGCTGCGGATTTCAACCGCAGCTGCCGGTCCAGCAGGGTCGGCGAATTGAGGAACGTATTGCGGTGCAGTCCGCCAAGCCTCGCGAACTCGGCCTGCTCCAGCCCCGGAATGGTGCGGAACACGCGGACCTGTTCTGCATGCTTCAGCTTGGTCTGGAAGCCCACCATGTTCCACAGCGTGCCCAGCTTGTTGTCTTGCCGCAATTGCACCACGGCATAGGGCCACCGCCCGCTGGGATGCTCTGCCGTCGCCCAATGCGGATTGTCGAGCCCGACCGGCTTCATTGGCCCGAAGCGCAAGGTTTCAACGCCGCGCGAGGCCATGACCTCGATCGGCATGCAGCCGTCGAAGTATGGCGTGCTGGCCTCCCATTCCTTGAACTCGGTCTTGTCGCCCGCCAGCAATTCCTCGCGGAATGCCTCGTATTGCGGGCGGGTCATCGGGCAGTTGATGT
>CANCET010000264.1 GCA_947375105.1 Sphingomonadaceae bacterium
GTCACGCCCAGCCCCTTGGTCACGATGGTAGCGAGCGCAAGGGCAACACCGGAACCGTCACCGATGCGCGGGTCCATCATCGCTTCCAGCCCAAGCGAGGCCTGGAACGCCAGCGGCACCAGCGCAAAGATCACGATGCACAGGATGCCCGAGGCGATCAGCGCGCGCGGCGTATCGCGCGCCGGGTCCTTGAACTCGCGCGTGTAGCACACCGCCGTCTCGAAACCGTATGTGGACCACCCCGCGCCAAACATCGCGGCGGCCATCAACGTGAGGCCATAGCCGTCCCACGTGCCGAAATGCGCATGGCCCGCAGCGTCGCGCACCAGCGGCAGCAGCGGAAACAGGTTCTGTGTGGGCAAATCACCGGTAATCAGCGGCACGAAGCCCACGAGGATCAATGGCGCAAGGCAGGCAATCCCGAGGATCTTCTGCGCCGAAGCCGCCTTCGCCGCGCCGCCATGCTGCAACGCGAAGGTGAGCAGCAGGAACGCGGTGCCGATGATCGAAACAGCATTGATCCGCAGCGTGAGCTTCTCGCGGATGAACCCGAGATCAAGCAGCGTGATGTGCCAGGTGTTGATCGCGCTGTCCGGCGCAAACAGGCTCGCCATGATGTAGCCGGCGGCAAGGCTGGTGCCCAAGGTCAGCACAGGCGACCACGCCAGCCAGTTGCACCACACCGAAATCGGCGCGACGAACTTGGAATAGGGCAGCCAGGCCGCCGCGCCATAGACCGATGCGCCGCCCGACTTATGCGGATAGAGCCCGGCAATCTCGGCGTAGACGAAGCTCTGCAGGAATCCCATCATGATCGAGGCGATGAAGATCACCCAGCTGGGCTGGCCGATCATCGTGGCAATACCGCCGATGGTCAGCAGCACGCCTGCCGGAACGCCGGACGAGGCCCAGAACGCGCCCTTCCAGTCGAGCGAGCGATGCAGCTCGCCGCTTTCCTCGATCCCGGCGACGTCGGCGATCGCGGCCCCGCTCATCGCTGTGATGTTTCCCAGTTGGGCGCGACATAATACGGCGCATTCGAAGCGGGCAGCAGTTGCTTGCCGAGGATATGGTCGGCGCCCTTTTCGCCGATCATGATCGTGGGCGCATTGAGATTGCCAGTGGTGACGGACGGCATGACCGAGCTGTCGACCACCCGCAGGCCGTCGACGCCGATCACGCGCAGTTCGGGATCCACCACCGCAAACGGATCATCCGCCGCGCCCATCTTGCACGTGCACGAAGGGTGATAGGCGCTTTCCACCTTCTGGCGCACGAAGGCGTCGATCGCCTCGTCGCTGGTCACGTCGGCACCGGGCTGGATCTCGCGGCCGCGCCACGGTTCGAACGCGGGCTGCTGGAATATCTCGCGCGTCAGCCGCACGCAGGCGCGCATTTCCTCGATGTCGTCGGGGTGGCTGAGGTAGTTGAAGCGGATCACCGGCTTGTCGGCCGGATCGGCGCTGCGCAGTGTCACCGAGCCCCGGCTCTTCGAGCGCATCGGGCCGACATGGGCCTGAAAGCCGTGCTCGCTCGCCAGCGAATTGCCGTCGTAGCTCACCGCCATCGGGAAGAAGTGATACTGGATATCGGGATAGCGGATGCCCGCCTTGCTGCGGATGAAGCCGCAGGTCTCGAAGTGGTTGGTCGCCCCCAGCCCCGACTTCAGGAACAGCCACCGCGCGCCGACCAGCCCTTTGCCGAAGAGATTGGCGTACTTGTAAAGCGTCACGGGCTTGGTGCAGGCCATCTGGAAATAGAATTCGAGATGGTCCTGGAGGTTTGCGCCCACGCCGGGACGGTCCGCCACCACCGCAATCCCATGCTGCGCCAGTTCCGCCGCCGGGCCGATGCCGGATAGCTTCAGAAGCTGCGGCGAATTGATCGGGCCGCCAGCAAGGATCACCTCGCGATTGGCGCGAACAACCTGCCGCTTGCCATAACGCTCGTATTCGACGCCGACCGCGCGCCCATCTTCGATCACCACCCGCGTTGCGAGCGCATGCTGCAGCACGGTCAGGTTCGGCCGCCGCATCGCCGGGCGCAGATAGGCCTTGGCGGCAGAGCAGCGCTCACCATCCCGGACGGTCATATCCATCCGGCCAAAGCCTTCCTGCCGGAAACCATTGACGTCATCGGTCAGCGCATAGCCCGCCTGCTTCGCCGCATCGAGCCAGGCCTGATTGAGCGGATTGTCCAGCGTGCCATAGCGCGTATCGAGCGGGCCATCGCCGCCGCGATACTCATCCCCGCCTTCATCACGCCGCTCGGCCCGCTTGAAGTAGGGCAGCACCGAGGCATAGTTCCAGCCCCGCGCGCCTTCCTCTTCCCAGCGTTCGAAATCGAGCGGATTGCCGCGGATGTAGACAAGGCCATTTATCGAGGATGACCCGCCAAGGCCCTTGCCGCGCGGCGTGTGGAGCGCGCGGCCGTCGAGGCCCGGTTCGGGCTCGCTCTCGTAGTGCCAGTTCCACCGCGTGGTGTTCATCGGGATGGCAAGCGCACTCGGCATCTGGATGTAGATCGACTGGTCCGACCCGCCAAATTCGAGCACCAGCACCTTGTGCTTGCCATCCGCCGAAAGCCGGTCCGCCAGCACGCAGCCGGCCGAGCCCGCGCCGACGATCACATAATCGAAATCACCCTCAGTAAGGGGCATCGATCGGCTCCATCGCGACATAGACGCCCTTGAGGCGTGTGAAATGGTGGATCGCCTCGCGGCTGTTCTCGAAGCCGATACCGGACTGCTTGAACCCGCCGAACGGCATTTCGACAGGGCAGATGTTGAACGTGTTGATCCAGCACGAACCCGCATCGAGCGCGGCAATCACGCGGTGTGCGCGGGTCAGATCCTGCGTGAAGACTCCTGCCGCAAGGCCGAACTCGGTATCGTTCGCCCGCGCGATCACTTCCTCTTCGCTATCAAACGGCAGCACCGTCATAACAGGGCCAAAGATCTCCTCCCGCACCACGGTCATGTCATCGGTGCAGGCAGCAAACACGGTCGGCGCAACAAAATGGCCAGCGGCAGGCACGCCTTCCGTCACGCGGTAGCCGCCCGTCAGCACTTCTGCGCCTTCGGCCTTGCCCTTCTCGATATAGCCCATGACCTTGTTGAGATGCGCTTCCGAAATCAGCGAGCCCATCTGCGTGGCGGGGTCCATCGGATCACCCAGCTTGATCCGTTCGGTGCGCGCTTTCAGGCTGGCAAGGAATTGCGGCATGATCGACCGCTCGACAAACACGCGCGTCCCGTTGGAGCAGACTTCGCCCGCCGAGTAGAAGTTCGCCAGATGCGCTCCCGAAACCGCGTTTTCGATATCGGCGTCGGCGAAAATGATCAGCGGCGATTTTCCGCCAAGCTCAAGTGTCACGTTCTTGAGCGTCGCCGCCGCCCCTGCCATGATCCGCTTGCCGGTGGGCACGCTGCCCGTAAGCGAGATCTTGGCGATGCCGGGATGCTCGGTGAGCAGCGCGCCGGTTTCGCCAAAGCCGTGCAGCACCTGAAACAGCCCCTCGGGCAATCCCGCCTCAAGGTAGATTTTCTCCACTTCGATCGCGGTCAGCGGCGTCAGTTCGGAAGGCTTGAAGATGATCGCATTGCCGCAGGCGAGCGCAGGCGCGGATTTCCAGCAGGCGATCTGGATCGGATAATTCCACGCGCCAATGCCGGCGCACACGCCCAGCGGCTCGCGCCGGGTGTAGCCAAACGCCGCCGGCCCCAGATCGAGATGCTCGCCCGCAATCGTCGGCGCGATGCCAGCAAAGAATTCCAGGCAATCAATGCCCGAGACGACATCTACGACCAGCGTTTCCTGGATCGGCTTGCCGGTGTCGCGCGTTTCCAGCGCGGCCAGCTCGTCGTTGCGCTCGCGCAGGATATCGGCCGCGCGGCGCAGGATCCGCCCGCGCTCGGTGCCGGTGCGC
>CANCET010000265.1 GCA_947375105.1 Sphingomonadaceae bacterium
GGTGAGAGGCCGTCATCAGTGCGCCCATTGCTGCCAGATCGCCTGCCGCCAGCGCTTCTGCTGCCGCCAGCACGCGGTCATTCTCGGTCACCACATGCCGCGCCCGCGCCAGGGTCAGCGGGTCGAGGCGCGCGCGCTCCAGCATAGCCAGATCGGCATCGCGCAGCGCCGCGACGCCAACGGCCGCCGCCGCCGCCTCGCACTGCGCGCGGCGCTCGTTGTAGGCGCCTTCTACCAGCCCGCGTTCGACGCCCGAATGGACGATCAGGATCTCCATACCGGCAGGCAGCGCCACCGGGCGCACATCCAGCGAGCGGGAATCGATCATCAGCGCATGGTCCTTGCGACCTGCCGCCGAAGCGAGCTGGTCCATGATCCCGCAGCGCACGCCGACATGGTCGCACTCGCCGGCCTGCGCCATGCGCGCCATGTCGGAGGGGACGATGGCAAGACCCGAAAGCGCCGCCAGCGCGGTGCCAATGCCCACCATCAGCGAGGCGGAGGAGGAGAGCCCCGCACCTTTCGGCACAGTCCCGCTTACCGCGATATCCGCACCCGCCAGCGCATGGCCGCGCTCAACCATCGAAGCCGTCATGGCGCGAATGTAGTCTGCCCATGGCTCGGCTCGATGGGGGGCAAACGGTGCATCGACCTGCCACTCCGCCACTGCTCCGCCAAAATCACAGGCCACCACGCGGATCACGCCATCGCCGCGCGGACTGGCGGCAATGCGCGATTCCACACTGATTGCGGCGGGCAGCACGAAGCCGTCGTTGTAGTCGGTATGCTCCCCGATCAGGTTCACGCGCCCCGGCGCCCGCGCCATGAGGGCAGGGGCCGCGCCGAACGCCTGCTCGAAGCGTTGAGCCAGGTTCATGTGCCGCTCCGATAATGCGGCCCACCACACGCGCGCAGGCGCTCGGCGGCCTGCTCGGCGGTCAGATCACGCTGCGTCTCCGCCAGAATCTCGAAGCCCGCCATGAACTTGCGCACCGAGGCCGAGCGCAGCAGCGGCGGATAGAAATGAGCGTGCAGCCGCCAGTGCGTGCTCGGTTCATGGCCGAAGGGTGCGCCATGCCAGCCCATCGAATAGGGAAACGGGCACTGGAACAGGTTGTCATAGCGCGTCGTCAGATCAGCAAGGATCTCCGCCAGATCGGCGCGCTGTGCGTCCGTCAGGTCCGGTAGCCGCGCCACATCTCCGCGCGGGAGCAGCAGCGTCTCAAACGGCCAGACGGCCCACCATGGCACGATCACCAGCCAGTGTTCCGATGCGCAGACCACGCGCGGCCCATTCGCTTCGGCCTCTGCCAGCTCGGCCAGCATGGGCCGGCCCATGTCCGCCAGCCACGCTGCCTGCGTGCGGTCCTCGGTCGCGATCAACTGCGGCACATGGCTCGTCGCCCAAACCTGACCGTGCGGATGGGGGTTCGAACACCCCATCATCGCGCCCTTGTTCTCGAAGATGGAAACCACCGGGTAGCGCCTGCCAAGGTCCGCCGCCTCGGCACACCAGCAATCGATCACTGCCCGCAATTCTTCGGCCGAAAGCTCGGGCAGCGTGCGGCCATGGTCGGGCGAGAAGCAGATCACCCGCGCCTCGCCAGTCGCCTGCTCGGCGCGGAACAGCCCCCCATTCATTCCGGCGCCCGCATCCGGCGCTGGCGTATCGGGCAGCAGAGCGGCAAAATCGTTCTGGAACACGTAGGTTCCCGTGTAATCCGGATTGCGCTCCCCGCTCACCCGCGTGTTGCCGGCACACAGATAGCAGTCAGGATCGTGCGCGGGTGGGCGCGCCACATCAGGCACTTCTTCCGCGCCCTGCCACGGCCGCTTGGCGCGGTGCGGTGAAACCAGCAGCCAGGTGTCGCTCAGCGGATCATGGCGGCGGTGCGGATGTTCGGCCGGATCAAAGCTCATGAGCGCACCTCCAGCACCAGCACCGCCTCGCCCGGCAGCGGCGGCACCGCAAAGCCCACGCGTGATAGCCAGCCGCCGTCGACCGTCATCAGCTCGCCCTTGTCGGAGGTGATCGTGTAGCTGCGTCCCGGCACGGCCATCGGCAACCTGAGGTTGGTCTGATGACGCACCGTGGTCGGCGACGTGCGTGTTACCAGCACGACCAGGTCCTGCGCCGAGCCATGCGCCTGCCACACCACGCCGTCGCCTGCTTCACCCAGCCAGACGCGCCCCTGATGCAGGCGTTCCCGAAGGGCTTTGTAACGCGCGATCCCGGCCATCAGTTCGGTGCGCTCGGTATCGCCCAGCTTGCGGGCATCGAGTTCGACGCCGAAATGCCCCGGCAGCGCTACGCCGCAACGGAACGCCATCGACTGCGAGCGTCCGGTCGAATGCGCCGGGCTTGCGCCAACGTGGCTGCCCATCACTTCGGGCGGCATGAATTGCAGGAATCCGCGCTGCATCCCCACGCGCGATACGGCGTCGATGCAGTCGGATGTCCAGAAGCGGTGCGTGCGCTTGATGATCCCCGCATCGATCCGCCCACCGCCGCCGGCGCAGGCCTCGATCTCGACGTCCGGAAAGGCCGCCCGCAGCCGGTCCATCAGCGCATAGGTCGCCAGCACTTGTGCGCGGTAGTGCGGCTGGTTGCCGGCATGGACGAGATCGCGGTTGTGGTCCCACTTCAGGTAGCGGATCGGCAAGTCGCGCAGCAGTGCGGCAATCGCATCGAACAGGTAGGCGCTCACTTCATGCTTCGCCATGTCGAGCACGAGCTGGTTGCGCGCTTCGAGCAGCGGGCGCCCATCGACATGTAGTGCCCAGTCCGGATGGCGGCGATAGAGGTCGCTGTTGCGGTTGACCATCTCGGGCTCAACCCAGAGGCCGAATTCCATGCCGAGGTCGGTCACGCACTTTGCCAGGGGGCCCAGACCGTTCGGATACTTGCGCCGGTCCACCGTCCAGTCGCCCAGCGAGGAGGTATCGTCGTCGCGCTTGCCGAACCAGCCGTCATCGAGGACGAAACGCTCGATTCCGATGCTCGCTGCCGCCTTGGCAAGGTCCATCAGCGCGGCTTCGTCGTGCTTGAAGTAGAAGCCTTCCCAGGTGTTGATGTGGACGGGGCGCTTGGCTGCGCCTTCTGCACCACCCGGCCCATTCTTGACAGGCCACGTCATGCGGGCGCGGATGCCGCGGTGGAAGGCATGCGCCACGCCGTTCAGCCCTTCGGCAGAAGCGGTCGCCAGTACTTCGGGGCTCTGGAGCACGGCTCCTGGCGCGAGGATCGCCTCGCCCGGGGCGAGCCATTCACCCAACTGCCACTGCCACCGCCCGTCGTCGACCCACTCGATCGACTGCACCGTATTGCCCGACCACGCGATCTGCGCGCCATAGGCACTGCCATCGCCGCAGGTCACCACCGCGCCGGGGAAGCAATCGTGCGATGTCAGCCCGCGCCGGTTCTCGCGCCGCCAGATGCTGCGGGTGAGGGGATCGCGCACAGGCACGAATTCCGAATTGTGCCTTCCGGCCAGCGAATGCACATCCGTAGCATCCTCGGGCAGCGGAAGTGCCGCCGCTGCCAGCCACTGCACGTGGAGGGGCGCATCGCCTTCGTTCGAGATCGCGCTGCGGATGGTCATCACATCGGTTGCGGGATCGAGCGCATAAGTGGTCGTCACCGCAATCCGCGCGACCGCATCATGCAGCACGAAGCGCACCGTATGCGCGTCCGGCTGCTCGACTTCGCACGCGCCCGCCTGAAACGACCAGTCGCGCCCCGCGCGGTCCGCCAGCAGCGCGCTTTGCCCGAACCAGCCCATGCCGAAGCCGGGGAACACTGTCAGCGGCTGGTCGAAATGGAGCGAGAAGCTGGGCTCCGGTCGCTCGCTGCGGAGGCTCGCGGAAGGCCGCGCGCCATCCGGCAGGCGCGGGCCCCAATAGCGCCA
>CANCET010000266.1 GCA_947375105.1 Sphingomonadaceae bacterium
TCCGACAGATCCTGCACGCGGCGCGTGTGATCGATCCCGAGCTTGTCGGCGATCTGCTTGGCCTTGTGCGCGCCGATACCGTGAATGTAGGTCAGCGCAATGATCACGCGCTTGTTGGTGGGGATATTGACCCCGGCAATACGAGCCACTTGTTTCTCCATGCTCCACAGGGCGAAAGCACCGGCACGGTAATGCGCGGCACCAGACCCCATCTCATCGCGATACGCCCGATACATGAAAGAAGCAGCGCCAGAAGGAACCCGCAGGTTCCGAACCGACGCAAAAACCCTTGCCGTATCGAGTGAATGGCGCGCTTAGGACGATTCGAGCCGAGCGTCAACCGTTAACACACGCAAATACGTGGCCTTCGCGCCTCTCGGGCGCGGCCGCATGCGGTGACAATCAGTTGTATACCGTATCGGTGCGGCGAGGTCAAAGGTGGAGCCCGCATCGGGCCAATCGGCTAACCCTGCGCCTTGCCCTTTTGCCTTTGCCTGATAGCCTGTCATGCGAAGGGGCAATGGCGAATGGACATGGCGCAAGTGAACGAGCGGACGGTGATCCGCCGGGTTGCGCTGCGCACTCTCCCCCTGATCCTGCTGAGCTATTTCGTGGCGCTGGTTGATCGCACCAACATCAGCTTTGCCGCCACGACCATGAACGCCGATCTTGGCTTCAGCGAAACGATCTACGGCATCGGGGCTTCGGCCTTTTTCCTGGGGTATTCCCTGCTCGAAGTGCCCTCCAACCTGCTGCTGGCGCGCTTCGGGGCACGGATCTGGCTTGCACGGATCATGCTGACCTGGGGGGTGATCTCGATCCTGACCGCGTTCGTCCACACGCCTTGGCAATTCTATGCGATGCGCTTTGCGCTGGGTGTGGCGGAGGCCGGCTTCTATCCGGGCGTGATCCTCTATCTTTCAAGCTGGTTTCCGGGCGAACACCGCGCTTGGGCGATCAGCCGGTTCTATATCGCGCTGCCGCTTTCCTACATCGTCATGGGCAGCCTCGCCGCGCCGCTGCTGGCGCTGAACGGCTGGCTGGGGCTCCATGGCTGGCAATGGCTGCTGATGGTGGAAGGACTGCCTTCGCTGCTGCTCGCGCTGGTGCTGATCGCGGCGCTGCCGGACCGGCCAGCCACAGCGCGCTGGCTGGGCGATAGCGAACGCACATGGCTGCAAGGCGTTCTGGCGCAGGAGGCCGCGGCCGCCGGGCCGGCTTCGCACAATGTGCTGCGGGCGCTCACCAATCCTTTCGTGCTGATGCTGGGCCTCGCCAATGCGCTCAATTACGTGGCGATCAACGCCATCGTATTCTCGGCGCCCAAGCTGCTGGCGCATGACGCGGGGCTCGATGTTGCAGGCGTGGGCCGGGTGGTGTCGGCCAGTGGCATTGCCATCGCATTGGGGCTGCTCACGGTGAGCGTGCTCGCCGGGCGAACGACAGCGCGCACGCTCTCGACTTATGCCGGGTTCATGGGGCTGGCGGCAGTCGGCCTTGCCCTGTTGTGGCTCGGCGGGACGGCGGCAAGTGCCATCGGCGGCTACCTGCTGTTTCTCGCGGCGGCGCAGACGGCGGGCATGCTGCCGCTGGCGGTGGTCAGCCGCCTGATCCCCGAGAGCGACCGGCCGGCGGGCCTTGCGATGGCCAACACGATTTCGCAGGGCGGCGCCTTTGTCGGGCCGATCACATGGGGCGTGCTGGCAGACTGGACGGGGAGCTACCAACTGGGCGTAGCGTTGATGATCCCGCTGTCATTGGGCGCAGCGCTCGTGGCGCTGCTGGTGCGCCGGCAGAGCCTGCGCTCCGCCTGACGCACCTGCAATCGCCGGACGTTCAGACCACGCCGAAGGCCAGCATCGCGTCTGCCACCTTCTTGAAGCCGGCGATGTTCGCGCCCTTCACATAGTCGATGTAGCCGCCGCCCTGATCGCCATAGGCAAGGCAGGACTGGTGGATGCCGAGCATGATGTCCTTGAGCATCTGCTGGAGTTCTTCCTCCTTCCACGAACGGCGCTCGGAGTTCTGGCTCATCTCGAGGCCGGAAACCGCGACGCCGCCGGCATTGCTCGCCTTGCCTGGCGCGTAGAGGATTTTCGCAGCCTTGAAGATGTGCACGCCGTCCAGATCGGTCGGCATGTTGGCGCCTTCCGCCACGGCCTTGCAGCCGTTCGCGACCAGCATCTTCGCGTCTTCACCCAGCAGTTCGTTCTGCGTGGCGCAGGGTAGTGCGACATCGCAAGGGACGCCCCACGGGGTCTTGCCGGCAACGAACGTGGCCTTGGGGAACGCCGTGACATAGTCCTCGATGCGGCCGCGGCGGTGGGTCTTGTGGGTTTTCACCCAGTCGATCTTCTCCTGATCGATCCCGTCCGGATCATGGATATAGCCACCCGAATCCGAGAGCGTGAGCACCTTGCCGCCAAGCTGGACGATCTTTTCCGCCGCGTGGGTGGCGACGTTGCCCGAGCCGGAGATGACCGCCGTCTTGCCGGTGAGATCCTCGCCCTTCGTCGCCAGCATGTTGGCGAGGAAATAGACCGCGCCGTAGCCCGTCGCCTCGGTGCGGATCAGCGAGCCGCCCCATTCGAGGCCCTTGCCGGTGAGGACGCCGGTGAAGTTGTTGGTGATGCGCTTGTACTGGCCGAACATGAAGCCGATCTCGCGCCCGCCCACGCCGATGTCGCCCGCAGGCACGTCGACGTCGGCACCGATGTGGCGGTAGAGCTCGGTCATGAACGATTGGCAGAAGCGCATGATCTCGCGCACGCTCTTGCCTTTGGGATTGAAGTTCGAGCCGCCCTTGCCGCCGCCCATGGGCAGGCCGGTGAGTGCGTTCTTGAAAGTCTGCTCGAACGCGAGGAACTTGAGCACGCTTTCGGTGACGCTGGGGTGGAAGCGGATGCCGCCCTTGTAAGGGCCGATCGCGTTGTTGTTCTGCACCCGCCAGCCGCGCTGAACGCGGATGTTGCCGGCATCGTCTTCCCAGCAGACGCGGAAAGACACAACGCGGTCAGGTTCGGCAATGCGGCGCAGGATCTGCTGCGAGTGATATTGCTCCTTGTCCGCCATGAATTCGAAGATGTCTTCGGCAACTTCCTGTACCGCCTGGACAAATTCCGGCTGGTAAGGATTGCGCTTCTTTACACCTTCCATGAAGGTCGGCAGGTCGACGTGATCGGAAACGGCCACAGCATTCTCCCCCTTGGCGAAGCCGCTCATCGGCTTCGGGTTTGCGTGCGACCCGCAAGGACACTGTCGCCCGCCCGGTCTTGCCCGGCGAGTCGCGCGTGTCCTGTTCGATGTTTTACCCGGTTTTGTTGCGTTCGTCAGTGCACCACCGCACACCATGATACCAGCACAGGCATCACGGACTGGTCGCGCCCCCGCTCAGCGCCGCATCGAACGCGGCGTTGGCATCGCGGTGAGCCTCGGCGTCAGGATCAGGCGCCTTGGCCGCAGCTTTGCCAGTGGGGCTTGAGGTGGGGCTTGAGGTGGGGCTTGAGGTGAGTTTTGAGGTGGGTTTGCCAGCGGCCTGGGCCACCGATCTGGCGGTAGCCGCAGGCGGCGCTTTCGCGGAAACCTTTGCCAGCCCAGCAGAAGCAGCAGCAGGTTTGGCCGCGGGCATGTAGGAGGCCTTGACGGGAGCTGGCTTGGCTACGGACGCGGGAGCCGGTGCTGAAGCGGGCGCCGCTGGCTTGCTGGCAGGCTTCGCTTCAGGCTTCGGAGTCTGCTTTGACGCAGGCTTGCCGGGCGCGGGCGGCAGGCTGTAATTCTCGGCGCCGCTGAGCGGTGCAACCGCTCCGGAGCCAGGCGCTCTGGGGTCTGATTGGGCGGCA
>CANCET010000267.1 GCA_947375105.1 Sphingomonadaceae bacterium
GGCGTTCATTTCGGCGAGGCCATTGTCGGCAATTTCGGCGGGGACGGGCGCATCCAGTATACTGCGCTCGGTGATGCGATGAACACTGCGGCGCGGCTCGAAAGCGCCAACAAGCCGCTCGACACTAAGATCCTTGTCAGCCGCGAGGCGCTGGAACGGGCCGGGGAGCGCTCCGGGCTGGAAGGCTTCCGTCCGATGGGCACGGTGAACCTGCGCGGGCGCGCCACGCCGGTCGAGGTGTTCGAGCCGGTGCCTGATGCCGCCCCCGAAGCGCGCACGCTTGCGGAGGAACTTGTCGCCGCGCATGCTGCGGGAAATCGCGCGGGTGTGGCCAGCCTCACAGCGCGAATCGACGAAGGCGGCCACAAGGATCCCGCGCTGGCCAATCTGGCGCGCCGCCTTGCGGAACTGGAAGATGGAGAGAGCTATGTCCTTGGCTAGACGCACCCTTGCTGCCGCAGTGCTGATCGGCGCCAGTTTCGGCTGGAGCGTGGCAGCCCATGCGCAGGCCGTGGTGATCCGCTCGACCGGGCCTTCGGCGGCCGCCTATCCGATGGGGCGCAAGCTGCCCGCGGGCGCGGCAGTCACGCTGAAAGCCGGCGATCAGGTCACGGTTATCGACCAGGCCGGTTCGCGCGTCCTCTCCGGCCCGGGCAGCTTCAAGCTCGACAACGCGGTGAACCGCAACGCGGGCGCGGCCAACACAGCGCTGGCGGCGCTGGTCGCGCGCGGCGCTGCGCGTACCCGCACCGGGGCGGTGCGCGGCGATACCGAAGTGCCGACCGAAGCCGTGCGGCCGGACAACGTGTGGTATGTCGACGTGAGCCGCGGCGGCACTGTCTGCATCGCCGATCCGGCGCAAGTCGTGCTGTGGCGCCCGAACCGGGCCGAGACCGGCAACGGTACGCTCTACGGCGCGGACAACACGCCCGCCGAAGTCACCTTCCGCGCCGGCAGCGCGATCAAGCTCTGGCCGGTCGCTACCATGCCCGTGGTTGACGGGCAGACCTACCGCTTCACCAGCCCCGTGGGCCAGACGGTTAAGATCACCACGCGGCTGCTGGCCGATGTGCCGGAAGATCCGGTCGCCGTCGCGGGGCTGCTGGCGGAGAAGGGCTGCTCCGCCCAGATCGACGTGCTGGCCAACGCGCCGCCCGCTGCAGCGGAGTGAGCCACAACGCTTGACCCTCCGGGGCGCAGGCTGGCAGAGCGCGGGGCATGGAAACTTCTGCTCCGCTGACGCTCTTCAACAGCCTGACCCGCCGCACCGAGCCATTTCAGCCCGTCCATGCGGGCGAGGCGCGCGTCTATACCTGTGGGCCGACGGTTTATAACTACCCCCACATCGGCAACATGCGCGCCTATGTCTTTGCCGACGTGCTGGGCCGCACATTGAGCTTCAAGGGCTACAAGCTCACCCATGTCATCAACATCACCGACGTCGGCCACCTGACCGACGATGCGGATGCGGGCGAGGACAAGATGGAGCGAATGGCGGCCGCGCAGAAGCAGTCGATCTGGGACGTGGCCGAGCACTACAAGCAGGCCTACTGGGCCGACATTCGCGCGCTCAATATCCGCCAGCCTGCGCAGTGGACCGTGGCCACGGACTATGTGCCGCAGATGATCCAGTTCGCCGAAGGGATTGCCGCGAAGCATTGCTACGAACTGGAGAGCGGCCTCTATTTCGACGTCTCGACTGTGGCCGATTACGGCCTCCTCGCCCGCGCCCAGACCGAGGATGGAGAGGGCCGGATCGAAGCCGTGGAAGGCAAGCGCAACGCCGCCGATTTCGCGATCTGGCGCAAGACCCCTGCGGGCGAGACGCGGCAGATGGAATGGGACAGCCCGTGGGGCAAAGGCGCGCCGGGCTGGCATCTGGAATGCTCGGTCATGTCGGGCGCGGTGCTCGGCTTTCCGTTCGATATCCACACCGGCGGGATCGACCACCGCGAGATCCACCACCCCAATGAGATCGCGCAAAATCAGGCGCACTGCTGCACCAATGGTCTCGATGACGCGGCCAATTCGGGCGCGAAGATCTGGATGCACAACAACTTTCTCGTCGAGCGCAGCGGCAAGATGTCCAAGTCCTCGGGCGAGTTCCTGCGGCTGCAGCTGCTGATCGACAAGGGCTACCACCCGCTGGCGTACCGGCTGATGTGCCTGCAGGCGCACTACCGGTCCGAGCTGGAATTCAGCTGGGAAGGGCTGGGGGCTGCGCTGACGCGGCTCAAGCGGCTGGTGATGGCGGTGGAGCAGCTGAAGGCCCGCATTCCCGCCGGGGAGGGCGTTCCGACCAAGCCGGGCCGTGTGTTCGCGCCGCATCTCGAGCGCTTTACTGCTGCCGTCTCCGATGATCTCAACACCTCGGTCGCGCTGACCGTGTTGGAAGAAGCCGCAGCACTCAAGAAAGTGGATCCGGCGGAAAAGCTGGCTGCGCTGGAAGCCATGGACGCGGTCCTCGGCCTCGACCTTCTGAACATGGCCCGCGCCGACCTCCGCCTCTGCCCCAAGTCCGCCACCATCACCGAAGCCGAAATCGAAGCCACTCTCGCTGCCCGCAAGGAAGCCCGCGCGGCCAAGGACTTCGCCCGGTCTGATGCGCTGCGGGATGAACTTGCTGCCAAGGGAGTCGAAGTGATGGACGGTGATCCGCTCGGCTGGGAGTGGAAGCTCGGATGATCCTCGCCGCGCTCGCCCTCGCTGCTGCCACCGCGCCGACGCCGGAGGCAGCCATTGCGGCGATCTACGCACCGTTTCGGCAGGCGGACATGCACGATGCCGCGTGGGAGCGCCCGGTCTTCACGCCGCGCCTCAAGGCGCTCATCGCGCGCTGGCGCGCGGTGACGCCAGAGGACGAGGTCGACGACCTGTCCGATTTCGATTGGCTCTGCCAATGCCAGGACTGGGACGCGGGTGGCCTGCACGAGCGGATTACCGCCCGCCGTGCGCTCGGCCCCGGTCGGCTCCTTGTCAGTGTCACGCTGGGTAAGGCGCCCGGCCGCCGCGAGCGCCTGCGTTTCGCGTTCGCCCGCATCGACGGGCAGTGGCTGGTCGATGACATTTTTGCGAGTGGCTTCCGCGGCGGTCTGCGCGCGAGTCTGGTGCGAACCACTGCGGCAGATATCGCACTGCGCCGCCGCCGCTAACCAACCAGAAGGATCAGCCTGATGACCGTTCTCGTGATGCCCGCGCTCGCTGCGCCGCTGATCCAGCCGCACTTGCCAGACTGGATCGAACCGCGCTTCTTCCGCCACACCGCCGAGCTGATCGAGATGGCGCCCGAGGCCGAGATCGGCTGGTTCGATCTCGACGACAAAGAGAAGATGGTCGAGGCGATCACGTCTGCCACTAAGCTCAAGTGGCTTTCCAGCATTTATGCCGGGATCGATGGTTTTCCGCTCGATCTCATGGCGCAGCGCGGCGTGGTCTTCACCAACGGGGCCGGGATCAGTGCGATCACGATTGCCGAATATGTCGTCATGGGCATGCTCAATGTCGCCAAGGGCTACCGTGAGGTCGTGCGTGCACAGGATCGGCATGAATGGCTGGAGGATTCGCCAGGCAAGGTCGAACTCGCCGGCACCAAGGCGCTGGTCCTCGGCTATGGCGCGATCGGCCAACTGGTCGACCGCATGCTGGCTGCCTTCGATGTTGCGGTGACCAAGGTGCGCCGTTCCGCTGGCGAGGGTACTCTGCTGCCGGATCAGTGGCGCGCGCGGCTGGGCGAATTCGATTGGGTGATTCTGGCCGTGCCCGCCACGCCGGAGACGGACGGCATGATCGGCGCGGCAGAGCTTGCGGCCATGAAGTCCACTGCC
>CANCET010000268.1 GCA_947375105.1 Sphingomonadaceae bacterium
CGGGTTCACGAATTCGAGGATCTGCAGCAGGATGCGGAAGGCGATGCCGATGCCGATCGCCGTGGAGGCCTTCGCGATGGAATTGGGCGCGTAGTACCAGAAGGCGACCATGCCGAAGAGGACAGCGGGCTGGAACCAGCTGAAGAACAGGCGCTTGAACGCCCCGCCTTCGACCTTCGGAATGTTGTCCCACCCGATCGTGACCGGTGACTGGGTACCGACAATGCGGTTCCCGACTCGGATGCCGTCCATCAAATGCCCCCATGGTGCGGTGCAGCGTGAGGGAGGATGGCAAATATCTGACAGTCGTCAAGCCCGTAAGCTCGGGCCTTTTAGGGTAATTCATGCCGCAGTGCCGTGCAGTGTGCGCTGCACTGCGGCATGAGTATTACAGAATATTACGTCACAGGTTCTCGAGCACATACTCGGCCGAGGAAACCTTGAAGTCGCCCGGGGCTTCGACGTGGAGTTGTTCGACAGTCCCGTCGTTGATAACCATGGCGAAACGCTGGCCGCGGATGCCGAGGCCAAAGCCCGTGCCATCCATCGTCAGGCCGAGCGCCTTGGCGAAATCGCCGTTGCCGTCCGCCAGCATGGTGACGTCGGCCGAACCGGCAGCCGCGCCCCAGGCCTTCATCACGAAGGGATCGTTGACCGCGGTGCAGGCGATCTCGTCGATGCCCTTGGCGCGAATCTCGTCGGCCTTCTGCACGAAGCCGGGCAGGTGCTTGGCCGAGCAGGTCGGGGTGAATGCACCCGGGACCGAGAACAGCGCGACGCGCTTGCCGGCAAAGTATTCGGCGGACTGCACCGCATCGATGCCATCGGCCGTGGCTTTCACCAGCTTCACGTCGGGCAGCTTGTCTCCAACCGCAATCGTCATGGGCAAGGATCCTCTTTCTGTTGGATTGTTGATCTGTGCGTTGATGCGCAAGGGTCGATATAGGCGCGGTGTGTGACAGCGCAACCACTCGCCACCTTCAGGCGAAATGCCAGGGCGCATGGTTAAGTCCGCTTCACCGCGTGTCTTGAAGAACCGGTAAAGCGTGAGGCGCAATCTTGTTCCCGAAGCCGGGGCGGCTTTCGAGGGGAGATTCGGGACATGCGGCTTCGCGACTTGGGAAATGCGCTCTGCGCTGCGGCACTTGGTGGCGCGCTGGTGGTATCGGCCGCGGCGCCGGCGCTGGCCGCGCCGGCCTGCTGGTCGGGTACGTTGGTCAAGGCCGCCAAGCTTCGCCAGCTTGACGTCATGCTGATGGTCGGTTCGCTGCGCTGCCGCGGAACCGCGCAGGATTACCGCGCGGCGTATGATCGCTTCCTGCTGCGTCACCGCCCGGTGCTGGGCAAGGCCAACATGATGATACTGGGCGAGATGCGTGCGCAGGTCGGCTCGGTCGCCGCGCTCCAGACGCTCGACGAAGCCAGCGTGCGCATGGCCAATCGCTATGGCGAACAAGCGGGCTACGGCTGCGCCGATCTTGGCGAAGTGACGTCGGCACTCGCCGACAGCGGCGACGATGCGCTTCCCAATGCCGCGGATATGCTGGTCGGCGAAGACGTTGCGCTGGCCGCTTGCCCGGTGCAGATCGCCGCCGCCGTGCTCGCTCCTCCGCGCAAATAGTCTGCTGCCCCCAGGGATTGCCCGCAAGTGATATAAAGACTTCTTTATATACCAATTGCGCAAAAGCCTCGGGCCCGCTAAGAGGGTGACAGATAGCCCACCCTCCCGGCGGGCCTTTCGTCGTTTGACGCCCAATCTTGGAGACTGCCTCGTGGCCAGCGTGCTTGACGCCCGGAAAGACTATGTGATCGCCGATATCGGCCTTGCCGATTTTGGTCGCGCCGAAATCAGGATCGCCGAAACCGAAATGCCCGGCCTGATGGCGCTGCGCGAGGAATTCGGCGCATCGCAGCCGCTCAAGGGTGCGCGCATCACCGGCTCGCTCCACATGACGATCCAGACCGCCGTGCTGATCGAGACGCTGACCGCGCTGGGTGCCGATGTGCGCTGGGCGACCTGCAACATCTTCTCGACGCAGGACCACGCCGCCGCCGCGATCGCCGCATCGGGCGTGCCGGTCTTCGCGATCAAGGGCGAGAGCCTGGCCGAGTATTGGGACTATGTCGGTTCGATCTTCACCTGGGACGCCGAAGTTCCCGGTCAGACCGCCAACATGATCCTTGACGATGGCGGCGACGCCACGATGTTCGCGCTGTGGGGCGCACGCGTCGAGGCCGGCGAGACGTTGTTCGAGCCGAGTAACGCCGAGGAAATCGAGTTCGTCCGCGCGCTGACTACCTTCCTCAAGAAGAAGCCCGGCTACCTCACCGAGACGGTCAAGGCCATCAAGGGCGTCTCGGAAGAGACCACGACCGGCGTGCACCGGCTTTACCAGATCGCCAAGGAAGGCAAGCTGCCGTTCCCCGCGATCAACGTGAACGACAGCGTGACCAAGTCGAAGTTCGACAACCTCTATGGCTGCAAGGAATCGCTCGTCGATGCGATCCGCCGCGCCACCGATGCGATGCTGGCCGGCAAGGTCGCCTGCGTCGCCGGCTTCGGCGATGTCGGCAAGGGCTCGGCCGCGTCGCTGCGCAATGGCGGCGCACGCGTCATGGTCACCGAAATCGATCCCATCTGCGCGCTGCAGGCGGCGATGGAAGGCTATGAAGTCGTCACGATGGACGAAGCAGTGAAGCGCTGCGACATCTTCGTGACTGCCACAGGCAACGAGGATGTGATCACCGCCGACCACATGAAGGCGATGAAGCCCATGTCGATCGTGTGCAACATCGGCCACTTCGACAGCGAGATCCAGATCGCGGCGCTCGACAACTACAAGTGGACCGAAGTGAAGCCGGGCACCGACCTCGTCGAGTTCCCGGATGGCAAGCAGATCATCATCCTCGCCAAGGGCCGCCTGGTGAACCTGGGCTGCGCCACCGGCCACCCCAGCTTCGTGATGAGCGCGAGCTTCACGAACCAGACGCTGGCGCAGATCGAGCTGTTCACCAACCCCCAGCAGTACAAGAACGACGTCTACGTGCTGCCCAAGCACCTCGACGAGAAGGTCGCGGCGCTGCACCTCGCCAAGCTCGGTGTGCAGCTTTCCACGCTCTCGCCCAAGCAGGCGGCGTATATCGGCGTGCCTGAAGCTGGCCCGTTCAAGCCGGACCACTATCGCTACTGATCGTTGGATGACGAGGCCCGCCCAGCGTGGGACCTCGGACCGAATGCTGGAAGGCCCGCGTGCAAGCGCGGGCCTTTCTTGCGTTTGCGCGGCCCTGATTTCGGCTGCCATCCCACAGCTTGTGCTTGAGCCGACATTGTAATTTCCTGCGCCGCACCCTAGCCAAGCAAGGATGGTCCTGCCGCCTTTTGCCCTTGTCCTGATCGCGCTGGTCCTTGCTGCCTGGACACTGGCGGCCGCGTGGGCTGTGCTCTCGGCGCGCGGGCGTCTGGCCCGGGCCGATGCGTCGCAGCGGCTGGCGCGGCGGCTCTCGCGCATGATCGAGGAGGCGCCCGCGCTGCCCCTGCTGGTGCGGGCCGACGGACGAATCGAAGGGCCCTCGCGGCTGGCGGGCTGGATCGGGCTCGATGCCATGCCAGGGTATCTCAGCGAGCTCGATGCAGGCGAGAAGGGCCTCGACGAAGTCCAGCTGTCGCAGCTCAGCGATGCGGTGCGCAAGGCGCAGA
>CANCET010000269.1 GCA_947375105.1 Sphingomonadaceae bacterium
CCGTCCCGCCGGCATCCCAGATCGCCTCGAACGAGGGCGCTGCCGGATTGAACGCGTAGCTGTCGTCGCCCTTGTGAAAGCTCGTGTTCGCGCCGTAGACCTTCTGGATCGCGAGGATATCGTAGACCATCGGCGTCTTGATCAGGAAGCGCATCGAGTCCGTGGCCGGATCGCGCCACCACACCTTGTCGGGCGAAGTGTACGACATGATCGTGTAGCGCTGGTTGTCGAAGCTTGCGGGGATCTTCGGCGTCTCGAACGAATGCTTGAGGCCGAGCGAATGGCCGATCTCGTGCATCATCGCCATGAAGTTGTAGGTGCCCGGCTCGAACGACTGGCCGATGATGGCGTCGTCGATCCAGATATCGCCGTGGGCATTGCTCAGCCCGTCCGAAACGCCGAGCGAATAGCCCCAGTAGCCCGGTGAAACCGCCGAGGTGAACGCGACGCGGATATCGCCGACCTGGCCGTCCGCCGTCTCCGCAACCTGCGTGAAGGCGATGTTGGCGACATTCGCCCACGCGCCGAACGCATTGGTGATCTGCGCCGCCTGATCAGTGTTGACCGCGCCGGTCACGGCGGCGGTGTTTTCGCCCCGGCCATAGGGGCCGGTGAACAGGCTGGCGACGCCGTCCGCCCACGGAAAGCTGTAGCTGATCTGCGTGACGCCGCCGGCGTCCTTCGCCGACCACGCCACGCGGAACGCCGCCTGCGAGGGTTGCAGCCCCTTGATATAGGGATCGGAGGCAAGCGCGACGCGCGTAACCTGAGAGACGCTGGTATAAAGCGGCATGGGCACTCCTGCGCCGGCGGCGGGCGGACCGGTCTGTCCGCAAACCATGCAGGGCAGGCTTGAACCTTGTTCTAAACCGCCGCGCGGATCATTGCGCAGGCGCCGCGCAGGAAAAGCGCGGATTTACGCGATATCCACCATCGCGGCAGGCCCGCCAGCTCGCATCGCCATGGTAAACAAAAACGGCGCGCGCCCCGCGCGGAAAACCGCGCTTCAGGCTGGCGAAACTGCTGCCGGTGCCGGATGGCGCGCCGCGAGGTACGTGTCCACCGCCGCTGCCGTGCCGGACGGCACATGGAGTCCGAGCTTGCTGCGGCGATACAGCGCGTCCTCGGCGCTGCGGACCCATTCCTGATCGGCAAGGTAATCGACTTCGGCCTGTGTCAGCCCGCCGCCGAAGTCCTGCCCCAGCGCGTCCATGGTCTGCGCGGTGCCGAGTATGGCCTTGGCGCGCGTGCCATAGGCCCGGGCGAGGCGGGTGAGCAGCGCAGCGGGCAGGGCAGGGTGCGCCGCCACCAGAGTGCCCACGAAGCGCGCGAAGTCATCGCCGGGGATGTCGCCGCCGGGCAAGTCCACACCCGCCGTCCAATCGCCCTTCGCGCCGGCGTAAAACGGCACGAGCTTCTCCATCGCGTGCTCGGCCAGCTTGCGATAGGTGGTGATCTTGCCGCCGAACACGCTGAGCAGCGGCGCTTTGCCATCCCCGCAATCAAGATCGAGCACGTAGTCGCGCGTTACCGCAGAGGCGCTCGCGGCGTGGTCGTCATAGAGCGGGCGGATCCCTGCGTAGCTCCACACCACGTCCTCGGGGTGGATCTCCCGCGCAAAATAGCGCCGCACCGTCTCGCACAAGTAGTCGGTTTCCTCGGGTGAGATGTGCGCCTTGCCGGGCAGGCCGGACCACGGTTCGTCGGTTGTGCCGATCAGCGTGTAATCGTGCTCGTAGGGGATCGCAAAGACGACGCGGCGGTCCGGGTTCTGCAGCAGGAAGGCATGATCGCCTTCATAGAGCTTGGGCACGACGATATGGCTGCCCTTGATCAGGCGTACGCCGCGGTCCTGGCTTGCGCTTGCAGCGCGCTGCAGCACGTCTTCAACCCACGGCCCCGCCGCATTGACGAGACCGCGCGCCATCACGGTGCGCGTGCCGCCATCGCCAGTGATCTCGGCCTGCCACAGCGCCCCTTCGCGCTGCGCGGAAAGCAGCTTCGTGCGGGTCTCGATCTTCGCACCGCGCTCGGCGGCATCACGCGCGTTGAGCACGACGAGGCGGCTGTCTTCCACCCAGCAGTCCGAATAGACGAACGCGGTCTTCGCGCCGGGTTTCATGCCATTGCCCAGCGGCGAGCTGGCAAGATTGACCGTCCGCGTCGCGGGCAGCTTCTTGCGGCCGCCGAGGTGGTCGTAAAGGAACAGGCCCAGCCGCACGAGCCATGCGGGGCGCGGCGAATTCAGCTGCGGCAGCACGAACGCAAGCGGCCAGATGATGTGCGGCGCCATACCCAGCAGCCGCTCGCGCTCGATCAGCGCCTCGCGCACCAGGCGGAATTCGTAGTATTCCAGATAGCGCAGCCCGCCGTGGATCAATTTGGTGCTGGCAGAAGAGGTGTGGCTTGCCAGATCCTCCTGCTCCACCAGCAGCACGGACAACCCGCGCCCGGCAGCATCGCGCGCGATGCCTGCGCCATTGATTCCCCCGCCAACGATCAGCAAGTCATAGGTCTCGGGTACGTTACCGCTCAAGGTCAGGCCCTTCGTTTATGCGGGCGCTGCATAGCGGCCCAACAGGCTGTGAACAAATGCAGCCATTGCAAATGCAAATGCGAATAGAAGATAGCGCCCAGCGCGGTAAATGCGGTAACAGGGGCTATGCGAGAGGCAAGGCCAAACCCGGCGCATGACCGGGAAACCCCAAGGAACCACCCTGAATGCGGGCCATTCTGCGCCTCTTTATCTGCTGCCCGGACGATTCGCACTTGAGGCCGCTTTCGGTTTTCGCGGCGATGTTGACCGCCTCGTCCGTCGCGGCTTTCCCGGCAGAAGCCGCGCCCCCCAGTATTCCTGAAATTGGCGCGCCTGCGCTTGCAGCGCTTGGCCCCAATGGCGTCGGCGTGATTGAAAAGACGGTGGTGGACAAGAATGCGGTCGATCCGCTCGGCAGCCTTGCCAAGGGCGTGCTGGTTCGGGCTGATCGCACGATGCCGCTGGTGATCTGGTATCCCGCGCATGTCGCGCCCGCGGACCGCCGCGCGACTTACCGCGCCAGCCTCGTATCCGAGCCGCCAAAGCCGCCGGCCTATTTCACCGTTCCGGCGCTGGCCGTGACCGATGCCAAGCCCGCCGGACACGGCTATCCCATCGTCCTCCTCTCGCATGGCTACAACAACGATCCGGTCATGCTCTCGTGGCTGGGTGAGAACCTTGCGACGAAGGGCTATGTCGTCGTCGCGATCCGCCACCGCGATCCGCCGATCACCGATACCGCGCAGACGCCGGCAACGCTGATCCGCCGACCGCTCGATATCACGTTCGTGCTGCGCCGCATCCGCGCCGGCCTGCTCGGTCCGCTCGGCGATACCACGCGGATTGCGCTCGCAGGCTATTCGTTCGGCGGCTACGGCGCGATCACGGTGGCGGGCGCGCAGCTCGATGCCGCCAGCCCCGCAGTCAAGCGCCTCCCGGCGGCCCTCGTCGACCGCTACACCGGCACCGGACCCGAAGTGGCCGCGCTGCATGACCCCGCGATCAAGGCGGTCGTCGCCATCGCGCCCGCCGGCGGTGCGCCCTGGGCGGCATGGGGCGCAACTGGCCTTGGCGGCGTGAAGGCGCCGCTTCTGATCATCGGCGGCACGTCCGATCGCACCGTCGGCTATGATCC
>CANCET010000270.1 GCA_947375105.1 Sphingomonadaceae bacterium
GCAAGGCCCCCGCGATCAGCCGGTCGCGCACAGCGGGATCATAGGCGAAGGGATCGGTGGCCAGTGCCTCGCGGTGCAGCATTCCGCCTTCATAGGCGGTCATCACGAAGGCCGCGCTGCGCGCCCGCGCTACATCGGGCAGCTCGATCAGCGGCGCACCGGGCGCAATCGCATCGATCGCCGCCAACTGCGCCGGATCGGCATTTTCGCGAAACCGCCCGCCAAGCCGCGCCACCCGCAGCGCGCCTTGGCCAAGCGAAACCGCGCTTCCCCGCAGCGCTGCCCAAACGAGCGCCAGATCGCCCAGATCCGCCGCAAACGGGCCGATCTCGTCAAAGCTTGCGGCAAACGGGAATGTTCCAGCCAGCGGCAGATCGCCCCGCGCCGGCCGCAGCCCATAAAGCCCGCACAAGCTGGCCGGAATGCGCACCGAACCATTGGTATCCGAACCCAGCGCAAAGGGCAGCAGCCGCGCTGCCACCGCCGCCGCCGATCCGCCGGAGGAACCGCCCGCCAGCCGCGCCGGATCATGCGGATTGCGCGTCGTCCCATAATCCGCGTTCACCGTGGCAAAGCCATAGGCGAAGGCATCCATATTGAGCGTGGCGCACAGCACCGCGCCCGCCGCATGCAGCCGCTGCACCGCTTCCGCATCCGCGCCTGCCGTGGGGCCCGCCGCCCGCGCGGCAGAGCCCGCAGTTGTCGGCAGCCCCACCACGTCGAACAGGTCCTTCACGCCATAAGGCACGCCCGCCAGCGGCCCGGGATCGGCCCCCAGCGCGCGCTTCGCATCAACCGCCGCCGCCTCGGCCAGCGCTCGCTCGGCCAGCACCCGCGTCACCGCCACATGGGGATCGGCGGCCAGCGCATCGAGCGTGCGCAAGGCGACCCGCGTCGCGGTAATTTCCCCGCTGCGCACCGCAGCAGCAATCTCCGTTGCGGTCCTCATGCGCCGTCCTCGCCCAGCGCGATCCGCGCATGCCGGGTGAGCAGCGCCAGGTTGGCATTCACCTGCGGGCGGCATTGCTCCGGCACCGGCAAGCCAATCGCACCCGCCCGCGCCAGCATCGCCGCCTCGTCCTGCGGCGGGAGCAGTGTCGCCGAAGCCGCCGCGTCCAGCTCGCGCCGCCAGCGCCCTGCCAGCCACGCGCAGACGAACAGCTGCAACTGGTGGAAGATCATCAGCGGCAAGATCACCATGCCCACTTGCGCCGGGGCAAACAGCGCGCCCGCCATCGGCACGCCCGAAACGAGGCTCTTCTTCGAACCGCAGAACAGCAGCACGATGGCATCCTCGCGCGCCAGACCAGCCGCGCGCGCCACGATGCCGTTCACCGCAATCACGATCCCCAGGATCACGGCCGAAGCTGCCAGCAGCACGGCGAGATCGAACGGCCCCACGCGCTGCCATACCCCATTCACCACCGCCGCGCTGAAGGCCGAATAGACTACCAGCAGCACCGAGGACCGGTCCACCGGCTGGAGCAGCTTCTTGTGCCGGTCGATCCACGAGCCGATCAGCGGCCGCAGCAAGTGCCCGGCCACGAACGGCAGCAGCAGCTGAACCGCGATCTTCTGCACCGAGGCAAGCCCATCCATGCCGCCCCCGGCACCTCCGGAGTGAATGAACACAGCCACCAGCAGCGGCGTCAGCACGATACCCACCAGATTGGAAAGCGAGGCGCTGCACACAGCCGCGGCGACATTGCCCCCCGCCATCGCCGTGAACGCGATCGAACTTTGCACCGTCGAGGGCAGCAGCGCGAGGAACAGCAGCCCCACCGCCAGCGATGGATCGATCACTCGCCCGGTCAGCGCCGCCGCCGCCAGCCCGAGCACGGGGAACAGCACATAGGTAAAGGCAAGCGCCATCAGGTGCAGCCGCCAATGCCCCATGCCCGCCAGCACCGCCTCGCGCGAGAGCTTGGCGCCGTGGAGGAAAAACAAGAGCACGATGGCCGCATTCGCGGCTGTGTCGAACGCCGCCAGCACAGCGCCGCGCGCGGGCAGCAGGCTCGCAGCCACGACACAGCCCACCAGCCACAGCAGGAATGGGTCAACCTTGGGTATCGTGATGCGTCTGGCCATGGATCCCGCCGCTATGCCGCGCCAAACCCGGCCGGGCAGACGCACTTAAACGAGCAGTGTGTTGCAAATATCAGCGCGCGCGTCACCATGGCGTCAGGCTCCATCCCCCGCGAGAACGACACCGGCTGGGCTCTCTCCATCCGCTGCCCCGTCTGCCGCCTCATCCAGAACCTCTGGCGGCAGCACCAGATTGAGCACGATGGCGAGGATCGCCGCGGGCAACACGCCCGACGAGAGCAGCATCCGCGCCGTCTCGGGCAGATGCGCCAAGGTCGCCGGCTCGAGCTGCAAGCCCAGCGCAAGCGAGAGGCTGACCCCGAACACCAGCATGTTGCGCTGATTCCACGTGACGCCCGACAGCATCGAAAGTGCCGCCGAAGCGACCATCCCGAACATCACGATCACCCCGCCGCCCAGTACTTCGATGGGGATCGTGGTAATCACCGCGCCGATCTTGGGTGCCAGCCCGCACACGATCAGGAACAGTGCGCCAAGCGTCACCACATGCCGGCTCATCATGCCGGTGATCGCGATCAGCCCCACGTTCTGGCTGAAGGTCGTGTTGGGCATCGCACCGAAAATGGCGGCCAATGCCGTTCCCGCACCGTCCGCCGCCACGGCGCCCTTCAGTTCCGCATCGGTTGCAGGCCGCCCTGCCGTCCCCTCGCAGATCGCCTCGACATCGCCGATGGACTCGATCGAGGAGACGAACCCCGTCAGCACGAAACCGAGGATCGCCGAAGCCGAGAGCGCAAAGCCGAAATGGAACGGCTGCGGCACCATCACCAACGGAGCCGTCGCCACCGCCGCAAACGAAACCCGCCCCATCACCAGCGCCGCGCCGTAGCCTGCCAGCAGCCCCAGTAGCACCGATGCGGTCGACCAGATCCCCCGCGCGAAGAACTTGAGCCCCAGCGTCGCCAGCACGACAACGCCCGCCAGCAACCAGCTCGTCCCCGCGCCGAACGCCGGCGTACCCACCGCAGGAACTCCGCCGGCGGAATACTGCACCCCGATCCGCATCAGCGAGAGACCGATCATCAGCACGACAAGTCCGGTAATCAGCGGCGGCAAGGCAAAGCGCACGCGGCCAACGAAGACGCTGAGGGCCCCGTGGACCAGCCCGCCGATCAGCGCCGCCGTCGTCAACTCCGCCATGGCGCCGACGCCGCGCCCCGCCACAATCGGGATCATCACCGGGATGAACGCAAAGCTCGTGCCCTGCACCAGCGGCAGCCGCGCACCGATCGGACCGAAGCCGACCGTCTGCATCAGCGTGGCGATCCCGGCAAACAGCATCGCCATCTGGATCATGTAGATCAGCTGCGAAGGGTCCGCCGATCCAAACCCGAAGCCCGCCGCCCCTGCAATGATGATCGGCGGCGTGAGATTGGAGACAAACATCGCCAGCACGTGCTGGATGCCCAGGGGAAGCGCGAGGGCCATGCCGGGAAAGAAGTCCGGGTCACGAGCCTGAAGTCGGCTGACCCCACGATGACCTGCTTGGGCGGGCAATG
>CANCET010000271.1 GCA_947375105.1 Sphingomonadaceae bacterium
AGTTCACTTCCTTGGCGACGAGGCAATCGACGAAAACCGGGCCGGGATGGTCGATCATCGCCTGGATGCCGGCATCGAGCTCGCTTTCATTGGTGATGCGGATGCCCTTCCAGCCATAGGCTTCGGCGAGCTTCACGAAATCGGGCAGGCTGTCCGAGTACGAGTTCGAATAGCGGCTCTCGTAAGTCAGTTCCTGCCACTGGCGGACCATGCCCATCCATTCGTTGTTGAGCACGAACACCTTGACCGGCAGGCGGTACTGCGTGGCAGTGCCGAGTTCCTGAATGTTCATCTGGATCGAGGCATCGCCCGCGATGTCGATCACCAGCGCATCAGGGAAGCCGACTTGCGCGCCGATGGCGGCGGGCAGGCCATAGCCCATCGTGCCGAGGCCGCCCGAAGTGAGCCACTTGTTGGGCCCCGAGAAGTTGAAATACTGCGCCGCCCACATCTGGTGCTGGCCGACTTCCGTCGTGATGATCGGGTCGTGCTGGCGGGTGAGGGCATAGAGCCGCTCGACCGCGTACTGCGGCATGATCGCCTCGCTGCGGTGCGGGTAGGCGAGGCTCTTGCGCGCGCGCCAGCCGTCGATCCGGGCGAACCATTCCGTGAGGTCGGCCGCTTCGTGATGCGCTGCGTGCCACGCGTCGATCAGTTGGCGCAGCACCTTGGCGCAATCACCAACGATAGGGAGATCGGCGCGCACTGTCTTGTTGATCGAGGCGCGGTCGATATCGATGTGGATGCGCTTGGAATTCGGCGAGAAGGCATCGAGCCGGCCGGTCACACGGTCATCGAAACGCGCGCCGATGGCGACGATCAGATCGGCGCGGTTCATCGCCATGTTGGCTTCATACGTGCCGTGCATGCCGAGCATGCCCAGCCACGCCGGGTGCTCTGCCGGGAAAGCGCCGAGGCCCATGAGCGTGGAGGTGACCGGCGCGCCGGTGAGCGCCTGCAATTCGCGCAGCAGGGCGGTCGCCTCTGGGCCCGAATTGATCACGCCGCCGCCGGTGTAGAAGATCGGCGTCTGCGCGGCGGCGATCATCTGCACGGCCAGCGCGATATCCTCGCGCGCGCCCTCAACCTGCGGGTTGTAGCGCGTGCGTTCGCGCGCGGGCTTGCCCGTCCACGGGGCGAGGCCGATCTGGACGTCCTTGGGGATGTCGATCACGACCGGGCCGGGGCGCCCTTCGGTGGCAATGCGGAACGCCTCGGCCACGATCTCGCCCAGCTGATCGGGATCCTTCACAAGGTAGTTGTGCTTGGTGCAGTGGCGCGTGATGCCGACGGTGTCGCACTCCTGGAACGCATCCGAGCCGATCAGCGCGGTGGGCACCTGGCCGGTGATGACGACCAGCGGAATCGAATCCATGAACGCATCGGCGATCCCGGTGACGGCATTGGTCGCGCCCGGGCCCGAGGTGACGAGCACAACGCCCGGCTTGCCCGTGGCGCGCGCATAGCCTTCGGCGGCATGGGCCGCACCGGCTTCGTGGCGGACGAGAATGTGGCGGATCCGTTCGTCGCCGAACAGGGCATCATAGATCGGCAGCACGGCACCGCCGGGATAGCCGAACACGCATTCGACCCCCTGTGCGACCAGGCTTTCGACCAGGATTTGCGCGCCGCTGCGCTCGTTCTTCACGCTGAATTCCCTTTCCGGCCCGGTAATACCCTGTTGGGCTTTCCCCGAGTGCCGCTGCGAAGGGGGCGCGTTAGCCGCGCTGCACCCTCCATTCAAACCAAAATCTGCCGGAATGTGGGCCAATTCCCACGAAAACCCGCAAAAAATGCGGCCCGGAGCAGAAACGGACTGCACCGGGCCAAGCATGGCGCAGGACGGGACTGGAATCCTTGGCCTGCGGTAAGTTCGGCCTAGGCGACATAAAATGCCGTGTCAACCGCTAACCGCGTAATAATGCTTCAATCAAGGTGTCGGGTGGAGAATTTTCCAACGTCACCCGCGGCCATGCGGCGGGTGGCTGGTGGCGCAACCAGGTGTATTGGCGCTTGGCATAGCGCCGCGTGGACTGGCTGCCGGCAGCGACGGCGTCTGCCTCGCTGAGCGTTCCGGCAAGGAAATCAGCGATTTCGCAAACGCCGATGGCCCGCATGACGGGGAGCGCAGGATCCAGACCCCGCGCGAGCAGGGCCTCGACTTCAGCCACTGCGCCGCCTTGCCACATCATGGCAAACCGCCGGTCGCAACGCTCATAGAGCCACGCGCGATCGGGCATGAGAATGAGCGGGCGGAGCGCGACCTTGTCGCCAATGCCGCCAGCGAGATCGGCCTGCCAATCCGCAAGCGGGCGGCCGGTGGAGCGCACGACTTCGAGTGCGCGCGCGATGCGGGCACCGTCTGCCGGAGCGAGTGCGGCCGCGCGCGCAGGGTCCTCGGCGACAAGCGCCGCATAAGCTTCGGCGACCGGCATGGCGCGGACTTCGGCGCGCACGTCCGCTTCGATGGCGGGGACGGGCGCAATGCCATCGAGCAGGGTGCGGATATAAAGGCCAGTGCCGCCGACCAGAATGGGGAGCGCGCCTTGTTCGTGCGCGGCGGTGATTTCTGCGCGGGCGGCCTCGGCCCAATCGGCGGCGGAGCAGGGATCGGCCCCGTCCCACGCGCCGAACAGGCGGTGGGGCACGCCGCGCATCTCGTCCTCGGTGGGGCGCGCGCTGAGCATGGCGAGATCGGCATAGACTTGCGCACTGTCGGCGTTGATGACCACCGCCTTGCCGCCCGCCGCCTCGTGCGCAAGCGCGGCGCGCACGGCGAGATCGCTCTTGCCGCTCGCCGTTGGCCCTGCGATGAGCGCGAGCGGCGGCAGATCGGCTGCCTTGATAGGGGAATGATCGGTGCTCATCGCACGGCTGATAGCAGAGCCCGAGACGCTTGGTGACAATCTTGCGCTCGCCATGGAAATGATCGAGGCGCAGGGCTGGGAAGTGGCCGGGGCCGGGATGTTGCCCGAGGTGGACGACGTGCTTGAGCTGGAGCTGATCGAAGAGGCGGCTTCGCCCGATGTCGGCGCGGTGCGGCGCATTCTCGACCAGTGCTTTCCGGAGTGCGATCTGCTGCTCTCGCGCGAAGCAATCGAAGTGCCGCGCCTGTTCGTCTCGGACATGGATTCGACCATGATCGGGCAGGAATGCATCGACGAGCTGGCCGATTTCGCCGGCCTCAAGGAGCGGATCGCCGCGATCACCGAGCGGGCGATGCGCGGCGAACTCGATTTTGCGGCGGCGCTGGCTGAGCGGGTGGGGCTGCTGAAGGACTTGTCCGAAAGCGCGATTGCGCAGTGTCTGGAAGAGCGCATCCGCCCGATGGACGGCGCGCGCACACTTGTCGCGACCTTGAAGGCACAGGGGTGCCGGACCGTGCTGGTGACGGGTGGTTTCCACGCCTTTGCCGATCCGGTGGCGGAACTGCTGGGTTTCGAGCATGTCGTGGCCAACCGGCTGGGCGTCCATGACGGGAAGCTGACGGGCGATGTGGTTGGCGGGATCGTCGACAGTTCGGTCAAGCGGCAAGTCTTGCTCGATGAGGCC
>CANCET010000272.1 GCA_947375105.1 Sphingomonadaceae bacterium
CTTGGCCGCGGCAACGCTGGCCCGTGAAACTTTCTCTCTGGCCTGCGCAGCCAGCACGATCGGGCTGTGCATCTCGGCAAAGGCATAGGCCTCTTCGAGCTGGCGAACTGGCAATTGGAGCGGATTGGGTGCCACGAGTTCACCTGCCGGCACGCCAACCATGCGCAGGAACGTCGCCTCGCTCGAAGCGGCGTCGCGCTGCGCGGAATAGACCTGAGCCTGGCCAAGCGACACGCGGGTGCCAATCTGCTGCACATCGGTCGCGGTGACTTCGCGCACCGCAAGCCGCGCCTTGTTGTCGCTCAGCTGGCGTTCGAGCGCGGCAAGGTTGTCCTTGGCGATGATGACCGAGGCGCGGTCGCGCAGCACGCCGATATAGGCGGTGATCGCATCGAGCAGCGCCTGCTGTTCGGTCGAGCGCAGCACCTGCCGCTGGAAATCAAGCTGCGCGGTCGAACTGCGCTCCTGCGACGCATTGCGGCCGAAGGTGAACAGCGGCTGCGTCAGGATGGCAGAGGCAGTCGTGGTCCAGCCCGAGAAGACCAGCGGCGCACGGCCGGAGCGCTGGTCGAAGCTGTCGTGCTGGAAGGTCGAGGCAAGGCTGTAGTTGAGCTTGGGGCCGTAGCCCGCACGGGCCTGCGCGATGCGATAGTCGTAGCTTTTCACCGTTGCGCGCTGGGCCAGCAGCGAGGGCGCCGTCCAGTAGGCGAGGCGCAGGGCATCGGTGAGCGAGGTGACCGGTGCGCCGCTTTCTGCCCGTTCGGCGACATCGGCCGGGGTTTCCTCCGGCAGTTCCGGGCGGATCGCAATCCGGTCGGTTTCGGACATCGCGGTATCGTCGCTGCCGTCCGCGGCGGCGCTATTCGAATCGCCCTTGTCGCGCGCGCTGTCGGGATCATCCGTCCCATAGCTGCCGCTCGGCGCGCCGATATCAGGCGGGCCCTGCACCGGAGCCGAGGCAGGCACGTCCTGCGCAAAGGCCGGAGCGAGCGCGGTTCCGGCAGCACAGGCGGCCAGAAGCGCGGCGCGCAAGGGTGTTGAGCGAAGCATGAAGCGGGGGGGCATGAAACGGGGGGGCAGGGGGACCATCACTGGCTGCTCAATTGTCGCGGAAGGCGCGCATGAACTGATCCATGAACGGCTTCGAGAGATAGGACAGCATCGAACGATTGCCCGTTTCGATGTAGACTTCGGCCGGCATGCCACTGCGCAGCACGAAGCCTTGCTTCTTCACCTCCGCCTGATCGACTTCGATGCGGACCATGTAGAAGGCCTGCTTCGATTCCGGATTTTCTGTGCGGTCGGTCGCCACATAAGTGACCTTGCCAAGGATTTCCGGTGTCGTCGGCCGGTTGAACGAGGTGAACCGCACGCGCGAAGCCTGACCGCGCATGATCTGATCGATATCCGCCGGGCTGATCATCGCTTCGACCACGAAGGTATCCTGATCGGGCACGATTTCCATGATCGGTTCTGCCGGGCGCACCACGTCGCCCATGGCGGCGAAGGCGATCTTTTCGATCACGCCGGTGTAGGGTGCGCGGATTTCGCTGCGGTCCTGCTGATCGGAGGCGGCCACGCTGCGCAGCTGCTGCTGGTTGAGCGCCGTGTTGACTTGCGCGAGATCGGTACCTGCCTGGACGCGCCGGGTCTGGCTCAGCTGGATCGACTGCTCCTGCGCTTCGGTGATCCGGGCGCGGGCCTGCGCGATCTGCGCCTGCAGCGAACCGACATTGCCATCAAGATCGACCGCGGTGCGTTCGAGCTGGTTCAGGCGGTTGATCGTGACGAGCTGCTTGTCCCACAAGTCCTTCACGCCCTGCCGTTCGGGCTCGATCAGCTTGCGCTGCTGCTTGAGCGCGGCCATCTGCGCTTCCAGCCCGCGGATTTCCTCGTTGTACTGAAGCACGCGTGCCGCCAGCTGGGCGCGCAGGCCCGCTTCTTCGGTCTGCCGGATCGCGAACAGGCGGTTTTCGTCGGCCATGGCCTTGGCGGCGCTGGGGTTGGTCGAACCGGTGAGTTCGGGCGGGAACACCAGCTTGCCCGAACCCAGCCGCTCTGCTTCCAGACGCGCGCGCTGCGCCAGCAATTGCTCGACCGTGAGGTTGGAATAGGTCGCGTCAGCGCCGGTCACCCGGTCATCGAGCCGCATCAGGAGCTGCCCTCGTGTGACATGTTCGCCGTTGCGCACGTAGATTGCCTTGATCACGCCGCCCGTGGGGTGGGCGATCCGCTTGACGCGCGATTCAACGCCGACCGAGCCGCCGCCGATCACTGCGCCGCCCATCGGGATCACCGCAGCCAGCACGAGCAGCACGAGCAGCAATCCGCCGACTGTCATCAGCAGCCGCTTGAGCAGGACCGGCGCCTTGGCTTTGTCCGCTCCGTCCTCTCCGAACGCCGGCAGCAGCTGGCGTGCGGGATCGGAAATAGTGGTGGGCATGTTCATGCGGTGGTTTCCTTGGTGGTGCCCGGAGCGGCGCCCTGCGGAACCTGATTCGGCGAGTTTTGGGCCTGCATGCGCTGCATCACTTCATCGCGCGGGCCGAAATCGGCGAGCCGGCCGCTGTTGATCACGGCAAGATGCGTCGACGGGCCGAGCGTGGCAGGCCGGTGCGTGATCATGATGACAATCCCGCCGCGCGCCCGCATGCCGGCGATGGCATTGGCCAGCGCGGCATCGCCCGCTGCATCGAGGTTGGAATTGGCCTCGTCGAGCACGAGGAGGAACGGATCCCCATAAAGCGCGCGGGCAAGGCCGACGCGCTGGCGCTGGCCGGCGGAAAGCTCGACCGCGCCGGCCGAAACCGGCGTTTCATACCCGTCGGGCAGGGCGAGGATCACTTCGTGCATCCCAGCAGCCTTGGCCGCAGCCATGATGCCGTCGGACGTTGCCTCGGGATCGAAGCGGGCGATGTTCTGGCCGATGGTGCCGTCGACGAGGTCGACCGTCTGCGGAACATACCCGAAATAGCTGCCGAGCGTTTCCTGATCCCACTGGTCAAGCGTTGCACCGTCGAGCCGCACTTCGCCGCGGTTGGGCTTCCAGATGCCGAGAATCGCGCGCACCAGTGTGGTCTTGCCGGCCGCACTCGGCCCGATGACCGCAAGCACCTGCCCAGGCGTGAGCGTGAACGAGACGCCCGAAAGCGTGAAGCGCTGCGTGCCCGGGGGTGCCACCCAGATGTCACGCACCGAAAGCTCTGCCGAGGGGCGTTCCAGCGTTACCCCGCGCGCGGCGGGCTTGCGGAACGTGGCGACGGCCTGCGCGATGCGGCCCCAGCCGGTGCGCGCGGCAACGAGGCCCTTCCAGTTGGCGATCGCCTGATCGACCGGCGCCAGCGCGCGGCCCGAAAGCACCGAGGAAGCGAGGATCACGCCGCCGCTGGCCTGACCGTCGATCACCAGCAGCGCGCCGACGGACAGGATCAGCGACTGAAGCAGCATGCGGAACGCCTTGCTTGCCCCGCCAAGCCGCGAAACGGTGCGCGAAAGATAAGACTGCGCCTCGATGAAATTGGT
>CANCET010000273.1 GCA_947375105.1 Sphingomonadaceae bacterium
AGCAGTCTGTGATTGTGGAGCGAGGTGTCGCTGCGCAATTCGGTGATCGTGCCGCCGCGAGGCTCAACAACCGGGAGAGCGGCCAGACGGTTCACGATATGCGCCAGGGTGGGCAATTGCTCCCACGACGATTTCACAAAATGGACGTCCGCCGTTCCCCGCTGATGGCTCAGTATTTCGATCGAGGGTGAGGGGGGCGTGATCGCCCAGCCTTGCGAAGCCGCTTCGCCGGCGACGCCGATGCGCGGCATGGCGGCGAAATGCAGGAGACCATCATCCTTCGATGCACCCATGGCCGCATCTTCGGCATCCCTCAGCGAGAGCTGGCAAAAGCCATGGCCATCCCACGATGCCCGGCAGGTGGTGGTTCGGCTCAACGTGGTCGCCGGTGGCAACTCGCAGTAGAGCTTGGCAAAACCCAGTTCCTCACGGCCAGTCAGGATAGGATCGGCAAGATTTTCCCATAGTACTGTCAGGAACGGGCCTTTGACCTGACCCTCGCCAGCGGCCACAGCAATAGGGAAGCGCACTCCCAGCGTGTTGTATCCCCGCCCGGCCAGCCACTGCAGCTCGCGAATATACATGAATTCGACGGTTACGACCGGCTCACCGAAGAGCTCGGCCCCCTCGGGTAGCAGCGATTGCAGGACCTCGGCCTCAGTCAAAAAGCTCGCAGTGATCGACGTGATCCGGGCTATGGGATTGGACCACGGCGCACCGCGTGCATCCTGGCGCGGGCTTGGCGCGGGCCCGAAGCAGGTCGGCATCCGCTGCCGAAACGTGCCTCGATTTTCCCCCATCATGCCTTCTCCCACCGATCTTTGGCGGGAAACTAGGCGCAAGCGACATATTCACAAAATTACATAAATGGATTTCATCAATCCGAATTTCCGATGTTTTCACCGGACAATCTGAATTTCGAATGATTAGCATGTATTCAAATGATTTAACAAATGGAGGGTCGAACTCTAGACCACTGCCCAACAAGCTAACGTGTGGGGAGTGCCGGCATGGCCATCAATGGCATCGAAACGATCATCTATGGCGTTGAAGACGTTGCCCTTTGCACCAGGTACTTCGAGGATTTCGGTCTGCCGCTGGCCTCATCCTCTGACGATGAAGCGCATTTCCGACTTGCCGAGGGATCAAACGTTATCGTTCGCGCGTTAGAGGACGCGCAAGTTCCGGGTCAGGCGCTTGTCGGCTACGGCGTACAGCAGGTCATCTACGGCGTAACCAGCCAGGCGGAGCTGGAAGAGCTGGTCAAGAAAGTCGAAGTGGACCGGGAGGTTCGTCGCGAAGCTGATGGGGCAGCCTTTTTCTTCGACGATGACGGCATCGCACTGGGTCTCAGGGTCTTCGCCCGCCGTCCAGTTTGGGCAGCGCCTGACGCACTCAATGCTCATGACAATATCCAGCGCGTCAACCTGCATCGTAAATGGCGCACGCGCGCCATTCCCAAGACGATTCAGCATGTGGTGTTCACCTCTACCGACCCTGAGCGCGGCTTTGCCTTCTATCGCGATCGGCTGAATTTCCGGGCTTCGGATTTCCAGAAGGGCTTCGGCATCTTTGGGCGGGCCGATGGCACGAGCGGTCACCATACGATGTATTGGTTCAATGCCAGCCTGCCGTTCCCGGGTCTCGATGGCAAAGTTCGGTTCAACCACACCAATTTCGGCGTCGAGGACATCGACGAGATCATGGTTGGTGCCAACTATATGGAGCGGAAGGGTTGGCCGAAATCGAATTGGGGCCTCGGCCGTCACCGGATTGCGAGCTCGCTGTTCGTCTATCTGCCCTGTCCCGCTGGCGGTGAAGCAGAGTATGGAGCGGATTCCGACGCGCTCGATGACAGCTGGGTGCCGCGCGTATGGCACTCGGCGTTCGGGACAGCTTCTTGGGTTTCCAATATCCCGGACTTCCTGATGGATGACAGTCCATGGGATATCAGCTTTGCGCCGGATTACGTCCCTGCTCCTTCGTCATCAGACCATTGATCGTGGCGGAGACTGAAATCATTACCTGCGGGACCGGTGCCGCTGAGGCCCGGGAATCCGCTGCATCCCGAGGGCGGTCCGATGGCGGCCCGGTAATCGACATCCACTGCCATCTCGGGGTGCCGGCTGCCAGTCGGCACGTTCCGGCAGAATACCACTTTGCGCTGCCCGCAAATCCGTCGCTGTCGGACACGGTCAATGCCTCGATGATGCGAGCAATCGCACCGCAGCTGAACGGAATCGATGTTCGCCTGACCGACATGGACCGGCTGGGAATCGACATGCAGGTGATGTCGCCCAATCCCGGTCAGTATTTCTATGCCGCGCCGCTGGAGTGTACGCGTGCGGCGGCCACTGAGATCAACGATGCGCTGGCAGAGGCCGTATCGCGGGAACCATCGCGACTGATGGCCCTGGGCACCGTACCGATGCAGGACCCCGCCGAGGCGGCCGCGGAAATGCGGCGCTGCTCAAAGGAGCTCGGTTTTCGTGGGATCGAGATCGGTACGAATGTCGCAGGCCGCGACTACGACGATCCGGCATTCGCGCCCTTCTTCCAAGCGGCGGAAGAGCTGGGCATGCTTCTGTTCATGCACCCGATGGGGTTCACCGAACCCAAGCGGCTAGGCAAGTATCACCTCGCCAATGTCATTGGAAATCCGCTCGATACGACCATCGCCGTCTCGCATCTCGTGTTCGGAGGCGTGCTCGATCGCCATCCGGGTCTGAAAGTCTGCGTGGCGCACGGCGGTGGATTTATCGGGGCGTACGCAGGACGCTGGGAGCATGCCTACCATCACCGCGAAGACTGCCAGACGTGCATTTCTCGCCCGCCGAGCGCGTATCTGAGGCAGCTCTATTTCGATACGCTCGTGTTCGACCGCAAGCAGCTGGCAGCACTGCTCGAAAAGTGGGGGCCAGAGCGGCTCTGCCTCGGCAGCGACTATCCCTTCGACATGGCCGAGCCCGACCCGGTTGGCTTCCACGACGCGCTAAGCGATGCACCGCGAAACGCAATCCTCGGCGGCAACGCCCAGCGCCTGCTCGGCCTGGACGCTGTCCATAGTGGCGCAGGCGAAAGCGCATGAAAGCGCCCGGCCATCCGCCGCGCGAACTGAATGCCAGGTCCATTCCGGTGGTCATTGGCGCAACCTTCGGCTTTCTGGTCGGACCGACATCGGTGATCGCACCGCCGATTGGCCTGTTCATGGTGCCGGTTGGGCAGCAATTCGGGCTCGACCGCGCGACATTCCCTTTGCTGATGCTGATGGTGGCAACGATCGTCGGGATAAGCTCACCGTTTGCCGGGCGTGCCATCGACCGGTTCGGCGTGCGCAAGATCCTGCTGCCAGCGCTGTTTCTATCGGGCCTCGTGCAAATCGCCTTGTCTTTCACGACTGGATCGCTGCCTGCATTTCTTGCGGTCATGGTCTGCGTCGGGTGTCCGTCGTCAGAACATTTGGCACAACTCGCGGCGTAAATTAGCGGAGTGCGAGCCTCGTC
>CANCET010000274.1 GCA_947375105.1 Sphingomonadaceae bacterium
TGGCGACGGCGAACCACGATTACCGGGGGGAATGGTGATGACCCTCAAGCCGATCCTGATTGCCGTGGGCGCGGTGCTGATCGGGCTGGGAATGCTCGATCTGGCGCGCGATGGGTCGCTGGGCACCTGGGCGATTGCCTTTGCCGCGCTGCTGATTGCGTTTGCCACGCGCGGCGATGCGCCGAAGAAGAACGGAGCGAATGATGCTCGCTGACAAGGACCGCATTTTCACCAACCTCTACGGCTACCAGCCGTGGAATCTGAAAGCGGCGCAGGCGCGCGGGGACTGGGACAACACCAAGGCCCTGATGGCGCGCGGGCAGGACGCGATCATCGACGAGATCAAGGCGAGCGGTCTGCGCGGCCGCGGCGGTGCGGGCTTCCCCACTGGCATGAAGTGGTCGTTCATGCCCAAGGAGAGCAAGGACGGCCGTCCGAGCTTCCTCGTGATCAATGCCGACGAGAGCGAACCCGGTTCTTGCAAGGACCGCGAAATCATCCGCCACGATCCGCACAAGCTGATCGAAGGCGCGCTGGTCGCGGGCTATGCGATGCGCGCGCGGGCGGCCTATATCTACATTCGCGGCGAATATATCCGCGAGGCCGAGACGCTGTTTGCCGCCGTGGCCGAGGCCTATGAGGCGGGGCTGCTGGGCAAGAACGCCTGCGGTTCGGGCTATGATTTCGACGTCTTCGTCCACCGCGGCGCTGGCGCCTACATCTGCGGCGAAGAGACCGCGATGATCGAGAGCCTCGAGGGCAAGAAAGGCCAGCCGCGCCTCAAGCCGCCGTTCCCGGCAGGCGCGGGGCTCTATGGCTGCCCGACGACGGTGAACAACGTCGAGAGCATCGCGGTCGCGCCGACGATCCTGCGGCGCGGGGCGGCGTGGTTTTCGAGCTTCGGGCGCGACAACAACAAGGGCACCAAGCTCTTCCAGATCAGCGGGCACGTGAACAAGCCCTGTGTTGTGGAAGAGGCGATGAGCATTCCGTTCAGCGAGCTGATCGAGAAGCACTGCGGCGGCATTCGCGGCGGGCGCGACAATCTGCTCGCGGTGATCCCCGGCGGGTCCTCGGTGCCGCTGGTGCCGGCGGCGGAAATCTGGGACGCGCCGATGGATTTCGACGGGCTCAAGGCCGTCGGTTCGGGGCTCGGCACGGCGGCGGTGATCGTGATGGACAAGTCCACCGATATCGTCCGCGCGATTGCCCGCCTTTCCTACTTCTACAAGCACGAAAGCTGCGGCCAGTGCACCCCCTGCCGCGAAGGCACAGGCTGGATGTGGCGCGTCATGGAACGCCTGCGCACCGGCGATGCGGCGGTCGAAGAAATCGACATGCTCCAGCAGGTGACCAAGCAGGTCGAAGGCCACACGATCTGCGCGCTGGGCGATGCGGCGGCATGGCCGATCCAGGGTCTGATCAAGCACTTCCGGCCTGAAATCGAGCGCCGGATTGCCGAGAACAGCGCGATGCAAGAGGCAGCGGAATAATGCCTAAACTCAAAGTAGACGGCGTAGAGCTCGAAGTTCCCGCAGGTGCGACAGTGCTGCAGGCGTGCGAGCTGGCCGGCAAGGAAATCCCCCGCTTCTGCTATCACGAGCGGCTGTCCATTGCGGGCAATTGCCGCATGTGTCTCGTCGAGGTGAAGCCCGGGCCGCCCAAGCCGCAGGCTTCGTGTGCGCTGCCGGCCTCGGAAGGCCAGGAAATCCGCACTGACAGCGAGATGGTCAAGAAGGCGCGCGAGGGGGTGATGGAGTTCCTCCTCATCAACCACCCGCTCGATTGCCCGATCTGCGATCAGGGCGGCGAGTGCGACCTGCAGGATCAGTCGGTCGCTTATGGCCGGGGCAAGTCGCGCTATGACGAGAACAAGCGCGCGGTGACCGACAAGTACATGGGCCCGCTGATCAAGACGACGATGACGCGGTGCATCCACTGCACCCGCTGCGTGCGCTTTTCGGAAGAGATCGCGGGCGTGGACGAGATCGGCGCGCTCTATCGCGGCGAGGGCATGCAGATCAGCACGTACCTTGAAGGCGCGGCGAAGCACGAACTTTCGGCAAACGTGATCGATCTGTGCCCGGTCGGCGCGCTGACCTCGAAGCCTTATGCGTTCGAGGCGCGGCCGTGGGAGCTGAAGAAGACGCTCGGCATCGACGTGTCCGATGCGGTCGGCTCCAACATCCGCATCGACAGCCGGGGCCGCGAAGTGCTGCGCATCCTGCCGCGCGTGAACGATGACGTGAACGAGGAATGGCTTTCGGACCGCGCGCGCTACGTGGTCGATGGTCTGACCCGCCGCCGCCTGGACAAGCCGTGGCTGCGCCGGGATGGCAAGCTGGTTGCGGCGACCTGGGCCGAGGCGTTTGACGCTGTCGCCAAGATCAACCCGGGGGCTGCGGTTGCCGTGGTTGCGGGCGATCAGGTCGATTGCGAGACGATGTTTGCGGCGAAGGCCTTGGCGCGCGCGCTGGGTTCGAGCCTGCTGGAAGGCCGCCAGACGGGGCTGGCCTATACCGCGAGCAACATGGCGGCGGTGGCGTTCAATTCGACGCTGAACGGCATCGAGGATGCCGACGCGATCCTCATCGTGGGCAGCCACGTGCGCGATGAAGCGCCGCTGGTGAACACGCGGCTGCGCAAGGCGGCCAAGAAGGGCGCTAAGGTCTTTATCATCGGCCCGGCTTGGGACCCGACGTATCCGGCGACCTTCCTCGGCGAGGATGCCGCGATCCTGAACGATGTGCCTGCCGAAGTGGTGGCTGCGTTCGAAGGTGCGAAGAAGCCTGCGATCGTGATCGGCGGGGCAGGGCTGGCCAAGGGCGCGCTGGAGGCTGGGCTGGCCTTTGCCGAGCGCTTCAAGCTCGTCACGGACGAATGGAACGGCTTCAACGTGCTGCATATGGCGGCGAGCCGCATGGGCGGGCTGATGCTGGGCTATGCGCAGCCGGGCGGGCTGGGTGATCTGGTCGCGGCCAAGCCGAAGATGGTGATCTCGCTCGGCGCGGACGAAGTGGACTACACCAAGTTTGCCGGCTCGATGATCGTGCATATCGGCCATCATGGCGACAAGGCGGCGCATGCGGCAGATGTGATCCTGCCAGCGGCGGCCTTCACCGAGAAGGACGGCACTTACGTCAACACCGAAGGCCGCGTGCAGTATTCCGAGCGTGCGGTCTATGCGCCCGGGGACGCGCGCGAGGACTGGACGATCCTGCGCGCGATGGCAGACGCGCTTGGCGTTTCGGTGGGCTTCGACAGCTTCGAGCAGCTGCGCGCGGCGATGATTGCCGAAGTGCCGGCTTTGGGTTCGGAAGGTTTGGCCGATTATGGCGCGCTGCCTGCGGCTCCGAAGGGTGCGAAGGCTGAGGGCGTGATCGCGGGCTACCCGATCAAGGATCACTACCTGACCAACGCCATCGCGCGTTCGAGCCCGACTTTGCAGCGCTGTTCGGCAGAACTGCTGCACGGCGAAAGCTTTGCGGAGGCC
>CANCET010000275.1 GCA_947375105.1 Sphingomonadaceae bacterium
ACCACGTGCTCGACCGTGGTCGCCAGCGTGCGGACGACGCCGTTCACCTGCGGGTGCCAGGCGTCGGTGCATAGCGCGATCTTCATGCTTCTTCCTTGACCCGGTCGGTCTTTTCGGTCGCATTGGCCGCCTTGGCCTGTGCCTCCTCAAAGCAGATCGCGGCCCAATCTACGATCGAGATTGCCCCGGCATGATCTTCGACCAGCGCGGTGCAGCTTTCGACCCAGTCGCCGTCATTGTAGTAGGTCACGTCGCCGATCTGGCGAATCTCGGCGCAGTGGATGTGGCCGCAGACGACACCGTCGACGTCCATTTCGCGCGCGGCATGGGCCACGGCTTCCTCGAACGCGCAGACGAACTGCACGGCGTTTTTCACCCGCTTCTTGAGATAGGCCGAAAGCGACCAGTAGGGCAGCTTGAACCGGCGGCGCACTGCGTTGAACCAGCGGTTGGCGCGCAGCAGGAACGCGTAGGCCTGATCGCCGAGGAAGGCGAGCCAGCGCGCGTAAAGTACGATCCCGTCGAACTTGTCGCCGTGCGTGACCAGCAGCCGGCGGCCGTCAGCCGTGACATGGATCGTTTCCAACGCAAGCTCGACTCCGCCGAAGCTCATCCCTGCGTACTGCCGCAGCATCTCGTCGTGATTGCCTGCGACCAGCACGACGCGGGTGCCGCGATGCGCCATCTTGAGCACGCGGCGGACCACTTCGTTGTGCGCGTCGGGCCAATACCACCCGCGCGAAAGCCGCCAGCCATCGACGATATCACCCACGAGATAGAGTGTTTCGCATTCGATCGAGGCAAGGAAATCGAGCAGCATTTCGGCGTTGCAGCCGCGCGTGCCGAGGTGGATATCGGAGATCCACACCGTGCGCACCTTGCGCTTGGGGCGGAAGCCGCGTGGCTCTGGAAGATCGAGCCAGGCCGGGATGGATTTGACGAATTCGGTGGCGGATGAGGAAGATCCCCAGGCCTGTGCGCGGCGCGTCATCGCGAAACCCTTATTTCAGTTTGCTAACTGAACCGAATCCCTGTCACAATCTCATGTCGTCCACATTGCACCCTGTCATCCCAACGTCACACAGCAGCGATTTGTCCCACCTTGTCCACAGCTTTGCCAACAGGGCGCCTCATATTCGCGAGCAGGGTGACGCGGCGCTGCGGACTGGGTAAGGATCGCGCGCGATGCTCACCGGCCTTACCATCCGCAATGTGGTCCTGATCGAGGCGCTGGACCTTGTGTTCGGGCGCGGCCTCGGCGTGCTCACGGGCGAAACCGGCGCTGGCAAGTCCATCCTGCTGGATTCGCTGGGCCTTGTGCTGGGGGACCGTGCCGATGCCGGCCTCGTCCGCGCCGGGACCGACGAGGCGAGCGTGACGGCGACGTTCGAGTTCGCGAGTCTGCCCGGTGCCTTGAGTGCTGTGTTGGCCGAGGCCGAGATTGCAGTCGAGCCGGGCGAGCCGCTGATTATCCGCCGCCGTCTGCGGGCGGAGGGCGGCAGCGCGGTGGGGTCCCGCGCGTTCGTGAACGATCAGTCGGTCAGCGTCGCGCTCCTGCGCGAACTTGCCCGCTCGCTGGTCGAACTGCACGGCCAGCATGATGATCGGGGCCTCGTCAATGCCCGCGGGCACCGGGCGCTGCTCGACCGCTATGCCCGCGCGGACGTAAGCGATGTTGCCGCTGCGTGGGACAAGTGGCGCGCGGCGGAAACGGCATTGGCCGATGCGCATGCACGGCTTGCGGCGGCTTCGGCCGAGCAGGATCTGCTCATCGCGCATCTGGCCGAACTCGCGCAGCTCGCGCCCGAGGTGGGCGAGGAAGCCGAACTGGCCGGGCAGCGCGCATCCATGCAGAAGGGCGAGCGGCTTTCGGGCGATCTGGCCGAACTGCAGCATTTGTGGACCGGTTCCGATTCGGCGCTCGCGTCCTTGCGCAGCGCCGCGCGCCGGCTTGACCGCATCGCGCACGAGCATCCTTTGCTGGCCGAAGCGCTGGAAGCGCTCGACCGTGCGGTGATCGAAGCCGGCGAGGCCGAGGACAAGCTGGAAAAGGCGGCGGAAGCCCTGAGCCACGATCCATTGCTGCTGGACCGGATCGAGACGCGGCTGTTCGAACTGCGCGCCGCCGGGCGCAAGCATGGCTGCACGGTGGACGAACTGCCGGAGCGGATGATCCACATGCGCACCGCGCTGGACCAGATCGAGGGCGGAGAGGCCGCCACTGCCGACCTTGCGCGCGCGGCGCATGACGCGGGGCTCGATTACCGGGCCAAGGCGGAAGGACTTTCGGTGGCACGCGCGGAAGCGGCGCGGCGGCTCGATGCGGCCGTCGCTGCGGAACTGGCGCCGCTCAAGCTCGATGCCGCGCGTTTCCGCACCGCGGTCGTGCGTCTGCCGGAGGAGCGGTGGGGGCCGCAGGGTGTCGATGCCGCAGAGTTCCTCATCTCGACCAATCCGGGCGCAGACTTTGCGCCGCTCACCAAGATCGCCTCGGGCGGTGAACTTTCGCGCTTCATCCTCGCGCTCAAGGTGGCGCTGGCCGAAGAGGGCGGAGCGGCGACCGTGATCTTCGACGAGATCGATCGCGGCGTTGGCGGCGCGGTGGCCAGCGCGATCGGCGAGCGCCTCGCCCGGCTTGCCAGTGGCGGCCAGCTGCTTGCCGTGACGCACAGTCCGCAAGTGGCCGCGCGCGGGACGACGCATTATCTGATCGCCAAGTCGTCCGAAGGCACCGTCACGCGCACCTCCGTTTTGCAGCTCGATGCAGCGGGCCGGCAGGAGGAAATCGCGCGCATGCTCTCCGGTGCCGAGATCACCCCCGAAGCGCGCGCGCAGGCCGAGCGGCTGCTCGAACAGGCGTGAGCTTTTCGGCATGAGCGCGCATCCGCTGGACCGGCCGATCTGGTCATTGCTGAACGGCCCGCAGGCCTCGCTGGCCGTGGCAAGCGGTGCTGTCTGCCGAATTGATCCGACTTACGGACCGTTTGCTGCCGCCGCGCCGGGGCATGAAGCCGAACTTGCCGGACTGCTGACCAGCGATGAGGACGAGATCTGGCTGCTGGAAAGCGCGGAGCAAATCGCGCCGCGCGGAACCCGCGTGCTACGCACCGCGCCGCTGCTGCAGATGATCGCGGATGGACCGCTCGATACCTTTGCGATCGATCCCGAACTGGTCCTGATGGACGAGGCCGACGCGCCGGAAATGACCGCGCTCGCGCTGGAAACACAGCCCGGACCCTGGCGCGGGCATGCCCATCGGTACGGGCCTTATTATGGTCTGCGCGAGCAGGGCCGGCTTATCGCGATGGCCGGCGAACGCATGCGCCCGGCGCCCGGCCTTGCCGAAGTGAGCGGCGTCTGCACCGCGCCTGACCGGCAGGGGAGGGGCCTTGCCGGCCGCATGATCCGCCGCGTGCTCGCGGGCTTTGCCGAGCGGGACGCCACGCCGTTCCTGCACAGCTATGCCTATAATGCCCACGCGATCCGGCTTTAC
>CANCET010000276.1 GCA_947375105.1 Sphingomonadaceae bacterium
GCGATGAAGTGCCCGGCGCGCCCGGTCTGCTCCATCGGCAGCCACGTCACGGTGAAGCCCAGCGCCTCGAACTCCGGGCGCAGGATCTCCGCCACGGCCTTGACCCCGGTGATATTGCGCGAACCCGAGTTCTGGTTGACGAGCTTCTCAAGCAGCGCCAGATCGCGCCCCTCGTTCGCTTCCACCACGGCGGCCATGCGGCGCTCCGGCGCAGTAAGCGCGGGCGCAGCGTGGCTGCTGGCGGGGGTCACGAGGCTGGCGGCGCAGAGCGCTGCGGCAAGACGGTTGTGCATGGCCACCTTGATAGTGCCACTGGCCCGCGCTTGGGAAGCCCGGAGCCTGCGATCTGGCCTTTCGCGCAATTTCCTTGCTTTATTGCGCAATTCCGTTTAAGCGGCGCCCCAGCAGGACTGGCGAGCGGAATTTCCGCCGCAGGCCCGGGCAAGCGTGAGGTCCGCCGTTTCAGGGCGTGTACCCGCCCCGGCTGAACGGCTGCTTCGCTTGGCTTCCCCTTCACGCATGGGTCGCATGGTCGACCTTCTGCCTGCGCTTGGCGTTCATGCCGCGCATCCATCAAACCGATTGGATTTCCATGTCTTATTTCAGCGATCTCGGCCTTGCCGAGCCGATTCTCCACGCGCTTGCCAGCAAGGGTTACACGGACCCGACGCCAATCCAGCGCCAGTCCATCCCCGCGCTGCTTGAAGGCCGCGACCTTCTCGGCATCGCGCAGACCGGCACCGGCAAGACCGCCGCGTTCGCGCTGCCCTCGCTCCACCGCCTTGCTGCCGACATGAAGCCGCGCAAGCCCGCCTCGTGCCGCATGCTCGTGCTTTCGCCGACGCGTGAGCTGGCCGCGCAGATTGCGGAGAACATCGCGGCTTATGCCAAGAATCTGCGCCTTGTGGTCGATTGCGTGTTCGGCGGCGTGCCGGTGGGCAAGCAGGCCCGCCGCCTTGTGCCGGGCGTCGACATTCTCGTCGCCACGCCGGGCCGCCTGCTCGATCTAATCGACCAGCGCGCGCTCACGCTGGGCCGCGTCGAGATCTTCGTGCTCGACGAAGCCGACCAGATGATGGACCTCGGCTTCATCCACGCGCTGCGCCGGGTGGCGAACCTGCTGCCCAAGGAGCGCCAGAGCCTGTTCTTCTCCGCGACGATGCCGAAGGCGATTGCGGATCTGGGCAAGCAGTTCATCAACAACCCGGTGCGCGTTGAAGTGACCCCGCAGGCCAGCACGGCTGAGCGCGTCGAGCAGTTCGTCACCTTCGTCAATCAGGCCGAGAAGCAGGCGCTGCTCACGCTGCGCATCCGCGCGCTGCTGGCCGATGGCAAGCTGGACCGCGCGCTGGTGTTCACCCGCACCAAGCACGGCGCCGACCGCGTGGTACGTCACTTGTCCGCCGCTTCGATCAGCGCCCGCGCGATCCACGGCAACAAGAGCCAGGCGCAGCGCACCGCCGCGCTGGACGCATTCCGTCAGGGCTCGTGCCCGATCCTCGTCGCCACCGATATCGCCGCGCGCGGGATCGATGTGAGCGGGGTGAGCCACGTGTTCAACTTCGAACTGCCCAATGTTGCCGAGCAATACGTCCACCGCATTGGCCGCACCGCGCGCGCCGGCGCGGATGGCGAGGCGATCAGCTTCTGTGCGCCGGACGAAAAGCCCTACCTCAAGGACATCGAGAAGCTGACGGGCATCAAGCTCATGCCGCTGCCGCTGCCCGAAGGTTTTCTGGCCGAGGCTGCGAAGCTCCCCGCCGTCAGCCGCCAGCCCGATGAAGCCGAGCGCGATGCGCGCCGCGATGATCGCGACGCCCGCGGCCGATTTGGTGATCGGGGCGGCAACCGTGGCGGTGGTCAGGGCCGCGGTGGTCAGGGTCATGGCGGGCAGGGTCGCGGCGGCGAAGGCCGGGGCGCTGGCGCCAATCCCAACCGGCGCGACGACCGTTCGCCCGGTGGCCGCGCGCAAGGGGTCGATGGTCGTCCGCGCGATGCCAATCCGCGCAAGGTCGATGATCGCGGGTCCGAGCGCGGGCCCGTGGGCAACCCGGCCCGCGCCGAACGCGGAGATGCGCCGCAGGGCGACAAGCCGCGCACGTTCCGCCCGCGTGGCGGCGGCGCACCCGGTGTCGGCCAGCACCGCAACAAGGTCCGCCGGGCCGTCTGATGCCCCGGCGCTGCTTCCGGGCGGCTTGTGGACTGCCCCGATTGCGGGGTGTCCACAGCCGCGCGGGCTTGGCATAAGCGCCGGATGATGCAGACTTTCCTCCCCTTGATCGCCGAAGCGCGCGGCGCATGACCGAGCTGTGGCTCTCCGCGCTGGTGATGACGGTGATTGTTGCGGTGCGCTATCTGGCGGTCAGCGGGCTGTTTGCCTGGCTGACCAAGCTGGTGCGCCCCGGCCACTACGAGGGCCTTGGCCCCCAGATGCGTAGCGAGATCAGGTGGAGCCTTGCCTCCGCCGCGATCTATGGCGTGCCGGCCGGGATCATCGCCTGGGGCTGGCAGCATTATGGCTGGACGCGGGTCTACACCGACGTGAACGAGTGGCCGCTGTGGTGGCTGCCAGTGTCGCTGTTCGTCTACCTCGCGCTGCACGATACCTGGTTTTACTGGACGCATCGCTGGATGCACCGCCCGGCGGTGTTTCGTGCGGTGCATGCCGTGCACCACGCCAGCCGCCCGCCGACAGCGTGGGCGGCCATGAATTTCCATCCGGCCGAGGCGGCGATTGTCGGCCTGTTCATTCCGGCGCTTGTATTCGTGGTGCCGATCCACGCCGGTATGCTGGGTGTCGTGCTGCTGGTGATGACAGTGATGGGCGTAACCAATCACATGGGCTGGGAAATGTTTCCTAAGGCGCTTGTTCATTCTACTGTAGGGCAATGGGTGATAACAGCGAGCCATCATCACCGCCATCATGAGCTCTATCGATGCAACTTCGGCCTCTATTTTCGCTTCTGGGATCATGTTTGCGGCACGGACAAGGGCGTGTCGGCTCCTTGAAGCGCAAGGGCGGCCTTGCCCTGAGCGCATCGTTGCTTGCGGCGCCGCTGATTGTGGCCGCGATGCCGCAGGTGCAGATTCAGCCCGCGTCGGCGCCGACTTCGATCTTCGTGGAGATCGACGGGCTGCGTTCGAACCATGGCCAGGTCATGGCCTGCATGACCGCGCTGCCGAAAACGTTCCCGGATTGCCAGAAGGATCCCAAAGCGCTCCACGTGACGGTGCCTGCGCTCAATGGCGAGACGGTGCAGTTCCGCAATGTCGTCCCCGGCCGCTATGCGATCGCGCTGTTCCATGATGAGAACAGCAATGGCCGCATGGACAAGATGATGATGCTGCCGCGCGAAGGCTTCGGTTTTTCGCGCGATGCGCCGCTCGTGTTCGGTCCGCCCCGGTTCGGCGCCGCCTCGTTCCAGGTCGGCAGCGCGCAACTGCGGACGTCGATCAAGGTCCGCTATCTCCTGTAACAATT
>CANCET010000277.1 GCA_947375105.1 Sphingomonadaceae bacterium
AATTGAGCGAAAGCTCCACCACTATTCCTTCGGGTCGCATATAAAAATGCCGAAGGTCTGCACGCGATCGTCCCCAAAATTGTCGCGTGCCAAGAACAGAAGAGCGACAGCCGGCAACGCACATTGCCCGGACTGACATGCCTCCGTCCACGACCTGACGCTGCAGATTGCCCTTGCCAGAGGATGTGCAGCGCGATCCCTTCCGTTGCGAGCGGAGGACCGTTTCATCAGGTCATGATCTAGGCGCCGGAGCGGGCGAGTTCCCCGCACGTTCCGGCACCATCGTTTCAAATTGTGTTAACGCAATGCAGAGGTTTGCGGTCGCAACCTTGCAAGCGTATCTCTGATCAATCAGGCCGCTGCGTCGAGGGGGCAAAGCGCCGGGGAAACGGAAGTTTCGGATCCTTGAAATGAAGCCGGTCGTCAGAGCGGCAAGAAGGGGCGTGGGATCGATGTCTGAGTGGCGCGTCAATGCGCAGGTCTGGCTGCCCGCCGCAGCCGCTTTCGCGGCAGTGCTGGCCGGCTTCGAGCTACAGGCGCCTGCCGCCCGGCCCGCAGCAATTCTCGCAGGGCTGGCATTGGCCCTCCTTGCATGGGCCGTTGGCCATCTTCTCACCATCCGGGCCACCCTCCTGGCCCAGCTCGATGTGGCCCGGATTGCCGCCAATGCCATCAATCAGAACATCTGGATCGAAGCCTATCCGTCCGGCGAACTGGCGTTTGCCACATCAACTTACGAACAAGTCTGGGGGCCGAACGCGCAGACCCTGTTTCAGGCGGCTGAAGCCCGCCTGGAGGCCGTCCACCCAGATGATCGCCATCGCGCGCGGCGAGAGATCCGCGCCGGACAGGCCGGTCTCGAAACGTTCATCAGCGAATTCCGGATGACGACAGTAAGCGGCGAAGAGCGCATCATGCGCGTGAAATTCTATCCGCACGAGGTAATCTCCGGGTCTTCCGGATACTGGATCGGCTTTGCCTCCGATGTCACCGAAGAACACCGCAATACCGCCAGCGTTATCCGCAACCGTCGCGCTTTGCGCGCCCTCGCGCAAGTCAACGCCGCGATCTCGCACGCGCAGTCCCGCTCCGAACTCCACCAGCTCGTGTGCGAGAGCCTGATCGAGGGAGACGGCTATGCCGCTGCCTGGATCGGTTTGCGCGAGTATGGACCGATCGCCAAAGTCCGCGTGACCGCGCATGCCTCGAGCCATGCCGACTATATCCAGTCCCTCGATATCCGGCCCGACGATCCCGTATTCGGCATGGGCCCCACTGCGCACGCAGTGCGCGAGGGCCGGGTCAGCGTCTCGCACTCGGTCGCGGATGATCCGGAGCTGGCGCCGTGGCGCGAAGCTGCGATGCAGCAAGGGTTCCAGGCCATCGCCGCCTTTCCGCTGCTGCGCGATGGCCGCGCCTTCGGTTCGCTCACGCTCTATTCGGTAGAGCCGGGCGCCTTCGCCGATGACGAGATCCGGATTCTCGAGGAAATGAGCGTCAGCCTCGCGCAGGGGCTGGTGATGATCGAGGCCAAGGCCGAGCTTCTCAGCAGCCGGAAAATGGAGCTGATCGGCCAAATCTCGGGCGAACTCTCCCACGATTTCAACAATATTCTCGGCATCATTGCAACGCATGCCGAAATCGGCGGGCGCGATGCCGAAAGCGAGGCCGTGCGGGACCGGTTCGCGCTGATCGCGCAGGCCGCGCTTCGCGGGGTCGACATCACCCGGTCGTTGCTCGGCATTGCCCGCCATCCGCGGGGCATTCCCGAAATTGCCAACGTCAACACCTTGATAACGCGCCTCCTTGCGCTCATCCGCGCCGCGGTCGGGCCGGGCATCGACGTTCAGGTGCAGCTTGCGCCCGGCAACCTGCCCGTCGAGATCGACCCGGCCGGGTTCAACAACGCGCTCGTCAATCTCGCGATCAACGCCCGCGACGCGATGGGTGAACATGGCGTGCTGACCTTGCGCACCAGCCTCAGCGAAACCCGCGATGCTCAACTGGACCAAGCAGAACTTCCCGCCGCGCTCCATGGGCGGCCGTTGGTCATTGTCGAAGTAACCGACACCGGATCGGGCATGACGGAAGACGTGCGCGAGCGCGCGTTCGAGCCATTCTTCTCGACCAAGGGCCCGGCACGAGGCACCGGGCTCGGCCTTGCCGCGGTCCTTGGCTTTGCGGCTCACCACGGCGGCAGCGCACGGATCCTCGCCAGCAGCGCACAGGGCACCACCTTCCAGATCCTGCTCCCCCAACGGACGGGCGCAGCAGCTGCCGATCACTCCGCACTAGCAGCCCTGCCCGCACCAGAACCCTCGGCCCTGCGCGTCATGATCGTGGACAACGAGCCGGATCTCCTCAGCGGGATCGTCGAGACGCTGACGCTGGCAAGGCATCCCGCCACCGGTTGCACCACGTCTCACGAGGCGCTCGAGGCCCTCGCGCACCAGCGGTTCGATGTCCTGATCTGCGATCTCCTCCTCGGCAATGGCGAGGACGGAACGGTGCTTGCCCGGCAAGCCGCCGCGCTGGATCCGGCCATGCGCATCATCCTCATGTCGGGCAATGCCGCACGGCGCGCTGAATCGGGTCTCGACTGGCCCCTGCTCGAAAAGCCGTTCTCGGTGGAGACGCTGATGGGAGCGGTGGCTGCGGTGGTCGCAGCCTAGAGCAGCGCCCGATCCGATGGCATCGGGCCCAATGCTGCGGATTTCTGTCTTACAGCACTTTCCGATCCAGCAGGTGATTCTGAAAACACTCTAGATCGCCGCAATCTCCACGACCGCAGCGTGGGCTGCCGCCAGCGTCTGCGACAGCAGGCTAATGTCCAGCGGCTTGCGCAACATGCGCCAGTGCGGCTGGAGCATGCTTTCGTCAGGCAGATAACCGCTCATCAGGATGATGCCGGTCCGGGGGTGGCGCGCCTCCACCTCACGCGCCAGTTCGACGCCGCTGCGTTCGGGCATGACCACGTCGGTCAGGAGAATATCGAACTCGCCCGCGCCCAGCGCCGTGATCGCTTCGGCCGCGTTGCTGGCCGGCGTCGCGGCATAGCCTTCGAGCCGCAGGATCTCGACAACGGCCTCGAGCGCGTGGATCTCGTCCTCGACCACCAGCACCCGGGCGAGGCCTGCGGGGCGCTGCGCCGGTTCACGCGCGGCTGGCATGGCGGCAGCGGAGCCACCGGCCATGTCGCCGCAGATCGGCAAGTGGATGCGGATATCGCTGCCCGCGCCCGGCACCGCCGTGATCGTGGCATCGCCGCCCGCAGCGCGCGCCCAGGTCCGCACCGTACGGAGCGAAATGTCCGAGCCCTCCGGCCGGACCGCAGGGTGCGGATCGAACATCAAACGCACCGCATCCTCGTCCAGCCCCGGACCGTCGTCGATGATCCGGATCACGACCCAGTCCTTTGCCGGCGCTTCGTTGCCGGGCGCAGGTTGCGCGCCAGGCCCTGCCGCTGCCCCTGCCAGACCG
>CANCET010000278.1 GCA_947375105.1 Sphingomonadaceae bacterium
CGCGGGGTTCCAGAAGCCCGCGCCGGTATCGATGCCGGCATTGGCGAACGCGATATCGAGCCCGCCATAGGCCTTGGCGTGGGCATCGAAGGCGGCGGCAACGGCACCAAAATCGGACACGTCGAGCCGGTCGAAGCGTGCTTCGAACCCTGCTTCGCGCAGGCGGGCAGCTTCGCGTTCGGCACCCTCGCCGTCGATATCGGTGAGCGTGACCATGGCCCCGGCTTCCGCCATCGCTTCGGCATAGGCGAGGCCGATGCCCGAGGCCGCGCCGGTGACGAGCGCAGAACGACCCTTGATGTCAAAGCGGTCCAGAATTGCCATGTTGTTGTTATCCTCTCCTTCCCCAGCGACCGGTCAGGTCGCGGAGGATTGTCGTTCGCGGTCAATCAGGCGTTGCAGCATCCGCCGCGCGCGCACCCCGCCGCCGTCGCCGTTCAGGATCAGCGGGCGCAGATCCCAGAAGTCGGCCCCTCGCATCAGCCGGTGGCTGTCGCGGATCAGTGGCATGTCTTCCTGCTCGAACGCGAATTCGAGCGCGCCGCGCATCCCGGCGGTGAACTCCGCATCGCCCAACGCGAAATCGCGCGCGGTCGCCCAGAAGTAATGCGTGGTATCGGGCGTTTCGGGCGTGAAGGCGTGAAGCGAGGGCAGCAGCGTGCACTCCTCGCGCGGTGTGCCCGGCGGCCCCGCGCGGAAATCGAAATAGAGCACGGCGGGCGCGTGCCAGACGACACAGCCATAGAAGTCCTGCTTGATCCCGGTCCGCCCGAGCATCCCGCCAATGCCTTCCGACAGATAATCGTCGAGGCGAATGTATTCGGCATGCACTGTCTCGCCGTCCTGCCAGAACTTGCGGTCGCCTTCGGTGAAGGCCGCCGCAACCAGTGCGGGATGGACGAAGTTGGCGTGGCTGAGATCGAGGATGTTATCGCTGTAGAGCTCGTAATGCCCTTCGGCGACGGTCGCGCCGCGCACGGCTTCCCAGCGGGGATCGGAAAGCCAGCTGAAATCCGGGATCGTGGCAGGATCGGCCTTGTCCGGATCGCCCATCCAGATCCACAGCAGCGCATGGCGCTCGACCAGTGGATAGACAGCGAGGCGATTTTCGGGAAGCTGGCCACCGGGATGCGGATTATGGACGCAGGCGCCCGTGCCGTCGAACCGCAACCCGTGGTAAGGGCACATCAGCGCGCCTTCCACCACCTTGCCCTGCCCCAGCGGCGCGAACCGGTGCGGACATCGCCCGCTGACCGCGTTGGCCTTGCCCGCCTCATCACGAAACAAGGCAACCGGCTCTTCCAGAAACACGCGCTGCTGCGGCTCTTCGCCCAGATCCGCAGCCCAGCCTGCAACGTACCAACAATTGCGCAAGTACGTACCGGCCGGCGTTGGACCTAGTTTCGGGACCCCAGCAGCGTTCATCTCAGCCGCTCCTCAGAGATAGAGCTGCTTGTTGATCGGGATGTTGTTTTCCCGGCAGTAGGTTTCGTAGTGGTTCATGAACCACCACACATCGAGCGTCTCGACATGGTTGCCATGCTCGTCGAAGAACTCGTTAGCACCCTGCATGTGGAACAGCGCCTTCATGCCGTTCGGATCATCGGTGACCAGCGTGTGCGCGGTGCCCGGCGTTTCGGTGATGAACTCGCCCGCCTTGCACACCCAGGGATATTCCAGATAGCGGAACGAGCCTTCCAGCCCAATCGCCCAGACGCGCCCGCGGTGCTTGTGCGTGCCGATCACGCCCGGGCCCTTGATCCACAGGATGTTGACATAGACGTTGTCGCGCACGTCAAACGCCAGATGCCGGATCGCGGCGTTTTCGCCGAAGGGCACCCACGGGCTCTCGGCCTCGGTGGCACCGACATAGGTGCCTTCGATGCCCTTGGACTTGATCAGCGCGCCGTAAAGCTCGGGCACATCAACGATCTTGTAGGCGCCCGATGGAGGTGCGGTCATGGTTGCCATGAGAAACGTGCCTTTTAGAGGTAGAGCTTGGGATTGATGGGAATGTTGTTTTCCCGGCAGTACGTCTCGTAGTGGTTGATGAACCACCACACGTCCGACGTATCCACAAAGGCGCCGTTCTCGTCGAAGAAGTCGATAGGCCCCTGCATCCAGCCGAACAGCTTCACGCCTTCGGGATGCTCGGTAACCAGGGTGTGGCTCTCACCCGGGACTTCAAGGATCAGACCGCCCGGCGAAGCGGTCCAGTCGTATTCGAGGTAGCGCACGCTGCCTTCGAGGCAGACCATGACGATCGTGCCGCGGTGGAGGTGCGTGCCGATGGTGCCGGGGCTTTTCACCCAGAGGATATTGGAAAAGATGCCCTGGCGCACGTCGAACGCGAGATGCTTGATCGCGGCATTGTCGCCGAAGGGCACCCACGGGCTGTCGACGTCGGTCTGGGCGTCGATGTAGCGGCCGCCGGGGCTCAGCCGGGCGACCAGTTCGCGGTGCGCGAAGCCGACATCGACGATTTCCTTCTTCGACGAAGGCGGTGCAGTCATGGCATTCATGGAAAGCGCTCCTCTTAGCGGATAAGCGTATCGACATAGTCGGCACCGATGCCGACGCGGTCGTAATGCTCGCGCGCGTTCTTGATATAGTCAAACACATCGAAGTGCCCGGTGGTGTTGCCATCATCATCCAGCCACATCAGCGGACCAGAGACGACGAAGAACACCTTCATCGGATCTTCGTGTTCGTAGCAGACGAGCGTGTGGCTTTCGCCCGGGGTCTCGTAGACGAAGTCGCCGGCGGTCGCGGTCCAGTCGTGCTCGAGATAGGCCCACTTGCCGCTGATCGTGTAGGCCCAGATCGGGTGCGGGTGATAGTGGCGGTTCACCAGGCCCGCGGATTTCGACATGAGCACATCGGCCCACATGTTCTTGGAGGGGCTGATCCAGACGGGCTTGGAGCTCACCGTCTCGCTGATCGGCACCCAGTAACGCTCATCGCCCTCGGCGATCTTGGAGAGATAGATTTCAGGAAGTCCGCCTTCCCGGAACACCTTCTCGACCGGCTTGATGCCTTTCCAGAATTCGGAATGGGCGGTTTCTGGCACGTTGTCTCTCCCGTAAGAAAAAAGGGGCGGGCGCCGAGGCGCCCGCCCGCAAGGTGGATCAGAACTTCAGGCCGAGTTTGGCGTACCACTCGCGCGGCCGGCTGTAGGTGCCGTAGATCTGGCCACCGGCGATCTGTGCCTGACCGGTCACCAGATAGCGCGTATCGGTGATGTTGGTCATGCCCAGCGTCAGGTCCCAATGATCCTGCGGCTCCTTGTAGGTAACCGAACCGTTGAGGATGTCCGTGCCCGGACGCTGCAGCAGGTACGCGCGCTCGGTGTCGTTCCACAGCGACGAAGAGTGCGTGTAGTCGGCGATGAAGATCAGCTTGCTGCCGTTCTTGAACGCCGCCTCGTAGCGCGGGCTGATGTTGAACTTCCACTTCGGGGTCTTGGG
>CANCET010000279.1 GCA_947375105.1 Sphingomonadaceae bacterium
CGAAGAGATCCGCCGCCCGCAGCAAGACATCGCCGAGGCGCTCAAGCGAACGTCCGATCGCGTGGCGATGAGTGCCATCCAGTCGCAGGGCAAGTTTCAGAAGCCGACGTTCGATTATGGACTGCAAGGCGCGCCGCCGTGCTTCATCAGCTGTGGTGCGGCCGGTGAAGGGCGGTTTCTCGATTGCGCCAATTGCCCCTACATGCGGATTCTTCCGGCAGGGCTCGCCAGCATCGGATCTCCGGCAAGCGAACCGAAGCGCGGAAGTGACGAGCCGGTTCAAAGCGAACAGCGGATCGAACACGCGTTCGCCATCAGCACGTATGAGGTCACGATCGCCGAATGGGATGCCTGCGTGCGTGATCAGGCGTGCCATCCCATCAGCGGCTGGAGCAAGGACAATCCCAATCCGCTGATCCCCGCGACCGGCCTTGCCTACCCCGATGCGCTGGCTTTCACTGCTTGGCTCTCGGCGCAGACGGGGCAGCATTACCGGCTGCCGAACGGCGCCGAGTGGGAGTATGCTGATCGCGCCGGGGCGGCGACGCCGTTCCCCTGGGGCGATGCGATCAGCCCAAGCGATGCCAACTATGACCAGACGGCAAGCTATCGCGGTTCAGCGACAGCGCCTTATCGCGGTTATCCCGAGGCCGTGAACGCGTATCCGCCCAATGCCTTCGGGCTCTATCAGATGAACGGCAATGCCTGGGAGCTGACCGCAGACTGTGCGGACAAGGGCTGCACCGCGCATACGGCGCGCGGCGGCTCGTTCCAGAGCGCGCCGGAGGAATTGCGTGCGGCCAATCGATTCGCCGTGGCCGACGGCAAGCGGCGCTCGGACATGGGCCTTCGAGTGGTGCGGGACATTAGTGCAGACGAATCAATGCAATAGCGAACCAGACCTCACGCGAGGCCGGGTGCAATCAGGAGGGGAAGCACGCGATGAACAAGAAAGCCTGGTCGATCACGATCGCTGCGCCGGCTGCGGCGGGCAGCGTCTTTCTTCCGGTCCCCGCATTTGCGCAGACCTATATCTGTACCGGCACTTGCCCCGAGGTTCAGGGGTCCAGCTCGGCTGAACCGCGCTATGGCGGTTCGAATTCGCTTCAGTTCCAGTCGGCTTCGGTTGGGCTCGACATGTTCGATATCCAGCCCGAAGGTCCGGACCGCTTTTTGCCGGAGGGCGATTCCGACACCATTGGCGGTGCCTTCACGTATGGCAAGGCCGGCTTCCAGAAGGTGGAGCGGTTCGACCTGCACTACCAGCACGCGCGGCGACTGCGCGAGGGTTCGCGCGCGCGGCTGCTCATCGATCTGCCGGTCAATGTTCTCCACGCGGACAAGGGCACGGTGATCGTCCGCAATCCCGGGACACCCGATGTCAGCTTCGGCTTCGGCGGCGCCACCAACGTCGCGGCCACCGTGAGCGTGGGCGTGGAACTTCCCGCCAGCGCGAACTTCGTGATCACGCCGCGCGTTTCCTACGGCAACAGCCAGGCTGGCGGCTACTTCCTGTTCGATGCCGAACTGATGGGGGCTTCGGTGAGCACACGCTACCGCCTGCCGAAGGTTGGCCGGGGGGAACTCGTTCTTGGCGGACTCGTCGGCTACTCGCACGAGGTCAAGACGTTCCTTTCGAAGCAGATCTTGCCGGCAAACGAGGATTTCTGGACGCTTCGCGGGGGTATTGCCTATCAGTTGCCACTGAAATCCCGCATGTTCGGGCGTCAGGCCTCGGTCCGGGCGAGCTACGTCTACACCCGCGAGACGGGCGTGCCCTTCGCGATGTTCAAGCAAGTCCACGAGGTTGGCTTCAATATCGGCGTGCGTACGCGCGAGGTCGCGATGAAGTCGCGCTTCGAGCAGCTCCGGATTGGGGTGCTCTATACCCATGCGGTCAATGCGTTCACCAGCAAGGCGAGCTATGACTCGGCGACACTGACCTTCGGGTACCGCTTCTAGGCCGACCGCGCCTTTGGCAGTGTCAGGGCGAAAGCGGGAATGTGAACTCGACCCGGCGATTGAGGCGGTAACTGTCCTCGTCATCGCCGCGGTAGAGTGGCTCGCGCTTTCCCGCGCCTTCGGCGACCAGCTTGCCGGCAAGGCCCGGCTCGATGACCACCAGTGCCGCCACCACTGCACGGGCCCGGCGCAGGGACAAGGCGTCGTTGGCGGCATCACTGCCGCGGGCATCGGTGTGGCCGCGCACGACGATCCGTCTTGCGCCGCCAGCCACCAGGTTTCGGGCAATTCCTGCAAGATCGGCAAGTCCGGCCTGGTCGATCTGGTTGCTGCCAGAGGCGAACTGGATCCGGGCGGCTGACCGCACTGCCACGCCGAAGGAGCGGCATTTGCCCGTCTCATCGCTGCCGGCCATCCGGTTCTGCTCGGCGATCGTGGCAAGATCGGCCATCTTGAGGACCTTGTCGATCCAGTCGGGATGGTCCGGCTTTCCCGCAAGCCGCTCGCGCAGCACTTTCATCCGATACATCGCTGTGACGAGATCGCTGCGCTGCAAGGCAACTTCAACCAGCCGCCCGAGCATCATCGGCTCCAGGGTGGCGGAAGCGTCCTTTGGTGCATCGCTGAGCCGCGCAAAGCCGCTGCGCAGAAGATGATCCGCATCATCCATTCGGTCGCTCCGCATAGCGGTCATTCCGGCTTCGTAGAGATCGAACGCGTTGCCGGGATCAAGCTGGGCGGGCGGTGACAGCGCATTGGCGCATTGCGCATGTGCCGGAGCGGAGGCGGCGAATACCGCGAGGGCAAGGGCTATCGCCGGCATGGCAATCAGGGAACGCATGGGGATGCCTCCTTCGTCTGGCAGGTGCCGATCGTCCGTACGTCGATGGTCGCTGCTGCATAGGCATGGCCGCCACCGGCGAGCCATTGCACCAACCCGCTCGCCTCGGCGCTTCCGAACGGCGCAGCGAGCGCGTACCGCGCGTCGATGCCTGCGGGCGTGGTCTGGAAGGCCAGGACCACGACCTGATCGAGACCTTCGGGATCGGTTGCTGCCGTCTTGCCGAAAGTCTCGATCGTTCCTGCCGGAACCGGCTGGTTCTCTTCGCCGCTGGTCGGCCAGAGCGTGACAATGCGGCCTTGCGGATCGATATCGAGCACCAGATACCACACGGGTTGGTCTGCCTTGACCGCGAACTGCAAGCTGTCGCGCCCAATCACGAACGTGCCGCCTCGTGCGGCAGGTTCGGTATCGGCAGCGAGCGCGATCTTTGCCGTGCCTGCCGCCACCACTTGCCGCGCCCATGCGGCAGCGCGCAGCCTTGCGACAATGGCTTCACGCGAAACATCCCGGGCCACCAGATCGCCCGCGCCATTGGTGAGGGTCAGGCGGTCCGGCGCAGTTCCCCGGCTGACCGTCATGTCCGCTGCACCCGTGACAAGCGAGATCTCGCCCGAGCCGTGCAGGGCCGAGCCCAGCGCCGCCGCGCTCTGGGGGATCG
>CANCET010000280.1 GCA_947375105.1 Sphingomonadaceae bacterium
GCACTCTATCATGTGTCGAGCCGCCAGGCCTTCGTCTGGCCCTATGACGACAAGGCCCGTCTTGCCGGCGAACATCTCTATGAAGATCCGACCAGCATCACGCTTGAGGAAGTCTCCCCCGAAGCGGCAACCACACCGGCTGCAATCCAGGCGATCCACAAAGCCAAGCTCGCCGAACTGGAAGCCCGTTTCGGCCCGCGCTACTGGGTCTGGCAGGGCTGAGGTTCCCCGATGCGCAGCTTTCAGGGCAAGCGTGCCTTCGTCACCGGCGGCGCGAGTGGTATCGGGCTCGGGATCGTCAAGGCGCTGGCGAAGCGCGGCGCGTTCATCGTCATGGCCGACTTGCGGCCCGATCATATCGACCGTGCGCTGCGTGAATGCCGCGAAGCAGGTCTTGCGAGCACTGTCGCTGCACTGACGCTCGACGTGACCGATCGCGCAGCGTTCGCCGCCGTGGCGGAACGCATGGATATCGAGCTTGGCGGGATCGATATCCTCGTGAACAACGCCGGTGTCGGCGTCGAAGGACCGGTGCTCGAAGCAGGCTATGCCGATTGGGACTATGGTCTCGGCGTCAATCTCGGCGGCGTGGTCAATGGCCTGCAGAGCTTCCTTCCGCGCATGATCGCGCACGGGCGGGGCGGCCATGTGGTCAACGTCTCGTCGCTTGCCGCCGCAGTCCGCATGCCGGCAAACTTCGCGATCTATGCGGCCGGCAAGGCAGCGGTGCTCAACCTCTCGGAAAACATGCGCGAGGAGCTGGCGGGGAAGGGTATCGGCATGTCCGTGCTATGCCCCGCCTTCGTGCGATCGAACATTCACGAGGCCGCGCTCAACCGTCCGGCGCACTTGCGCGATGGTAGCGGCTTTGCGCAAAGCGAGGCCATCCTGCTCGAACGCCCGCCCGGCGATGAGTGGATGGATCCCGTAACCGTCGGCGAAATCGTCGCGGACGGCATCCTTGCCAACCGCCTCTACATCGTCACCCACGGCGAGTTTCGCGACAAGATGCGCGAACGCGGCGAAGCCCTGATGGATGCCGTGCCGGAGGCCGCCTTCCAGTATTGATCAGGCCGCGTCTTCGCGCACCCGCAGCATCGCCAGCGCGGCGGCGGCCATCACCGCCGCGCCGACGAGCATCGTCCACTTCGGGTCTGCGGGAAAGAAGCTGCGGATGACCCCGCCCATGATCGTCGCCACCATCAACTGCGGCACCACGATGAACACGTTGAACACGCCGATGTAGATGCCGAACTTGTGCGGCGGCAGCACCCGCGTGAGGATCACGTAGGGCATTGCGAGGATCGAGGCCCAGGCCACGCCGATGAACACCATCGGCAGCAGCAGCAGCCATTGATCGCGCAGCACGAGCAGGAGCAGAAACCCGGCCGCGCCGCCCAGCAGGCAGGCCATGTGGGTACGCGCATTGCCGATCCGCTTCGCCAGAACCGGCAGCAGGAAGGCCGCGAGCGCCGCGATGCCGTTGTAGAACGCGAACATCACGCCCACCCAGTCTGCACCCTCGTTATAAGCGCCGCCGGTCGTATCGGTCGCGCCGAAGACATACTGCGTGACCACGGGCGTGGTGTAGATCCACAGGATGAACAGCGCGGTCCAGGTGAAGAACTGCGCCACCGCCAGTTGCCGCATCTGCGCGGGCATCTGCGCGAGATCGCTCATAATCTCAGCCAGCGCGCCCTTGGCCTGTGCGGCGCGCAAGGCAATCTGCGCGAGGCCGAAAACCGCGAGCCCGCCGCCCAGCACATAGAGCTGCTTGTCTAGCCCCAATTCGGCCACCAACGCCAGCAAGCCCGCTCCCAGTGCCAGCCAGAACGGCCCGCGCGCCGAATACACCAGCGGCTGCGATCTGGCGCCCTCGGGCTGGCCAGCGCCAAACGCCGTCATTTCTTCCGGGCTGTATTCGCGCACGGTGAAGGCCGTCCACGCCACGGCCATCACCATTGCCGCCGCACCGATGAAAAAGCTGAGCCGCACCGAATCCGGCACGATGCCTTCAGGCGCCGTGTTGGCAATGCCAAGCCGGGTAAAGAGCGCAGGCAGCACGCTGCCAATCACCGCGCCGGCACCGATGAACCAGGTCTGCAGCGCAAACCCCTTTGCGCGCTGATCATCGGGCGTCATATCCCCCACAAACGCGCGGAACGGCTCCATCGCGATGTTGAGCGAAGCATCGAGCAGCCACAGGAACCCCGCGGCCAGCAGCAGTACGCCCGCTTGCGGCAGGCCCAGCAGCGCCAGCGCCGATAGCACTGCGCCCGCCACGAAATAGGGCCGCCGCCGCCCGAAGCGCCCCCAGGTCCGGTCCGAATAATGCCCGATCAGCGGCTGCACGATGAGCCCCGTCACCGGCCCCGCGATCCACAGGAACGCCAGATTGTCGACACTGCTGCCCAGCGACTGGAAAATGCGGCTGACATTGGCGTTCTGCAACCCGAACGCGAGCTGGATGCCGAAGAAGCCGAAGCTCACGTTCCACAGCCCGCGGAAGGACTGCTGCGGTTTCTGGCGAGTGCTCACGCGCGTTCAGGCTCCCCTCGGCGCCCTGCATGCGGCGGCCATTACTTGGTCTGTTGCCCGCATCCTAGGCGACACAGCGCATACAAACAGCAATGCATACGAATGCTATCCGTATGCCTGCATCAAAACGCTCAGCCCCCGGTGCTGCCGCGCACAACGAGGCGCGTTGGCAGGAACGGGGAGGGCGGCTGCTTGTCCTCCACTTGCGCCATCACGGTCTCGACCAATGCGACGCCGGCATGGCGCATGTCCTGCATCACCGTGGTGAGCGGCGGCGAGGTGAGGCTGGCGGCCGGAATATCATCGAAACCCACAACTGCGACATCGCCGGGAATGGAAAGCCCCGCCTCGCCCAGCGCGCGCATCGCGCCGATCGCGATCAGGTCGCTCGCAGCAAAGATCGCGTCGAACGCCTTGCCGCTGGCGAGCAGCGTGCGCGCGGCCTGATAGCCCAGTTCCTCGGAGGAAATCGCCGGCACGACCAGCTCGCGGTCATGCGTGAGCCCTGCGGTTTCCACCGCACGCACCAGTCCCTCGTAGCGGTTCTTGAACTCGGGATAGTGGCTGTCCGCCTGCCCCAGAAACGCGATCTTGCGGCGCCCGCGCGCCAGCAGGTGCTCACCCGCAAGCCGCCCCGCGCCAAAATTGTCGGAGCCTACGGTGGCCCCGATGGTATCCGGCTCTACCGCGCCCCAGCGCACGAAATGCGCGCCGCTGCGGACCAACTGGCGCAGGCGGCTTTCGTAGAGCGTGTAGTCACCGTAGCCGAGCAGGATCAGCCCATCCGCGCGGTGGCTGTCCTGATAGCGCTTGTGCCAATCATCATCGAGCCGCTGGAACGAGATGAGGAGATCCAGCCCGCGCGCCGCGCAGTGCCGGGTGATCGAACCGA
>CANCET010000281.1 GCA_947375105.1 Sphingomonadaceae bacterium
GGTCGTGACGGGCGACCGCCAGCAGCTCGATCAAGTGATCCGCAACCTGATCGACAACGCACTGAAGTACGGAGACGCCGCAAGGCCCGTGCACGTCGTTGTCGAGCGCGAGGGCGGCGAGGCGGTACTCTCCGTCACCGACCACGGCGAAGGCATTCACGCCGATCACATCCCGTATCTCACCCGCCGCTTCTACCGCACTGATCCGGGCCGGAGCCGCGCGGCAGGCGGCACCGGGCTTGGCCTTGCCATCGTCAAGCACATCGTTGAAAGGCACCGGGGCAAACTCGACATTACCAGCAAGCTTGGCGTGGGAACCACGGTAGCCGTCCGGCTTGCACTGGCGGAATTGCCGCTGCCACAATCGTCATAGAACTGTCATATCACGGCTTCATTGCCCCGGCCGACGGTGGGTCAAAGGAAAATCAACGATGACTGCGAATCGATACATTGCCGGATCGGTGCTGGTTATGGCCACGCTGGGGCTCGCTGCATGCGGCGGCCAGCAGAGCGCAAGCCGCGACCAGGTCCGCGCCGTTGGCTCCTCCACGGTCTATCCATTTGCCAAGGCGGTCGCTGAATCGCTCGCCAAGTCAGACCCCACAATCAAGGCCCCGATCATCGAATCGACCGGCACAGGCGCCGGCATGAAGCTGTTCTGCGCTGGCGTCGGCCCGCAGCACCCCGATATCGAAGACGCCTCGCGCCGGATGAAGGCATCCGAATTCGCCGAGTGCCAGAAGAACAATGTGAAGGACATCGTCGAGATCCAGGTCGGGCTCGACGGCGTCGCGTTCGCCGAGGGCAGCAATGGCCCCGGCATCGCGCTCACGCCCGCCGATGTCTACAAGGCGCTCGCCAAGACCCCGTTCGGCAAGCCCAACACGGCCAAAACGTGGAAGGACGTTAACGCCGCCCTCCCCGACGAGCCGATCCTCGTCTACGGGCCGCCGTCCACGTCCGGCACGCGCGACGCGCTCAAGGAGCTCATCCTCACCAAGGGCTGCGAAAGCGATCCCGCGATGAAGGCGCTCAAGGAGAGCGACAAGAAGCAGCATGATGCCGTGTGCGGCGATGTGCGCGAAGACGGCGCCTATGTCGATGCGGGCGAAAACGACAATCTGATCGTGCAGAAGATCGAAGCCAATCCCAAGGCGATCGGCATTTTCGGCTTCTCCTATCTCGAAGAGAACCGCGACAAGCTGAAGGGTCTCACCATGGGCGGGGTCACCCCGACTTATGCGTCGATCAGCGAATTCTCCTATCCCGGTGCCCGCCCGCTCTACATCTATGTGAAGAAGGCCCACCTCAAGGCGATCCCCGGCCTGCAGGCCTATGTCAACGAATGGGCCAAGCTGTGGAGCAAGGGCGGCGTGCTGGCCAAGGCCGGCATGGTCGTCGCGCCGGATGATGTGCTGGCTGCGAGCGCCAAGGCGGCGAGCGAGCTGCCGGTGCTCGACGGCACGCAGCTCAAGTAAGATCTGGAAGCACCGCCATGCCGTCAGCCATTCTGCTGCTTCTGGCCTTCGGGCTGGGCCTCGTCGGCTGGCTGGCAGGGCGCTCACGGGCGTGGACCTTCCGGCGCTCGGCACCGGGCGGGCGCATCAACTCGCTGCCGCAGTTCCATGCGTGGTATGTGGGGCTTTGGGTCGCGGTCCCCGCGGTGCTGTTTGCGCTGTTGTGGGATGCCATCGCCCCGTCGCTGGTGCTGCAGCACGTGCTGGCAGACCCGGCAGCCTCCGCGCTCCCCGCATTCGGCTTCGAGCGTGAGGCGATCATGTCGGAAGCCCGCGCTGTCGCGACCGGGGCCGCCCGCGCGGTGTTCAACCAGGAAGCGGAAGGCCTCGTCGAGCCCTACCGCACCGCGCTTGCGCGCTACAACGCCATCGGCCTGATCGTCACGCTGCTGATCGCATTTGCGGGCGGCGCCTTTGCATTCCTGCGCCTGCGCCCCGATTTCACCGCGCGTACGCGGGTGGAGCGCGCGGTGATGGCGCTGCTGCTGATTGCCTCGCTCGTGGCGATCCTCACCACGTTCGGCATCGTCGCCAGTCTGGTGTTCGAGACGATCCGGTTCTTCGGCATGGTCTCGCCGGTCGATTTCCTGCTGGGTACGCACTGGGCGCCCGATCCGATGAGCACAGGCACGCCCGATGGCAACGCCTTCGGCGCCATCCCGCTGTTCTGGGGCACGCTCTACATCGGGGCGATCATCGCGATGGCTGTCGCGATCCCGCTCGGCCTGATGAGCGCGATCTATCTCACCCAGTATGCCGACAACTCGGTCCGCCGCATCGTCAAGCCGCTGCTCGAGATTCTCGCGGGCGTGCCGACCGTCGTCTACGGCTATTTCGCCGCGCTGACCGTGGCGCCTGCGGTGCGCGATATCGCGCAGGCTGTCGGCATTCCCGGTGCCTCGACTGAAAGCGCAATGGCCGCTGGCCTGGTCATGGGCGTGATGATCATTCCCTTCGTCTCCTCGATGGCCGATGACAGCATCGCCGCCGTCCCGCAGGCGATGCGCGACGGCAGCCTCGCGATCGGCGCCACCCGCGCCGAAACGATCCGCAAAGTGCTGATCCCTGCGGCGCTGCCCGGCATTGTCGCGGGCATCATGCTCGCGATCAGCCGCGCGATCGGCGAGACGATGATCGTGGTTATGGCTGCCGGCGCAGCGGCCAACCTCTCCGCCAATCCGTTTGAATCGATGACCACGGTCACCTTCCAGATCGTGGCCATGCTGACCGGCGAAGGTAGCTTCGATCACCCCGCCACGCTGTCCGCCTTCGCGCTCGGCATGGTGCTGTTCCTCGTCACGCTCACGCTCAACTTCATCGCGCTGCGCGTGGTCAAGCGTTACCGCGAAGCATATGAGTGATCCGGCATGAGCAAGACTTCTGATCCTGCCGCGCTTGAAGCGCTGCGCAATGCCCGCCAGGCCCGCATGCAGGCCGGGCTTGCCCGCCGCTACCGCTCGGACGCGCTGTTTCGCTGGGCAGGCTTTGGCGCAGTCACCTTTTCGGCGCTCGTGCTGGTGCTGCTGCTGATCTCGATGGGATCGAGCGGCTGGGCCGGCTTCCATCGCAGCGAAGTCCGCATGACCGTGCCCGTTCGCGGCCACTTGCAGCTCGATCCCGCCCGCCTTGGCCAGCCCGATCCGCTTGGCGGGCTCGAAGCGGCAGGCCTGCCCGCTCTTGTCAGTGCTGCGGCGATCACGTCGTTCGGGCCGGGCGGCGACGGACTGATTGCCGACGATGCGTGGCGCGATGTTGGCCAGAAATTGATCGCCGATCCCTCGCTGCTGATGGTCGGCGAGGTCGCGGTGTCTGTGCCCGCCAGCAATGATCTCGCCAATGCCCAGCGCGGCGGCGGTGATGCGGCGATGCAGAAGACAGCCTCCGACCTCGGCCGCAAGGGTGTGC
>CANCET010000282.1 GCA_947375105.1 Sphingomonadaceae bacterium
GCTGATCGACACCATCGCCCGCCAGTCCGACGAGCAGGCCGGCGGGATCGACCTGCGCACCTATGAAAAGCTGCGCGACGATTGCCTCGTCGATCTGACCCACGCGCTTGAACGCAACGATTTCGCCTCGGGTCAGGTCGCGCGCGCGCACCGCTCGCGGCTCCTTGCTGGGCAGGCCGATGCAGCCCCGGCCATCGGCAGCGTGCTTGCTGATGGGCGGATGCTCACCATCGCCACACCCGTCCAGCCCGAATGGATCGACTACAACGAGCACCTCACCGAATACTGCTACCTCAAGCTGTTCGGTGATGCGACCGACGTCGTCCTCAGTGCCATCGGCGCGGGCGCGGACTATGTCGCGGCGGGCCATTCGTGGTACACGGTCGAGACGCATATCCGCCACCTCGGGCAGGCGCGGCTGGGTGACGGCGTCGAAGTGCGCACCCGCGTGCTCGCCTGTGATGGCAAGCGCCTGCACCTCTTCCACGAAATGATGCGCGGGCCCGAAGCGGCGGTGATCGCGACGGCCGAGCACATGCTGGTCCATGTCGATGCCGCGGCGGAGAAATCCGCGCCTGCACCGGATACCATGCAGCAGGCGGCGCACGCGCTTGTCGAAGGCCAGGCCCACTTGCCAGCGCCTGAGGGCATGGGCCGCCAGATCAGGATGCCAGGTTAGCCGCACGGTTCACGAAGGGGGGGAGACGCATACCGCATGGGCTTGGTTGAAACGCGCTCGATCGATTACATCCCCCTCGCCGAACGGCGCGGCAAGGTGCACCATCTCTGGCCGGTGTGGTTCATGGGAGACGCGCACCTCGCCACGCTCGCCACCGGCGCGATCAGCGTGGTGGGCGGGCTGGACTTGTTCTGGTCGAGCCTCGCGGTGATCGGCGGCTGCGCCTTCGGCACTGTGCTGATGGCGCTGCACTGCACGCAGGGGCCGCACCTCGGCCTGCCGCAGATGATCCAGTCGCGCCCGCAGTTCGGCTATATCGGTGCGCTGCTCGTCTGGATCGTCGCGCTCGTCACCTACATCGGGTTCAACGCGCTCAACCAGTCGCTGGCGGCGAGCACGCTCAAGGAACTCGTCGGCCTGCCCGAGGTGCCTGCAATCATCGGCTTCGGGCTGGTCGCCGCGCTGGTCGCGGGGATCGGCTACGATGTCATTCACAAGACCCAGCGTGTGCTTGCCTATGTCATGCTGGCCGCGCTTGCGGTCTATACGGCCGGCTTCTTCACTGCTTTCGATCTGGGCGCGCTGCTCAGGCCGGGCGAATTCAAGCCCACTCTGTTCCTCGTCCAGTTCTTCGCCGCCGCCGGCTACCAGCTCAGCTGGTCGATCTACGTCTCGGACTATTCGCGCTACCTGCCCCGCGAGGTGGGCATCAGATCGGCCTTCCTGTGGACGTTCTGCGGCGCGTTCATCGGCGGCACGTGGATGATGCTGGTCGGCGCGTTTGCCGGCGCCACCTTTACCGATCCCGATATCGTCGTCGCGCTCCGCCGCAGCGCGGATGCGATGTTCGGCGGGTTCGGGATGGTCATGCTCGCCAGCAGCTTCTTCGGCCTCATCACCATCACCTCGCTCAATCTCTACGGTTCCTCGCTCACCTTGCTCAGCGTGATCGACAGCATCCGCCCGATCCGGCTCGGCGCTCCGGCGCGTCTCGCCGCGCTCGCCGTCTGCCTTGCCGCGTCGCTTTCGTTGTCGCTGGCGATGGGCGGCAACGTGCTGCACGGTCTCGAAGCCTTCCTCGGCATTCTCGTCTACTTGTTCACACCATGGACAGCGGTCAACCTTGCGGACTTCTTCTTCGTGCGAAAGGGCCACTATTCGATCCGCGCCATGTTCATGGCCGATGGGCCCTATGGCCGCTGGAACTGGCGCGGCCTCACCGCCTATGCGGTGGGCTTTGTCGCGATGATCCCCTGCTTCAAGACCGAACTTTATGTCGGCCCGGTGGCAAAGGGTCTCGGCGGGGCGGATATCTCGATGCTGGTCGGCCTGCCGGTGGCGGCGACGGTCTATATCCTGCTTTGCCGCAATCTCGATCTTGCAGCCGAGCTTGCGATGATCCCGGTGCTCGACCGCAATCTCGAAACGGAGCCGGTGCGATGATCCGCGGCGTTCTGGCGCTGCTGCTGGCGGCCATCGCAGCGCCTGCGCTCGCGCAGCCCATCGCCTTCCCCGATCATTTCGACTCCATCGGCACGCCGCTCGCCAGCCTCAAGACCAGCGACGGACGCACGGTCCACTACACCGATACCGGCGAGGCGGGGTGGACACCGATGCTCTTCATTGGCGGTGTGGGCACCAGCGCCCGCGCGCCGGAACTCGTCGCCTTCCTCGATACTCTGCGCCGCCGCCTCAAGGTGCGGATCGTGGCAGTCGAGCGCAATGGCCTTGGCGATACCGCGTTTGATCCGGCGTGGACATTCGCCGACTACTCCAGCGAAGTGCAGCAAGTCCTCCAGCACCTCGGTATCGGGAAGTTCGCGCTCGTCGCCATTTCGGGCGGCGGGGCCTATGCCGGGCATATCGCCGCGGCCATGCCCGAACAGATCACTTCGTGGCATATGCTCGCGGCCATCGCCTCGGCCCCCGCCGAAAGCCCGGTGTGCAAAGCCGATGCTACAACGCTCGAAGCCATGCTGGGCCAGCAGGTCGGCGCACCGCGCGCCTTCTGGGCCATGCCACCGGAAGGCGTCGCCGCCAAAGTCCCCGGCTTTGCCGACCGCGCCGCGGATGAAGGTGCCCACGCCTATTTCATCGCCGGACAGCACGGCGATGCGCGGGCCGTGGCGCGCGAATACCACCGCTTCTGCGATGCCCCCGCCGCCGTCGCCGCCTTCCCGGCCCCGGCGTATTTCTATTACGGCGAGGCGGACAAGCTCGTGCCGCCCGCGCAAGGCGAATACTGGGCAGCCAGGGTGGCGGGCAAAGTCACCTTCCGGCGCTATCCCGGCGAAGGGCACGATGTGCAGTATCGCCACTGGGACCAGCTCCTCCTCGATGTCGCGGGGCACGGCGGCGAGACACTCGTCTGTGCGCAGGGCCGCGCCCGCCTGCTACCCGGCCTTGTCGAACCGGCCCGCCTGCCCAAGGGCGCCGCGCTCGGCATCTGCGCATGGCAGGCAGGCGCTTCTAAACAGCCATGATGCAGGCCATTAGAATTCAGGATGGCCAGCCAGCGCCCGCTTGCCAAAAAGCAGGCTTTGCCCTCTCAACACTGCGTCAAAAGCAAGGACACGATGGTGCCGCCGGAGAGTGAACAGGACAACGCCGAGCACGGCCTGCGCACACCGCTCGAAGGCGTCGCGGCGCAGCCCTTCCAGCCGGGCGACGCGATCCCCGCCCCGCTGCGCCTCATCTGCCCCATCGTCCCGCGCGAATGGGTCGA
>CANCET010000283.1 GCA_947375105.1 Sphingomonadaceae bacterium
TGCATAGTATTTATCTGTGGAGCATGTGAGTTGGGAGTAAACGTCCTAAAACTCACATGTCTTACATTCAGGGACACGGGGCATTGAGGTAGCCAGCTTTGCTGTAGCCATCGGATCTTGCTCTTCCCGCACCAAACGCTTCCCACAGAGGCGAGACAAGAAAGAGCCATCTGCGTATCTCCGCAGGACTCAGGAGCAGGATAGGGCTGCGAAAGCAGGACCTGCATGTGATATGATCGTAATAGCTGGCGACCATGTCATTGCGTTGTGAAATCCATCGCGTGTTTGAGGTGACAGCCATAACCCCACCTTCCTTTGGTACACGTGCAGCTAGTGGCGACACCCATGCGAACGCTGGGAGCTGCTTTGGGGCGCAAGCCCCATTGTGGCTCAACCAATCGAATGCCCCCTTCAATCATATATGAAAACAAAAGCGGAGATGGATTGGAGGTATCCATCCGCCGGGGCCCGCCTTGCGCGGCAGGTGAGCGACCGGTCTTAAGCGTGCTCTTATTTGCGCACTTAGGAGCGGTCGTTGGGTCAGATCACGGTGTTTTCGGGGCCTGAGCGTCGTCGGCGCTGGAGTGACGAGGAACGGCTGCGGATACTGACCGACGCGTTTTCGCCGGGAGCCAAGGTTGCCGAGGTTGCACGACGCCACGACGTTTCGACAGCGTTGATCTACACATGGCGCCGCAAGCACCGCGAGGCATGCGCCGACGCAGTGTCCCTGGAGCTGCCGACCGCTGGGTTCGCTGAGGCGGTGTTGGTTGAGAGCGACGTCGCCCCGGTTAGCACATCGCCGGCGATCGTTGTCGATTTGGCGCGCGGGATGCGGGTCAGCATTTTCGCGACGGCAACTCCGGCCGTGGTTGCAGCGGCGTTGAAGGCGCTGCGATGATCCCATCGGGCGCGCGGGTGTGGATCGCGATGGGCCACACCGATATGCGGCGCGGGATGCAGAGCCTGGCCGCGATGGTGCAGCAGCACTTCACGAAGGACCCGTTTGCCGGTGATCTCTGGGTCTTCCGGGGGCGGAGCGGCACGCTGGTGAAGATCATCTGGCACGACGGTGTCGGCATGTCACTTTACGCAAAGCGGCTTGAGAAGGGACGTTTCATTTGGCCGTCCGCGAAGGACGGCGTGGTGTCTTTGACGAGTTCTCAACTGGCTTGCCTGCTCGATGGGGTCGACTGGCGTAACCCGCAGTATTCCTGGCGTCCGCAGAGCGCAGGATAGGCTGAGGATTCTTTGCTGGGGATGCATTTTTCGCTTCAAAAGGGCGGATTTCTGTGATTCCATCGCCTCCATGGACACGGCCGTTTCGCCCCTGCCGGACAACATGGAAGCGCTCAAGGCGCTGGTTCTGGAGGCGACCCGGCAGGCCAAAGCGGCCACTCAGCGCGCTGCCGAAGCAGAGGCCCAACTCGCCAATGCCCGTGCTCGGGAGAGTGCCACCGAAGCGGTAATCGCCCATCTCAAGCTGCAGATCGCCAAGCTGAAGCGCGAACAGTACGGCGCCAGCGCCGAACGCACCCAGCGGCTGCTCGCGCAGCTCGAGCTTCAGCTCGAAGACCTCGAGGCGGACGCTGCCGAAGACGACCTCGCCGCCGAAGCTGCCGCGGCGAAGACGGCGAACGTCACCGCGTTCGAGCGCAAACGACCGGTTAGGAAGCCATTCCCCGAGCACCTGTCACGCGAGCGTGTCATCATCCCCGCACCGTGCTCTTGTCCCGAGTGCGGTAGCGCGCGCCTCTCGAAGCTCGGCGAGGATGTGACCGAGACGCTGGAAGTGATCCCCAGGGCGTGGAAGGTCATCCAGACGGTCCGCGAGAAGTTCGCCTGTCGGGACTGCGAGAAGATCACGCAGCCCCCGGCGCCGTTCCATGTCGTGCCACGTGGCTGGGCTGGGCCCAGCTTCCTCGCCATGTTGCTGTTCGAGAAGTACGGCCAACACCAACCTCTCAACCGCCAGGCAGACCGATTTGCCCGCGAAGGCGTGCCCCTGAGCGTATCGACGCTTGCCGACCAGGTCGGCGCGGCTTCCTTCGCGCTGATGCCCATCTTCCGGCTGATCGAGGCACATGTCTTTGCAGCCGAACGATTGCACGGCGACGACACCACCGTGCCGGTCATGGCCAAGGGCAAGACCGATATCGCCCGATTGTGGGATTACGTTCGAGATGACCGCCCCTTCGGCGGGACGGATCCGCCGGCCGTGGTGTTTTACTATTCACGCGACCGACGCGGCGAACATCCGCAGGCGCACCTCGCATCATGGTCAGGGATTCTGCAAGCCGATGCCTTTGCGGGGTATGGCGAGCTCTATGCTCCCGATCGCCAGTCCGGGCTCATTCTGGAGGCGGGATGCTTCGCCCACGCGCGCCGGAAGTTCTTCGAGCTCGCCGACGTTGAAGGCGCGGTGCGCAAGAAGAGCCGTGGCGAGAAGGCCGGGATCATCTATCCGATCGCACTGGAGGCGGTGCTGAAGCTCGATGCGCTGTTCGATATTGAGCGCAGCATCAACGGAAAGAGCCCGGCTGAGCGGCTCACTGTGCGGCGCGAACTAAGCGTTCCGCTCATGGCAGAACTGCACGATTGGTTGAAGGCGCAGCTCGCCAAGCTGTCGCGCAATCACGACCTCGCCAAGGCCATCAACTACATGCTGCGCCGCTGGCACGCATTCACCCGCTTCCTCGATGACGGCAGGGTCTGCCTCTCGAACAATGCTGCGGAACGGGCGCTGCGCTGCGTGCCCCTCGGCAGGAAGGCGTGGCTCTTCGCTGGCTCCGACCGCGGCGGGCAACGCGCCGCCATCGTCTTTTCACTAATTCAGACCTGCCGCCTCAACGACGTCGATCCGCAGGCCTGGCTTGCCGATGTCCTCGCTCGCATCGCCGACTATCCCATCAGCCGGCTCGACGAGTTGCTCCCATGGAACTGGGATCACCATCGAAAGGCGATCGCTGACTGATCCGACTTACGCCGCGGCCTTCGGCGTATGCTTACAAGCCAACCAGCGCCCGATGCCGAGCGACGGCACCGAATACGGGCAAACCACGTTTCGCGCCTCTGGGGGCCGGATATGGGCCTACAGGGGCAAACGGGCGCGCGTGCTCGCCATGCTTGCCACGATGGCCGAAGGGGTGACGCAGTGGGATTGCTACCCTTGGCACACCCGGCTGGCGGCGAGCGTCAAGGTCATGCGGGATGACGGGATCGAGATCGAGACGACGCGCGAGGGTCCATATCATCATGCGCGCTATCGGTTGCTGACACCCGGCACCCTGAAAATGCAGGGGGTAGCAGGATGAGCGGGCCTGTCATCTTTGAGCACCCGCACCGAGGGCACCTTGTCCGGCTCGAAGTCACGAACTTCAA
>CANCET010000284.1 GCA_947375105.1 Sphingomonadaceae bacterium
GTGCTGTTCATCCAGTTCCCGCCACTGGCCAAGAACGTGCTTTCGGCAAGCAAGGAAGTGGCTAGCCTGTTCCTCGTGGTGTTCTCGATCGGCGTCGCCATCGGCTCGGTCTCGATCAACCAGCTGCTCAAGGGCACAGTCTCCGCGCGGTTCGGCCCTGCCGCGGTCATCGTGATGGGCGGGTTCATCATCGCCTTCCACGTTGTGTGCAAGATGTGGCAGCACTCGGTAGGTTCCGCGCTGCTCAGCGTGCCGCAGTTCGTCATGGAACCGCTGGCCGTGCCGCTGTTGCTCAGCCTGCTCGGCATCGCCATTTCGGGCGGCATGTTCGTGGTGCCGCTCTACGCCTTCCTGACCACGGTGGTCGACAAGGCCGAGACCGCGCGCACGATCGCGGCGAACAACATCGTCAATGCCGGCGCGATGGTGGTCGGGTCGTTGATCGCGGTGAGCCTCAGCGCGGCAGGCGTGGCGCTGGCCGATCAGTTGCTGCTGGGCGCGGCGATGTGCCTGATTGCCGCCTGGCTTGCGCGTGTGCTCCACCGCGCCGAACTGGCCCATGTGGGCGAGATCGAACACACCTTCGAGTAACGCGCGAACTTCAGAAGATAAATACCGATACTGCAAGGAAACAGGCGCAGTAGGCGAGGAGGAAATCCTTCACGTCCTGCAGCGTGATCCGCCGCGGATTGACTGGCGGCGAGCGCAATCCGTCGAGCGCCGACTGCCGGGCCATTGCGGCTTCCACCTCAGGCTCGAAATCCGGAAGCGGACGCAGGACGTGCGCGGGCAACGTGCGGCGAAAGGGATGGCCAGCGAGGACGGGGTCCTGGAGTCTGCGTCGGATCATGCCCCTCTCTTAGTACTTTATTTACTACGAGAGGAGGGGCTGCCGCCGCTTCAGCCAGGCCCAATCCGGGACAGTTCCGAACCGGGACGGAACCGCCGTGCAATCACTCCGTGCCGCCGGCCATGGAAAGGATCAGTTCCCATTCGGCAGGGCGCACGGCGGAGACGGAAAGGCGCGAGAGGCGCAGCAAATCCATTTCCGCCAATGCCGGGGTGGCCTTGATCGTGGCGAGCGTCACGGGCGCCTTGAGCTTTGCCACCGGCTTGACCTTCACCGCCGCCCATTTGCCTTCGGGATCGGTGGGATCAATCAGACCAGCTACGCTGATCCTTGCGATTCCAATGATTTCCTTGCCGATATTCGAGTGATATAAGAACGCGAGATCGCCCACCGCCATGGTGCGCAGATTGCGCGCGGCAAGGTGGTTGCGCACGCCGTCCCACGTTCCCTCGCCCTCGGCAACGAGATCATCCCAGCCATAGACGTCGGGTTCGGATTTCATCAGCCAGAGCTGCTCGCTCAGCGCAATTTTGGTCATGCAGAGAGTCCTGATTGGCGGTATGCACCGGCCCTTAGCCGCAATGAGTCCTCGTGCAAGCCATGAACCTTGAAACGCTCCCCGTGCTGTCGCTCGCCGCCCCATCGGGCAATCTGGCGCAGGCGCTGGGCGACAGCTTCCAGCACTTCGGCTTTGCGCTCGTCTCGGACCACGGGCTCGATCCGGCGCTGGTTGCGCGCGGGTGGGATCTGACCCGGGCATTCTTCGCGCTGCCGGAGGCCGAGAAGCGGCGCTGGCATGTGGCGGGCGGCGGCGGCCAGCGCGGCTACACCCCGTTCGGCACAGAGATCGCCAAGGGCGCGGCGGTGCATGACCTCAAGGAATTCTGGCACGTGGGGCGCGATGGGACATCCGATCCCGCCATGCCGGCAAACGTCTGGCCGGATGCGCCCGGCGGCTTTCACGAGACGTTCACCGCGCTCTATGCCGAGTTCGACCGGATCGGCGCACGCATCCTTGCACAGATCGCGGTGTGGCTGGGGCTTGAGGCCGACTGGTTCGATCCGGCTATCGCCGGGGGCAATTCGATCCTGCGCCTGCTGCACTACCCACCGATTCCCGGCGATACCTGCGGCGCGATCCGCGCAGGCGCGCATGAGGACATCAACCTCATCACGCTGCTCCTGGGCGCAGAGGAAGCGGGGCTCGAACTGCTGACCCGTGAGGGCCGCTGGATCCCCGCCTCGCCCCCGCCCGGCGCGCTGGTGGTCAACATCGGCGACATGCTCCAGCGCCTGACCAACCACGTACTGCCATCAACCACGCACCGCGTGCGAAATCCGGATGGCGCGCGGGCCGGGCACAGCCGCTATTCGATGCCGTTCTTCCTCCACCTGCGCAGCGATTTCGCGATCCGCACGCTGCCCGGCTGCGTCAGCGCGGACAATCCGGACCGCTACCCGGTGCCGATCACCGCCGACGCATACCTGCACGAACGGCTGCGCGAAATCGGTCTGAGCCGATAATAGCCGAGCCGGTGACCTAGCGCACAGCGCACCCACACGGCCGCGATACAACCAATCCGGTTCAGGAATGGCGGCCGCGCTGGTGATCAAGGTGCTGACATTCCTGCCAGATTGCCGTAACGCAAACCGAATAACACAGTTCATGCCGCTGTCGGGGTCACGGTTGTAACCTCGTCAGGCTCAAGAGCTTGGATGATCATCCTTCGGATCGCGCGGACCAAACCCTGTGCTGCCAGCATTCGGCGGCACACCCGCGTGCGTTTGCGCGGTTTTCCAAGGATCATCGATCATGGTATTGCAAGTTGCTGAAAGTTTCACGGACACGGGCGTCCGGCATGATCTCGGCACAACCGACAACCTCTATGTCGGCGCCGGCATTCGCTCGGTCTCCAATGATGATGTTGCCGTCATCGCCATCGGGGCGCTTCATTCCATCAAGATCGACGGGGCCGTGTTCGGCGACGCGGGCGGCATTTACATTGATGTTTCCGGAAGTGCCGCCGGTTCCAATGCGGTGGCAATTGGCAAGACCGGCCAGCTTTCGGCGGTGGGCACAGCCATCAGACTGACCGGAACGAACAACGCCGTGCTCAACCATGGCGAAATCTCGAGCATCGCGGGCCGCGGAATCGATATTTCCAACGGCGGCGATGGAACGGCAAGATCGAAGATTATCAACTACGGTAGCATATCTGCGGATTCAGAAGCCATTCTGAACGGCGGAAACGGCGTGTTGATCCGCAACTACGGCGATATCACATCCAGCTTCGGCCTCTCGATCTCCTCCGGGAGCGGCGACGATACGGTCCACAATTTTGGCACCATCGATGGCGATATCGATTTGTCCCACGGGTTCAACATCGTGATCAATCGCGGCATGATTGTCGGCAAT
>CANCET010000285.1 GCA_947375105.1 Sphingomonadaceae bacterium
GGCGGCAGCCGGTCTGACGGGGAAAATGGCATCAACGGTCCCGCACACTTTCAGTGCACGGGCCCATGGAGATACCGTGGTGAATGACTGGACCCGATCGATCACCACCCGCACGGGTTTCCGCTTTACAGTCCGGCCGGTGAATCTCGCCGATGAGCCCGGCCTCACCGATTTCTTTGCGCATGTTTCGCATGATGATCTGCGCTTCCGGTTCCTCTCGGGCCTTACGGTTGTCGGGCACGACCGGATCGTCGCGCTGGCGGCAGTGGACCATGAGGAGACCGAGAACTTCCTCGCGTTCGATGCGGAAAGCGGTGCGATGATCGCCTCCGGCATGCTTGCGTGTGATCCCAAGCTGGAGCGGGGCGAAGTCGCGATTTCCATTCACGAGGACTACAAGCACCGCGGCGTGGCGTGGGAACTGCTCGCCCACATCGCGCGCTATGCCGAAGCCAAGGGCGTGAAAGTGCTCGAATCGATCGAAAGCGCGGACAATCATGTCGCGATCGATCTCGAACGGGAAATGGGCTTCACTGCCGCGCCCTATCCGGGTGATGCCACCTTGGTGCTGGTCAGCCGCAAGCTAGGCCTTGCCGCCGCGTGACGGGAGCCGGCGGTTCTGATGGCTGTGCGAGCAGGGATCGGGGCATGGAGACTCTCGCTGGCTGATGTTTGCCTGCAGCCAGTCAACGGGAACGATCAAACCGCGCGGGCAGGTTCCCGAGAGGGTAGTTTCCGGCTTTGCTGCCGTCCCGGCCAAGCCCTCACGGCGGGAAGCTCAAATCGATTTCCTCCGATCGAATGGACAAGCCATGTCAGACCAGACCTTCTTTCCCGCAGCAGTAGTCGCCACCTTTGCCACCCACGCGCAAGCCGAGACCGCGATCAAGCAGCTTGGCCTCGCCGGGTTCGACATTACCCGGCTCAGTGTAGTCGGCAAAGGCTAACACGTGGACGAGCAAGTTACCGGCTTCTACAATCAGGGTGATCGGGTCCGTTTCTGGGGCAGCGAGGGCGCGTTCTGGGGTGCGATGTGGAGCCTGTTTTTCGGCGGCCTTTTCGTGACAGTGCCAGTCGTTGGCCCAGTGGTGGCGCTCGGCTACATCGGGGTCGTGGCCATTGGAGTGCTCGAAGGCGCCGTGGCGGTCGGCAGCGTGAGCGCGATTGCAGCCGCGCTCTATGGCATGGGCATTCCCAAGGACAGTGTGCTGCAATACCCAAACCGAGAGGAAGCCAGTGGTGCCGCGATTACCGATCACCAGCCAAAGGCATCGTTTTATCATAAAGCTGTCATAGCGGCTTGATAACCGACCGATCATTGTCGGGAGCCCGAGCGACCGCGTTATAGGCATCGAAAGGGACCTCGATGAGCGCAATTTTCAAGTTCGACACAAGTGGTGCAGCAGTGAAGCGGTACGAGCTCGATCGCGGCAACTGGCAACCGGAAGACTTGCATCGCAACCAGACGATCAGCTTTGACCCGATCACGTTCGATGTGGTTCTAACATCGACTTTCGACACATTCACTCGGGTCGAAACGTTTGGCCAGACCTTGGATACAACTGACGACGCCTCACTCTATGTTCGCAAAACCGATGTTTTCAAGGATAAGAACGGCAATACGCTTACCTCGCCTGGCCATGGCGACTCGCATGGCGACTCGCATGGCGGATCTCAGGGCGGTTTTGGGGGCGAATCGGACCCGCAATCCCAAGGCGGCTCGTCCACGGGCACCTTCAAGTTCGTAATCGACGGGACGTCGGTGCAGCGCTTCGACTATGATGATGGCAATTGGCACCCGGAAGACCTCCACCGCAACCAGACGATCAGTGCCGATCCGGTGACCCATGACGTGACACTGACCTCCACTTTTGCCACTTTCACCGAGGTGCAAACGTTCAGCCAGACCCCTGACACGACCGATGATCCCTCGTTTTACACGCGCACCAGTGATGTCTTCACCGCCACGGACGGAACTGTTCTGCCCGCCAACCCGCACAGCGGGGCCGGTGACGAGCACTTCGTCGGAACGGGCGGCAAGGATCAGTTCGCTGGCGGCACAGGCAACGACCACATCAACGGCGGCACTGGCAACGACGTGCTGGGCGGTGGCGAAGGCGATGATGACCTGATCGGTGGGGCCGGAAACGACAAGATTGATGGCGGTGCCGGGCTCGATGTGATTTCCGGTGACGCGGGCAATGACACGCTCTCGGGCGGCGCTGATGACGATTCCCTGAGCGGCGGTATCGGCAACGATACGCTCAAGGGCGGCGTGGGCGCAGACTATCTGAGTGGCGGCGATGGCAAGGATTCGCTGGTCGGCGATCTTGGGAATGACACGCTGCAGGGTGGCGCAGGGGATGACAAGGAAGGCGGCGGCGTCGGCAACGATCACTTCCTCGCTGGCGTAGACGCTGGCAACGACAAGCTGGACGGGGGCAAGGGGGAAGACTTGGTCGATTATTCCGGCGCCAGCACCGGCATGACGATCGATTTCGCGCGGGGCATCGCTAAGGCCACGCTCGGGGATGCGACTTCGGGCACCGACAAACTGTCCGGGATCGAAGACGTAGTCGGCAGTGCGTTTGACGACATCATCTTTGGCAATAAGGAAAGCAACGTCATCACCGGCGGCGCCGGTGCCGATATGCTGACCGGCGGTAAGGGCGGCGACGTGTTCGTCTTTGCTGCTGTGACCGACGGCCAGCCTGGCCACGCGGATACGATCACCGACTTTACCGCAGGCGACAAGATCGATCTTTCGGCCATCGATGCCATCGAAGGTGCTGCTGGCAGCGCGTTTACGCTTTCGGCCGCCACTCCTGCGGAGGGCAGCGCCGCAGGTGTGGTGTGGTTCGACGCCGCCGCGCACACGCTATACGCCAGCACCAACGCCGATGCCGCGCCGGAAATTGCGATCATGCTCTCCGGGGTGAATGTGATTACGGCCGCCGATCTGGTGCTGTGATTTGGAACGGCGGCGGAGCAAGCGCTTCGCCGCCGGCTCCGTTGCAGCGCGGGTGGTGGCCGTTGCACTCGCGCTTGAGGCACCAATAAGCCTCGACTAGGGTCCGCAAAACGTTTGCAACTTCAGCAGCGGGTGAGGCGCAATCGGCCGCCCACACGGCCATGAGCTTTACGCGCTTGGGAAACAGGGTGCCGCGCTGATACGCCGCCTCGGCCTTGTCCGCGAGTTGGTGCGCCATGGCGTGCTC
>CANCET010000286.1 GCA_947375105.1 Sphingomonadaceae bacterium
GCCAGCCAGCGCTGGTCGAGCCCGAGCATGACCGCGTTGTAGGCCCCGGCGGAGTGGCCCATCAGCACCACGCGCTTTGGATCACCGCCAAGCGCGGCTGCATGATCGGACACCCAGCGCAGTGCCGCTGCGCCATCTTCCAGCATCCCCGGATAGCGGGCCTTGGGATAGAGCCGGTAGCCTGCGAGAACCACGGCATAGCCGTGCGGAGCAAGCGCGCGGGCGATAAAGCGATAGTCGTGTGGATCACCCGAGCGCCAACCTCCGCCGTGGATGAACACCACGATAGGCAGCGGCCCCTTGGCAGGGCCAGCATCAGCGGGGAGGATCATTTCGAACTTCTGCGCGGGATCGCTGCCATAGCGAACCGCTGCCACCACGCGGATCGATCCATCGCCGCCGTGAAGCACGCGGTCCGCGCCATCGAGCATGGCCACAGCCTCGGTCGCGAGCGCCTGGCGATAGAGCAGGAACCCGCCGATGCCGAGCAAGGCCAGCATCGCGAGAGCCCAGACCAGCCGACGGCGGCGGGGTTTCCGGGTCATGCCGGGACGGAACTGTTCATCTGCCATGCGCGATGGCTAGACGGTTTTGCGCAGGCGGGAAAGCAGCCTTCCCCAAATGGTCGTCAGCCCAGCAGGCGGCGTGCCGCACGCTCCAGCATCGGCTGGTCGTCAGCGATCTCGCCAAGCAGCACTGCCGAACCGCCGGCCAGACGGCGCACCAGCACCAAGGCGAATTCCGCACCTTCCGGTTCCAGCGCATAAAGCGGTTTGTGATCGAGTGCGCGCAGACCATCGACCAGCGAAGCGCCCGGTTTGGGCGCAATCTTGCCGGTTTCCTCGCGGCGCAGCTTTCGCTCCAGCGCAACCACGCCTTTGAGCCCGCCGGGCGCCTTGGCGAGATGGCCGCCAAGCGCGCCATAGCCAAGACCCAGACGCTGCGCATGCGTGAGCGCGGTGGTGTATTCGGCAATGCGCGTCTTGTCATAGTCCGCGCCGAACACGAGCTTGACCAGCGGTGTCAGTGGCGCGCGTGCCTGCATGGTAAGGCCTGCGTCTGCGACCATCTCAGCCAGATCTTCGGGCGCGTTTGCCGCAGCGAGCGCAAAATCCCACGCACGGCCAATCGCTGCATAAAGCGCGCCGCGAGTGCGGTCCTCGCTGGCATGGGCGATATGAGCGAGATCACGCGCAGAGGCGAGCCAGTCCGCGAGGCAGGCCGGTTCAGCTTCGTCAAGCGCGAGGTCCATGACGGGTGCGGCATCGCCGGGAATGATTTCGGCACCGAACTCGGCCAGATCGAGCGGCTGAAGGCCATCGGCCTCGTCGTGCAGCATGTCGCTGTCTGGCCCGTCCGCCCAGCCGCCAAGCGGCACTTCGGCGGATCGGCGCGGCGCGAGCGAAGCGCTGCTGGGCCGCTGATCGAGCGCCTGATCGATTTCAAGCAGCAGCGCGTCCGTGGTCTGCTGGTCAGCCAGTTCCTTCCAGTTGATCACCCCGTAGAGGTAGTCGATCGTCTGGTTGTCGGTCGAAAACGGCAGCAGGATGCCGCGATAGAGGATCGTGCGGCCGCGCTGGTTGACGAATTCCGCCTCGAACCCGATCGGCGCCTGGTTGGCGATGATCTGGAGGTAGTGATCGGTGATACGCGACAGGAGCGAGCGACCGGGAATATCGCTCAGGCGGCGCAGCGGACTGCCGGCCTCGCATTCATCGGCGAGCACCCGGCCAAGGAACGGAATCCCCGGGTCCTCGATACCCTGATCGAAATGCAGCAGCACCGAATGATCCGCAAAGTCTGGCAGGTTCCCATCGAGCAGCGACTGGACCGGGGGAAACTGGCCGGAATCCAGCAAGCTCGCCCAGAAATTGTAGGCGCGCACCTGCATGCGCCGTTCGTCCTGACCGATGGACGGCGGCGGCGCGGCGACAGGGCCCTGCTCGTCGATCGATTCCTCGTAGCTGGCATAGTCGGCCGAGTAATCGAGGGGCTCCTGACCCTCCGATCCATCCGTGCTTATGCCGCGATACGTATCCATGAACCCGTCCCCGTGGTCGTCCGATGGGGTCCGTCATGGCGCAACATGGTAAAGATGTGTTTAAGTTGCGCCGCGCCGCGCGCGCAATTGTTCGAATGTGGAGCGGGTTGGCGCCGTGATACCTCAGCGGGCTGCGATCGCCGCCGCCTTGGCCAGCAGGCGCAGCGCCATGTCGCGGTGGAGCAGTTCGGCCATCTTGCCGTTCACCTTGAGCGCGCCCTTGCCGGCATTGGCCGGGTCGGCAAAGGCCGCGACGATGGCTGAGGCTTCCGCCACGGCGGCCTCGCCGGGCGCGAACACGCGATTGGCGGTCTCGACCTGCGTGGGGTGGATCAGCGTCTTGCCATCAAGGCCGAGATCACGCGCCTGGGTGCATTCCGCCTCCAGCCGCGCAGGATCGTCGATCGCGTTGCACACCCCGTCGAGCAACACGAGGCCATAGGCACGCGCGGCCATCAGCGACTGGACCATCACCGGCACGAACCCTGACCGTCCCGGCAGCTGCGCCATGCCGGTTTCCTTGGCGAGATCGTTGAGCCCGAGCACGAAGCCCGCGAGGCGCGAAATCCGCGCGGCAGCGGCAATCCGCTCCAGCGCGAGCACGGCACGCGGCGTCTCGATCATCACCCACAGCCGGACTGCGGGATCGTAGCCTGCGCCATCCATCGCCACCGAAAGCGCGACGACATCGGCAGCATCGTCGACCTTGGGCGCAAGGATCGCATCGAGCGGGCACTTGGCCAGCGCGGCGATATCGGCCTTGCCCCAGGGCGAGCCGAGCGGATTGATCCGCGCAATCATCTGCCGGTGCCCAAATCCGCCCGCGTTCAGTTCCTCGACCAGCGCGGTGCGGGCCTCGTCCTTCATCTCGGGCGCGACGGCATCTTCCAGATCGAGCGCGACCGCATCGCAGGGCAATGCGCGCGCCTTGTCCACCGCGCGGCGGTTGCTGGCGGGCATATAAAGCAGCGAGCGCAGCGGCTGCGCCTCCGTCAAGTCTTCAGGCAAGCGCGGTCTCCGGCCGGATACAGGGATTGGCCAGCGCCTTTCCCCAAGCTGCCGCGCGGCGCAAGAAATTGTTACATGAGATAGCGGACCTTG
>CANCET010000287.1 GCA_947375105.1 Sphingomonadaceae bacterium
GCTTTGCGCGCGTTGCCACTGATTGAGCGCCAGAGCATCGGAATTGCGCGCGACATAGAGGTAGATGCCGCGCGTACGGTCTACCGGGGTGACCGCCTCGATCCGGGCGGCGGAGGCTGTGACGACCACGGGCTCGCCCCCGTCGATGCGCGCAAGTTCGGCCGGAGTCACGCGTTCGCGCTGCTCGCTGCGGGCGGGATCGACGATGGCGGCGGTGCGCAAGGTGCCATCGGGTCCGCGCTCGATGATGGCGGATTCGTTGAGCTTGCGGTTGATGACCTGCCATGAATAGCCCTCGGCAAAGTCCTGGCTGGTGATCGGTGCCTGGCCCAGATAATCGCGCAGGTCCCCCGCCATCGCGACGCTTTCGTTGCCGACATCGCGCAACTTGTCGGCATAGTAGCCGCGCGCGAGGCTGTTGGCATTTTCGAGCATGCCGCGCGAATTGTCGGAAAACCAGAACTCGACACCCGACTGGAACAGGAGCGACGCGAACACGACGACGAGCAGCGTGGGGATCGCCGCGATCAGCGAAAACAGCCAGACGAGCCGGACGTGGAGCCGCCCGCTGCTGCCAAGCACCGAGCGTGCGGCGCGGCGCAGCGCGAGGCGGCGGCCGATCAGTACGATCAGCGCCATGGCTGGGACCAGCGTGCCGATGAGCAGACTGGCGGTGAGGCGCGAGGGCAGCAGCTGGTTGGCGTTGCCGCTGGTGGAAAGTGCCATCCACGTGACGGTGACCATCAGCGCGAGCGCCATGGTCGCAGTCATTTCCAGAAGCAGGAACACGTTGGCGCGGCGCAACGCCACCAGGAGGCGGCGATACCACCTTGGGGAGCGCCGCATGCCGCCTTTTCCGTTCTGTACCATCGTTGCCGATATACAACACCGCTGTTGCAGCATTGCAAGGTGATTCGACGAAAGCACCGCGTTTAGCGGCAGACGGAGTGTGGCCTTGTGGTTACGTCAGAACGGAAGGATGCCGTGCGGTCACCGCGGGAGCTTCCTCAGCTGCGCGCCGCCGCCTCGTCCGGGTCGATCGACAGATCGGACAGGCGCTTGCGCAAGGTGTTGCGATTGATGCCGAGCAAGCGCGCGGCGCGGACCTGATTGCCGCCGGTCACCGCGAGAGCATGGAGAAACAACGGACGTTCGAACGCGGCAAGAGCGGCGCTGTAAAGATCGCCCTCGGCCGGTTCTTCCTGCGCAAGCCAGCTCGCGAGGGCTTCGGCAAAATCGGTAGCAGTGGCCACAGGCACATGGCCTGCCCCAGGCTGGGCCCGGTCCTGCGCCCGGTCCTGCGCCAGCAGTGGTTCGATTGTGGCAGCGTCGATCACCTCGTCGCGCGCAAGGAGTGCAAGGCGGTACACGAAGTTGCGCAGCTCGCGCACGTTGCCGCGCCAGGGCTGGCATGCGAGCAGCGCTGCCCCGGCGGCCGTGAGCTGGCGGCGCGGCAGGCCTTCTGCTGCGGCGCGCACAAGGAAATGGCGCGCGAGTGCCTCGATATCGTCAGCGCGTTCGCGCAGGGCCGGCAGCGAGATGGGAACCACGGCGAGGCGGTAGTAAAGATCCTCACGGAAAGTGCCTGCCGCGATCATCGGCATGAGATCGCGATTTGTGGCGGCGATGATGCGGCAATCGAGCGTGATTTCCTCGGTGCCGCCCACGCGGCGGATGCGGCCAGATTGCAGCGCGCGCAGCAGGCGGGTCTGGGCCTCGAGCGGCATGTCCCCGATCTCGTCCAAGAATAGCGTGCCGCCCCGTGCCTGCTCGAACTTGCCGATCTGCCGGGCGACCGCGCCGGTGAACGCGCCCTTCTCGTGCCCGAACAGCTCGCTTTCGATGAGATCGCCGGGGATCGCGGCGGTGTTGACCGCGATGAACGGCCCTGCGCTGCGTTTGCCGAGTTGATGGACCGCTTCGGCCACCAGTTCCTTGCCGGTGCCGGATTCGCCGAGAATGAGGACAGTGAGATCGTTGCGCAGGACGCGCGTGATCATGCGGTAGACCGTCTGCATCGCCGGGCTGCGGCCGACGAGCGGCAGGCCCGGGGCGACATCATCCGCCGGTTCATCAAGGCCGGGGCTCTCGCTCGCCCCGATGGCCTGGCGCACGGTGCGCACCAGTTCATCAAGATCGAAGGGCTTGGGGAAATACTCGAAGGCCCCGGTATCGCTGGCGCGCACGGCGGTATCGAGCGTGTTCTGCGCCGAAAGAATGATGACCGGCATCTGCGGCGCGGCCTCTCGCACGCGGCCCAGAGTTTCCATGCCGTCGCCGTCTGTCAGCATGACATCGGTCAACATCAGGCCGTAAGTCCGCTCGCCCAGCAGGCGGTCCCGCTCGGCAATCGAGACGCAGTGGGTGACACTGTAGCCCTCCGCTTCGAGCGCGGCGGTGATGACGAGCGCAATCGAGGCGTCGTCCTCGACAAGAAGGATGCGGCTTTTCATGCTTGCTGCGCGCCAGCGACAGGCAGGTGCAGGCGAAAATGCGTCCAGCCGCGCACTTCATCGCGATCATGCGTCACGCGTCCGTTCATTTCGCGCACCAGTTTCTGGACGAGCGCGAGGCCGAGCCCCTGCCCGTTCTTCTTGCCGGTTACGAAAGGATCGAAAATGTGATCGCGCAGAGCGGGATCGATACCGGGGCCGTTGTCGCTGACGCGCAGCTCGATCGGCAGGCGCAGGGGCTTGCCGCCGGGGCCGGTGTGCAGCTGGATGCCGCTGGCAAAGCGCGATCGCACCGCGATGCGCGGCTCACGCGCGGTGTCGCACGCCTCGCGCGCATTGGTGAACAGATTGAGCAGGACCTGCACCAGCGCATCGGGATTGGCCATCACCGGCGGGAGCGAGGGATCGAACTCCTCCTCGACGGCGAAGCCGCCGTGGCCCGCCGCGACGACAGCCTGCGCGCGGCGCACCGCTTCGTGGAGGTTGCAGGGGCTATCGGGCTCGCGGCCCCGGCGCGAAAGCGACTGCATCTGATCGACCAGCTTGGCGATGCGGTCGACTTCGCCGGTGATAAGTTCGGTGAGCGCGCGGTCCGCCTCCCCCACTTTGCGGCCGAGCAGCTGCGCCGCACCGCGAATGCCTGCGAGCGGGTTCTTGATCTCGTGCGC
>CANCET010000288.1 GCA_947375105.1 Sphingomonadaceae bacterium
TCGGCGTGCTCAGGCGGATACGTGACGTCAATTCCGCTGGCGATGACGCCGATGGTGCCGCCGCCGTGGCCCATGCCGGCAAGCGCTCCGCGGTGCGTTGCCGCGTCGATCCCGCGCGCAAGGCCCGAAACGACGGCATAGCCGCGCGAGGCGAGCGAGGCGGCGTAATCGCGCGCAAGGCGGCAGGCACCGGCGGAGGCATTGCGCGCGCCGACCAGCGCGACTGCCCCCTGCCCCAGCAGCGCCAGATCGCCGCGCCAGGTCAACACGGGCGGCGGGGTTTCCAGCGCGGAGAGAAGGCGCGGAAACGCGGGGGAATCGTGGAACAGATATTGCGCGCCGGCAGCGCGTAGGCGGGCCATCTCGGCCTCGATGCGGTCAGCAGGAACCGGGCGGTAGCGCGCCCCGCCCCGCGCGGCGAGGTCCGGCAGCGCATCAAGCGCGGCCGAGGCGGACCCGAAGCGGCGCAAAAGCTGGAAATAGCTGACCGGGCCAATCCCGGGTGAGCGCAGCAAGCGAATGCGGGCAAACACATCCGTCTCGGATAGGCCGGATGCGGGCAGGTTCATCCCTTGCTGCCGATGCGCGGCTCGGTCCCGGCGCGCAGGCGAGCGATGTTGGCGCGGTGCAGCCACAGCACGAGCAATGCGATTGCCCCAAGAACCGGTGCATACGCGGCCTCGCCAACAAGCAGCGCTGCAATCGGCGCCGCGATCACCGCGCACATTCCACCGACCGACGAAATGCGGGTGACGGCAAGCACGCCAAGCCACACTGCCGCATAGGCAAGCCCGATCGGCCACGCCAGGCCGAGTGCCACTCCCATGGTGGTCGCCACGCCTTTGCCACCATTGAACCGCAGCCAGACGGGGAAGCAGTGGCCAATCACCGCAGCGAACGCGGCCAGCGCTTCGCTTCCCGGGAACAGCGCCCGCGCCAGCACCACGGCCGCCGCACCCTTGGCCAGATCGAGCAGCAGCGTGGCAGCTGCAAGGCCCTTGCGCCCGGTGCGCAGCACATTGGTCGCGCCGATGTTGCCCGAGCCGATGGCGCGCAGATCGCCCGCGCCGAACAGGCGAGTGAGGAGCAGGCCGAAGGGGACCGAACCCAGCAGGTAGGCCGCTGCTGCAATGCCAATGGAGTAAGCGAAAGCCATGATCATCCCTCAGCCTTAACCGCCTCCGGGCACAAAAGGGAGAGGCATGCTTTCCTTTTTGCCACCACTCCCGATAGAAGGACGCGCGATGACGGCCAAACCTGCGACTGGCGATCCCGCCGCCCCGATCCTGCTGTTCGATTCCGGAGTCGGCGGGCTATCGGTGCTGGGCAAGGTGCGGCAGGCGCTCCCGCAGGCGCCGGTGATGTACGTTTCCGACAATGCCGGCCTGCCGTATGGCAGCAAGACCGAGGCACAGATCGCGGCGCGGGTTTCGGGGCTGCTGGGGCGGCTGACCGAACGCTATCGTCCGCGGCTGGTGTGCATCGCCTGCAACACCGCATCGACCATCGCGCTGGCTTCGGTGCGCGAAGTTCTGGAAGTCCCCATCGTGGGCACCGTGCCGGCGATCAAGCCCGCCGCCGCGATGAGCCGCACCGGCGTGATCGGCCTGCTCGGCACCGAGGCGACCATCCGGCAAGGCTATGTCGACCGGCTGGAGGCAGAGTTCGCGGCAGACAAGCGCCTGCTGCGCCACGGGGCGCCCGAACTGGTAGCCGCAGCGGAAAGCAAATTGCGCGGCGAACCGGTCGACCCTGCGGTCTTTGCGCGCGCAGCGGCAGCGCTGCGCGCGATGCCTGAAGGCGAGCGGATCGATACCGTAGTCCTCGCATGCACGCATTTCCCGCTGCTTCAGGCCGAATTGGCCGAGGCTTTCGGGCCCGGCGTGCGATTCGTGGATGGCTCGGACGGGATTGCCCGGCGGATCGCTTTCCTGACCGACGGGCAGGCATGGGCCCCGCAGGAAGGCGGCGACGTTGCACTGTTCACCCGCGATGACCCTGCCGACGCCAGACTGATGCCCGCGCTGGCGCAGCTGGGCATCGCTCGCCGGCTGGTCTTCTAAACGGATCGCGGCTATCGCAGCGACCATGTTCACCCGCATTGCCTTGCTGTTGATGCTGATCATCGCAGTCCCCTATTATTGGCTGCTGATTGATGCGGGGCCGACCTCTGTGGCCCCGCGCGACATCGACATCGCGCGGTTGCGTGCACTGGCGGACGGCCAGCAGGGGGCACGCCCGACCGCAATCGAATATGCCGCGGTGGCGACGGACAGCGATCCCGGTACGTTCCTTGTGGCCGGCGGCGGACTCCGCAGCGACGAGACCGGCGTTTTCGTGTGGCGCCTCATCACCCCGGGCGGAGACACCGTGATCAACACCGGCCTGACCGAAGATCAGGCCATGGCGAGCGGCTACAGTTCCTACCACCCCGAAATCCAGGCGACCGTGGGCTTGTGGTTGCACGCGGCGCGGCGGATCATGTTCACCAGCGAGGAGATCGACCACGTTGGCGGAATTGTCGCGGAACTGCCGATGGACAAGGACACTGCCGAGAAAGTGGTCGGTAATGGCGAGCAGCTTGCAGCCATCCGTGCGCTGTCCCCGATGACCACGGATCTGCTTGCCCCGCCACTTCCCGCGCTATCAGACCCGACAAGCTACGGAGCGATCGCGCCGGGCATTGCGGCTGTGCGCACGCCCGGCCATCTGGCGGGAACACAGATGATCTACGTGCGGCTGCAGGATGGGCGCGAGTACTTGTTTGCGGGGGACACCGCGCCGATGCGCCGGAATGTCGAATGGCAGCGGCCACGTTCGCGCTATGTGGCTGAATGGCTTGGCCATGAGGACCGCGCGGCGACGCTCGGTTGGATCAAGGGGCTGGCCCGCCTCCAGCAGCGCGAACCCGGCCTGACGCTGGTCTATGGCCATGACTATGGCTGGGTGAAGGATCCTGTCGCCGGGCCGCACTTTGCACCGGCCCCCGCCGGCCCGCTTCCCGCATCCGCCGACTCCACCACGCGCTGAGTGCATTTCGGCGCACGCGATATGACCCAAATGCCGCTGGCAATGCCCTTGCAAGCGGCGTAAAGCGCGCTGCGTTTTCAAGGCC
>CANCET010000289.1 GCA_947375105.1 Sphingomonadaceae bacterium
CGAGGTCATTGCCGGCGTTCGCGCCAAGCTGGGCGAGCTCAAGGCGAGCCTGCCGCCCGGCGTAGAGATTGTCACGACGTACGACCGGTCGGGACTGATCGACCGAGCTGTCGAGAACCTTACCGGCAAGCTGCTTGAGGAATTCGCCATTGTCGCGCTCGTCTGCGGGCTGTTCCTTTGGCATGTCCGTTCGGCGCTCGTCGCGGTTTTGACCTTGCCGCTGGGTATCCTTTTCGCCTTCATCGTGATGCGCGTGCAGGGCCTCAATGCGAATATCCTGTCGCTAGGGGGGATCGCTATCGCCATCGGCGCGATGGTTGATGCCGCCGTCGTCATGATCGAAAACGCCCACAAGCACCTCGAACGCTGTGCGCACGATCATCCGGGTGCCGAGCTCAAGGGGCAGGAGCGTTGGGAAGTAATCACGAACGCTGCCGCCGAAGTGGGCCCGGCGCTGTTTCTCAGCCTGCTCATCATCACGTTTTCGTTCATCCCGATCTTTTCGCTGCAAGGTCAGGAGGGGCGGCTGTTTGCCCCGCTCGCCTTCACCAAGACATACGCGATGGCAGGTGCGGCCCTGCTCTCGATTACGCTGGTCCCTGTTCTGATGGGTTGGCTGATCCGCGGCCAGATACCAGCCGAGCAAAGCAATCCCATCAACCGCTGGCTGAGCCGCGCCTATCGGCCCGTGCTCGATTGGGTCATGGCAAAGCCCAAGCAGGCGCTGCTTATCGCGGCGCTCGTCTTCGCGTCGAGCCTTTGGCCAATCAGCCAGACGGGCGGCGAGTTCATGCCGCAAATGAACGAGGGCGATCTGCTCTATATGCCCTCGGCCCTGCCTGGCATCTCCTCAGCCAAAGCATCGATGCTGCTCCAGCAGACCGACCGGCTGATCAAGACCATTCCCGAGGTGGAAAGCGTGTTTGGCAAGGCGGGGCGCGCCGATACCGCCACCGATCCCGCGCCGCTCGAAATGTTCGAGACGACGATCCGCTTCAAACCCCGCAGCGAATGGCGCGCCGGAATGACGCAGTACAAGCTGGTCGATGAACTGGACAGGACGGTGAAAATCCCCGGGCTTGCCAACTTCTGGATTCCGCCGATCCGCAATCGCATCGATATGCTGGCAACCGGCATCAAGAGCCCGATCGGCATCAAGGTCTCAGGCGCGAACCTCGACGAGATTGATCGGACGGCGCGGCAGATCGAGGCCGTAGCCAAGACCGTGCCTGGGATCAGTTCGGCGCTGGCTGAGCGGCTTTCGGGCGGGCGCTATGTCGATATCCGGATCAACCGCGCCGCTGCAGCGCGCTATGGTTTGAATGTGGTCGACGTCCAGTCGGTCGTGGCAGGTGCCATTGGCGGTGAGGCTGTGGGCCAGACCGTTGAAGGGCTGGCGCGCTATCCGATCAGCGTGCGCTATCCGCGCGAATTGCGCGACAGCGCCGACAAGATCGCGAGCCTGCCGGTTCTGACGCCCTCACGCCAGCAGATCACGCTGGGCACGGTCGCCGATGTCCGCATTACGAGCGGCCCGCCGATGCTGCGAAGCGAGAATGGCCGCCCGGCCACCTGGGTCTACGTGGATGCAAGGGGGCGCGCGCTGACCGACGTTGTGCGCGATCTGCAACACGCCGTTGCCGAGCAGGTGAAGCTGCCGCCGGGCATCAGCATCGCCTACACGGGCCAGTTCGAGTTCCTTCAGCGTGCGACTGAACGGCTCAAGATCGTGGTCCCGGCAACGCTGCTGATCATCTTTGCGCTGCTTTACGCGACATTCCGCCGCTGGGATGAAGCCGCGCTCATCATGGCGACGCTGCCGTTCGCACTGACGGGCGGCGTATGGCTGCTCTATCTGCTGGGCTACAACCAATCGGTGGCCACCGGTGTCGGGTTCATCGCGCTGGCCGGGGTATCTGCCGAGTTCGGCGTCGTGATGCTGATCTATCTGAAACACGCGCTGGCCGATCAGCCCGCCGATCCGGATCGGACCGAAGTGGCTGATGCGGTTCGCGAAGGTGCGCTGTTGCGGGTCAGGCCCAAGGCCATGACCGTCGCGGTGATTCTTGCGGGCTTGATCCCAATCCTCATCGGAACCGGCACCGGTTCCGAGGTGATGAGCCGGATCGCTGCCCCGATGGTTGGCGGGATGATCACTGCGCCGCTGCTCTCGATGCTCATCATACCGGCCGCCTATCTGCTGATGCGCCGTCCAAGACACCGCCTTTCTGTTCAACACCCCCATGGAGAAGCTGAATGACCAGAACTGTCCCGGCCATCGTCGTCACCCTGTTTGCAGCTTCGCTGGCTGCTTGTAGCAAGCCTGCCGAAACGCCGCAGAGCGCCAGCCCCGATCCCATGCCTGCCATGTCGATGCCAGCGGCAACAAGAGCCGGGCAGGCGACGGGCGTTGTGACCGCCATCGATGCGGCCGCCGGCAAGATCACGCTCGATCACGGCCCGGTGCCTGAGCTGCAGTGGCCTGCCATGAAGATGTCCTTCGGCGCGACGGCAAGCCAGCTAAACGGCATCGCTGTCGGCGACAAAGTGGCGTTCAAGTTCACGGTGACCGGCACTTCCGCCAAAATCACCGAGATCAGCAAGCAATGAGGCTGGCCAGGGACCAAAGCATGCGCCTGCCTGTTCAACCCTTACGGGGCTGTCCTGTTTAGCGCAGCGAACCCGGCCCCGGCCATGCACGGCGAGGAGAGCCAATGACCAAGGTCGCACGCGGCAATGACAGTACGGCGACGTCCGGAGCCATCTGGACCTGTCCGATGCATTCGCAGATCCGCCAAGCGGGCGCTGGAAGCTGCCCCATCTGCGGCATGGCGCTTGAACCCGAAGCGCCGTCGCTCGATGAAAAACCGAACCCGGAACTCGTCGACTTCACGCGGCGGTTCTGGGTTTCGGCTGTTCTCGCGGTCCCGCTGCTCATCCTGTCGATGGGCAGCGACATGCTCGGAATGCATCTGGTCAGCCCGCAGATTTCCCCGTGGCTGCAGCTCGCACTCGCTGCGCCCGTCGTTTTGTGGGCCGGCAGTCCCTTTTTCGTGCGCGGCTGGGCTTCGCTCAAGACGCGCCAGC
>CANCET010000290.1 GCA_947375105.1 Sphingomonadaceae bacterium
CGACCGACGCTGCAGGCGCCTATGCCGTTCAGGAGATCAACACGCGGTTCTGGCAGGCGCAAGGCCGCCGCATCGTTGGCCGCAAGGCGGGGCTGACGGCCAAGGCGGTGCAAGTGCAGCTCGGCGTGGACCAGCCCGATTTCGGCGCCTTGTTCGATGATATGCGCGTGGCCGATGGCGGCACGCTCGATCCAGGCAAGTGCATCCAGCCCAAGGCCGAGGCCGAGATTGCCTTCGTACTGGGGGCTGATCTGCCCTCCCCACAGTCCACCCCTGCCGAGGTTGCCGCTGCCGTGGCAACGGTTCACGCCGCGATCGAGATCGTCGACAGCCGCATTGCCGACTGGAAGATCACCTTCGCGGACACCGTTGCCGACAACGGCTCCTCGGCCTTTTTCGTTCTGGCGGACGAAGGCCTGCCGCTGGCCGGGCTCGACCTCGAAGGCGCAAGCATGACGATGACCATTGGCGGCGAGACGGTTTCCACCGGCATAGGCGCGGCCGCACTCGGCAATCCGCTCAACGCCGCCGCATGGCTCGCCTCGACTCTGGCGACGCGCGGCGAGCCCTTGCGCAAGGGCGACGTGCTGCTGGCCGGCGCGCTCGGGCCGATGGTGGCGCTGAAGCCCGGCGATGTGGTGCGCACCGAAATTGCCGGCATCGGCGCATGCAGCTTCACTTATGGAGCGGCCTGAGATGGTGAAAACCAAAGTGGCCATCATCGGCTCGGGCAACATCGGCACCGATCTGATGATCAAGATCATGCGCCTCTCGCACGTGCTCGAAATGGGCGCGTTCGTGGGCATCGATCCGGAAAGCGACGGCCTCAAGCGCGCGGCGCGCATGGGCGTGCCGATTACCGCCAAGGGCATCGACGGGCTTCTGGCGATGCCCGAGTTTGCCGAGATCGGCATCGTGTTCGATGCCACCAGCGCGGGCGCGCACAAGCGCAACAGCGAACTGGTGCTGGCGGCGGGCAAGCGCATGATCGACCTTACGCCGGCGGCGATAGGGCCTTACACCGTGCCGCCAGTGAACGGTGAGGCGAACCTCGATGCGCTGAACGTCAACATGGTCACTTGCGGCGGGCAGGCGACCATCCCCATCGTCGCGGCGGTCAATCGGGTGGCAAAGGTCCACTACGGCGAGATCGTTGCTTCCATTGCCAGCAAAAGCGCAGGCCCCGGCACACGCGCCAACATCGACGAGTTCACCGAGACCACCAGCCAGGCGATCATGGACGTCGGCGGAGCGACGCGCGGCAAGGCGATCATCGTGCTCAACCCGGCCGAGCCGCCACTGATCATGCGCGATACCGTCTATTGCCTGTGCGAGGACGGCGACCGTGAGGCGATCCGTCAGTCGATCCACGATATGGTGGCCGAAGTGCAGAGCTACGTACCGGGCTACCGGCTAAAGCAGGCGGTGCAGTTTGAAAGCATCGGCGGCAACCAGCCGCTGCGCATTCCCGAAATGGGCGGCTCGTTCACCGGCCTCAAGGTCTCCGTCTTCCTCGAAGTGGAAGGCGCAGCGCACTACCTGCCCGCTTATGCCGGCAATCTCGACATCATGACCTCGGCGGCGCTCAAGACCGCCGAAAAGATCGCCGAAAGGATGGCGGCATGAGCCTCGATCCCACCACGACCAAGCTCTACATCCAGGACGTTACCCTGCGCGACGGGATGCACGCCATCCGCCACCAGTACGGCCTCGATCACGTCCGGAAGATCGCCCGCGCGCTCGATCTGGCCAAGGTGGACGCCATCGAAGTGGCACATGGCGACGGCCTGCAAGGCTCGAGCTTCAACTACGGCTTCGGTGCCTACACCGACTGGGACTGGATCGGCGCGGTCGCCGAAGTGCTCGAACACAGCGTGCTGACCACGCTGCTGCTGCCCGGCATCGGCACCGTGCATGATCTCAAGCACGCCTGCGAGATGGGCGTCAAATCGGTGCGCATCGCCACGCATTGCACCGAGGCGGACGTCTCGAAGCAGCATATCGAGGCCGCCCGCAACCTCGGCATGGACGTCTCGGGCTTCCTGATGATGAGCCACATGTCGCCGCCAGAGGCGCTGGCGCAGCAGGCGCTGCTGATGGAGAGCTATGGCGCGCAGTGCGTCTACGTCACAGACAGCGGCGGCGCGATGAACATGGACGAATACGCCGCGCGCCTTCAGGCCTACGACCGCGTGTTGAAGCCTGAAACGCAGCGCGGTGTGCACGCCCACCACAACCTGAGCCTTGGCGTCGCCAACTCGATCGTCGCGGTGCAGAACGGCGCGGTGCGCGTCGATGCCAGCCTTGCCGGGATGGGCGCGGGCGCGGGCAATGCGCCGCTCGAAGTGTTCATCGCCGCCGCGGATCGCATGGGCTGGCAGCACGGCTGCGACCTCTATGCGCTGATGGACGCCGCCGAAGACCTTGTGCGGCCCCTGCAGGACCGCCCCGTCCGGGTGGACCGCGAGACGCTGACTTTGGGCTATGCCGGCGTCTATTCCAGCTTCCTGCGCCACGCCGAAAAGGCCAGCGCCGACTACGGCATCGACACCCGCGCGATCCTTGCCGAAGTGGGCCGCCGCAAGATGGTCGGCGGCCAGGAAGACATGATCGTCGATATCGCGCTCGATCTGGCGAAGACCGCGCAGGACTGAAGCTCCGGGCTGCTTATTGCGGCAAGCGGCGGTCTGAAAGTGGTTCAGGCGCGCGCAGCAGCATCGCACCGGCGATGACCGCAAGCGTCGCCAGCCCGCCCAGCGCGCCCGCCTTGCTGCCCAGCAGATGATCGAGCTGCACGAAAGCCAGCGGCGCGACCAGCACACCAAGATAGGCGAACGAGGTGCCGGTGGCGACCGCCTCGGCCGTCCGCCCCGGCGGCGCGGCACGCCCGAGCTCGGCAAGCAGGACGCCGTTCCATCCCATCGCGGTCATGCCGAGCAGCGCGCTGCCTGCGATCAGCCGCAGGTCCGATGGGAGCGGCCACAGCAGCAGCGCCCATGCCACGCCAGTGAGCAGGCCAATAAAGGCAAGGTGCAGCATGGCGCGGCCGAAGCGCGCCGTGGT
>CANCET010000291.1 GCA_947375105.1 Sphingomonadaceae bacterium
GCCTGCGGGAGCGGTTGGAGGCGGGCTATTCTAAGCTTTCGACCACCCCGCAGGCGGGGCCTTATGCAGCCTGGCTTCCGGCGTCAGCGCGCGGATCTTGCGGGCGAAGCTGCGCAGGCACACCTCGCTCTTGCCGATGGGGCCGGCGCCGTAGGTCTGCGAATGCATGCCCTGCTGCACGCGCTCGATCAGCCAGGTGTCTTCCTTGTTGACCACGCGGTTGATGCGCCAGTTGGCATAGCGGACAAGCTTCATCGTGCGCCGCTGATCTGCGGGCAGAGTGTCGTCCGGCAGCGCATAGGCCATCTCGCGCAAGATGCAGGTGGTCGGGCTGATCGGCAGCCACTGCATGAAATCGATCTGGTCCGCATAGATATCGAAGGCAATGTTCGGCCAGAGCTTGAAGTAGAGCCAGCGGCGGCGGTTTTCCTCCGGCAGTTCCTCCACGTGCGGCAGGTGCGCCTGATAGAAGCGTTCCCAGAAATTGGCCGAGGGCTTGTCGACCAGATCGCCTTTCAGCCGGTCGACCCAGTCGTCCGCGCCGATCTCATAGGACTTGCCGAAGATGCGGACGAGGCCATCGTGCGCGACGGGGATGTGGAGGTTGTCGGAGTAATTATCGCCGACGTTCTTCCAGTTCACGGTGCGCGGGCGCAGGCGCATCGCGCCCATCGGCTGCATGTCCTCGAACCGGTAGGGCGCAATTTCAGCCTCGTGCGGGGCCATCATTTCGCTGGGCGTGGGGAACTCGCCGGGCTTGAGGCAGACCCACACGAACCCGCGCCACACTTCGAGCGCGACGGGGGCGAGGCCGTTTTCCTCAAGCTTCAGAGCGGGATAATCGCTCTTCATCGGAACGCCGGTAAGGCGGCCGTCGGTTTCATAAACCCAGGCGTGGTAGGGGCAGACGAGCTTCTTGGCGCAGCCCGCAGTGCCTTCCACCAGCCGCATCGCGCGGTGGCGGCAGACGTTGGTGAAGGCGCGCACTTCGCCATCATCGCCGCGCATCACGATCACGCTTTCACCGATGTAGTCGATGGTGCGCCAATCACCCGCGTTCGGGATCTCGTTCACATGGCAGACGATTTGCCACGAAGGGCGGATGACCCGCTCCATCTCGAGATCGTGGTATTCGGCATCGGTGTAGAGCCAGCCGGGCAGGCTCCAGTCCGCGTCCGGATCGTGCTCGCTGGCGATGTGCGCCGCGATGGCAGATTGGTGGCCCATACCGAATCTCCAAGGGGGGAAAATGCTTGTTGGACGATCGTACAACAACGCGTAGGATGTGCAAGATGAAAGCACCGGCCGCCCCGCATCAACCCGCCTTCCGCCGGACCCGGCCCGACGCGCGGCGGCTTGCGCTGATCGAGGCCTGCGCGCGGGTGCTGGCGCGTGCAGGTGCAGCGGGCGCCAGCGTGCGGGCGATCGCGGTGGAGGCCGGTGTCTCACCGGGGCTGGTAGGCCACTATTTCAGCGGCATCGAAGCGCTTGTCGCAGCGACGTATGCGCATGTCGAAGGCGCGGTGGCGGAAACGCTGGACCATGCAGTGGCCGAGGCCGGGCCCGAGCCGCGCGCGCGGCTTGATGCTTTCGTGACCGCGAGCTTTGCGCCCGCCATCGCCGATCCGCAACTGCTCGCCACCTGGATCGCGTTCTGGAGCCTCGTTGCCGCGCGGCCCGCCATCGCGGCGCAGCATGACGAGCAGTATTCCGGATCGCGTGCGCGGCTGGAGGCCTTGCTGGCAGCGTGCGGCGTACCGGCAGAGCGGCAACGCCGCGATGCCATTGCCGTGTCCGCGCTGGTCGACGGGCTGTGGCTGGAGCTGTGCCTTTCGCCCGGTTGCTTCAGCGCGGAGGAAGCGGGCGATATTGCGCGCCGCTTCCTCGATACGCTGATTTCCTGAGATCGGTTACTTCGTCAGGTCGGTCAGCAAGCTGAGATAGTAGGTGATGCCGGGGCGGATGTTTTCCAGCCGGACGCGTTCGTTGCGGCCGTGCGAGAACTCCTCGCTGTCCTTGGTGAACAGCGGGCTGGCGCCATAGGCAGGGATGCCGAGGCGGCGATAGTACATGCTGTCCGACGCGCCGGAACTTTGCGAGGGCACGACTGCAATGTCCTTGCCCCAGGCCTTGCGGATGGCCTTGGTCGAGGCGGCGACGAAATCGGGGCGCATCGGCGAGGCATCGGTTTCGAACGAGCCTTCGGTCACGTCGGTGATCTTGACCTCGGGCTGGTTCACCACCTTGGCGAGCTGGTCCATGATCGCGGCACGGCTGTGGCCGGGGAAGATGCGGCAGTTGATATAGGCGTCGGCGCGCTGCGGCAGCGCGTTGAGCGCGTGGCCGGCATCGGCCATTGTCGGAACGCACGTGGTGCCGACCTTGCCGACCATCGCGGGATTGGCGCGCAGCAGGGCGATGGCTGCTTCATCGCCGGGATTGGCGGCGAAGGCGCGCATCGCATCGGCCGTCTTTGGATCGGACTCGAACGGAGCCGCCTGCGTGAAATAAGCCTTGGTCAGCGCGTTCTGCTCAGCCGGGAAGTGATATGCGCCGAGCTTGACCAGCGCGGAGGAGAGCTGGACGATGGCGTTTTCCGGACGCGGCGCGGAGCTGTGGCCGCCGGGGTTGGTGACTTCGAGCTTGAAATCGCCGTAGGTCTTCTCGGCGCCGTCCCACACCCAGTAGAGCGGCTTGCCGGTGGCCTCGTCGAGCTTGCCGCCGCCGGCATCGGCATTGATGACGAGTTCGGCGTTCTTGAGCTTGTCGGCGATGAGGCCAGTGGTCTTCATCACCGTCTCCTCGTCGCCCGAGAATTCGATGACGATGGTGCGGCGCGGCTTGTAGCCCGAACGGCGCAGTTCGATCAGCGAGGAAACCGCGGTGGCGCCGTTGAACTTCATGTCGGTCGCGCCGCGACCGTAAAGGATGCCGCCTTCCACCACCGGGGTGAACGGATCGCGCTGCCAATCGGCCGGCTTGGCTTCCACCACGTCCATGTGGCCCGAGATGACCAGCGGCTTCAGCTTCGGATCGCTGCCGGCCCATGTGGCGATGA
>CANCET010000292.1 GCA_947375105.1 Sphingomonadaceae bacterium
AAGGGCGCGGCCCCGGCTCGCGGCAGGTTTCAGGCGCCGCATCGCCGCGCGGATTGCCACCGCCGATTTGGTCCGGCGCGGATGGCTTTTCGTACTTCCGGCAGACCTGCCTGTTTCCCTATCAAAAGTAGGTAATCGGTGCATAAACGGTTGAGCCGCAGGCCTGAATTGTTACCCTCGCCGTGAGTTCAGACCCGGAAGCGAGAATCCGGGCGGCTTCAGTGAAGTGGGAGATGTGCGATGCGGCACGTTGATTTTATGCGGATGAATTTCCTGTCGAGCACAGCGCGTGGCTCGGCCCTCGCCATGCTCGTGCCGGGTGCGCTGCTTGCCGCCAATCCGGCTTTTGCTGCAGCTGGCGCTGCCGATGAAGCCGCACCGCCACAGACCGGCGCCTCGGCCGAAAACCCTGTATCGAGCGGTGTCGAAGACATCATCGTGACGGCTCGTCGCCGCTCCGAGAGCGTGCAGAGCATCCCGGTTGCGGTGCAGGCGATCAGCGCCGCCACGGTGCAGGCGCGCGATCTCACCAGCCTTGAAAAGATTGCTGCGGCCACCCCGCAGTTCACCGTGGCGCGCGCCTCGAACGGCGCGGGTGCGCAGCTGACCATGCGCGGCATCGGCTCGAACGCGACCTCGATCGGCATCGAGCAATCGGTCGCGATCGTGGTTGACAGCGTCTATTACGGACAGGGCCGCGTCATCAACGAGGGCTTCTTCGATCTCGCGCGGGTCGAGATCCTGAAGGGCCCGCAGGCGCTGTTCTATGGCAAGAACGCGACCGCCGGCGTGATCAGCCTGACCACTGCCGATCCCGGCAAGGAGCGCGAGATCCTGGCGCGCGTGGGCTACGAGCTCAATGCCCGCCAGCTCTATGGCGAACTGGTCTATTCGACGCCGCTGTCCGATACGTTGGGCCTGCGCCTCGCGGTTCGCGGATCGAAGATGTTCGGCGGGTTTTATCGCAACGGTGCGGGCTCGCAGGCCTACACCACCTTCGACCTCGCCAATGCCGGCGCGCCCACCGCGCACACCGCCGCTGCTGCGGCCGGTGACCAGCCGCAGGAGCGCGAGCTCATCGGCCGCGCCACGCTGAAGTACGATGGCGGCTCCGGGCTTACCGCTACGCTCAAGGCATCGGGATCGTGGAACGACACGATCGGCAACGGCTGGAACTATTCCGCGGTGCGCTGCCCGACGGGCGCCACCGCGCTCAATCCTGCCTACAAGTGCGACGGCGGCTTCCAGATCTTCCAGAACAACTTCCCCACCGATATCGCCAAGGCGACTCCGTACGGGCGGGAAAACGGCGATCTCTACAACACCTACAAGTCGTGGCAGGCCACCGGCACGATCAACTACGACATGCAGAACGTGACGCTCAATTCGGTCACCAACTACAACTGGAACAACAACAAGTTCGGCTGCGATTGCGACTTCCTTGGCGGCGGCGTGTGGGCGACGGAAAACGCCAGCTACCATGCCTTCAGCCAGGAACTGCGCGCGCTCACCAAGTTCGATGCGCCGGTCAACATCATGGTCGGCGGGCTCTACCAGAAGACCAAGCGCAATTTCTTCCAGACAGTGCTGTTCCTTGGCAGCGAGAATTCGGCCGCGCCCGCCGGGATGCGCTATGTCTCCTATGCCAAGGAATCGGCGACGGACGGCGAGACCTGGTCGGCTTATGGCCAGGCGATGTGGAAGATCCTGCCCACGGTGGAGGCAACCGCCGGCGTGCGCTACACGCACGAGACCAAGGTCAGCTTCTTCACCCAGCCCTACGTCAATCCGGGCCTGACCTTCCTGTTCCGCCCGAAGAGCGCGGCAACGAACGGCGTGCTCACGGGCGACCAGACTTTCACCGACTGGTCGCCGGACCTGACGCTGAGCTGGAAGCCGACGTCGGACATCATGCTCTATGGGGCGTACAAGACCGCCTACAAGTCGGGCGGCTTCTCCAACAGCGCGATCAACTCCGCGCTGGTGACGAACAATCCCTCGGCGGACCTCGCGTTCAACCCTGAACGCGGGCGCGGCTTCGAAGCGGGGATCAAGACCACGCTGTTCGATCGGCAGCTTCGCGCGAACCTGACGCTGTACAGCTACAAGTACACCGATCTGCAGATCGATTACTTCAATTCGCAGGTCTTCGCCTATGTGACGTACAACGCCGGTGCGGCGCGCTCCAAGGGTGTCGAACTCGAGCTGGAGTATGCCCCGCGCGCGGTGCCGGGCTTCTCGCTGCACGGCACGCTCAACTACAATCGGGCGCGTTATCTGAACTTCATCGCACCGTGCTGGTCGGGCCAGAGCATTGCGGCGGGCTGTTCGCTGACGACGGCCGATGGCCAGCCGCGTCAGGATCTGTCCGGTTCGCCAACCTCGACGGCGCCGGAATGGACCGCAACAGCGGGCGTCGCCTATGAAGCCGAGATCGGCAAGGGCCTCAAGATCGGCGGCAATATCGATACGCGCAGCTCCAGCTCTTACCTCGGTTCGAGCTTCGGCGATCCCTATACCCGGCAGGACGGCTATGCCGTGCTGGACGCAGGGATCCGCATCGGTGCTGCCAACGATCGCTGGCAGCTGGCCGTGCTGGGCAAGAACCTGACCAACAAGTTCTACTTCATCGGCGCGGGCACCGCGCCGCTGACGGGGGCTGGCACGGGCACCAGCAATGCCACGCTGGGAGACATCATCGGCTACGGTGCCATGCCGCGCACGGTGCGCTTGCAGGCAACGTTCCGCTATTGATGACGATCGGGGAGAAGCAGACAAGGGTGGCAAGGAGCATAAAGCTATGAACCTCGAAACCAGCCTGCCTCTTCCCGAAGAGCCCGGCGCGGCGCCCGGATCCGCACGCTGCCCCGGGCCAAGCACGCGCGACATCATTCTGGCCGACGGACAGGATGTGCCGCCCGCGCTCATCGCGGAGGCCTATGCCTTCGCCGGCGATGCCGATATCCGCTACGACCGCTACACATCGCCTGATTTCATGGCGCGCGAGGTCACCCATGTGTGGGCGCGCACCTGGCACTGGGCCGCGC
>CANCET010000293.1 GCA_947375105.1 Sphingomonadaceae bacterium
TGGGTGGTCGGGCGGGGGAGCGGGCTGGTGCCGCCCCTGTTTCAGCTAGGCTGAAACAGGCAAATCACTGTCCCTGACGCGCCCGCGCGACGTCGTCCTGCGTCACCGGCACGATCTTGATCTCAACGCGGCGGTTGGCCGAGCGGCCTTCCTCGGTCGCGTTGGAGGCAACCGGCTGCGTCTCGCCAAAGCCCTGGCTGCGGACACGGCCTGGCGCGACCCCGCGCGAGGAGAGGTAGTCCGCCACGGCCCGCGCGCGGTTCTGCGAAAGCGTCATGTTGTACGCGTCAGAACCGGTCGAATCGGTGTGGCCATACACGTCGATCAGCGAATCGGGATACTGCACTAGGCTCTGCGCCACTTTGTCGAGCGTATCGCGGAAGGCGGGCTTGATGATCGTGCTGTCGGTATCGAAGGTCACGCCGTTGGGCAGGTTGACGAGGATCGCCTTGCCGCCGTCGACGGGGGTCACGTCCACGCCGGTGCCGGCAGTCTGTTCGCGCAGCTGCTTGATCTGCTTGTCATAGGTGTAGCCCACCGCCGCGCCGGCGACGCCGCCGATGCCCGCACCGATGATGCGGCCGGTGCCGCCACCGATCAGCCCGCCCAGCAGCAGGCCCGCCAGCGCGCCGCCGCCCGCGCCGATCGCGGTGCGCGAGACTTTCCGCTGGCCAGTGTTGGGATCGGTGACGCAAGCCGAAAGGCTGACGAGCGAGACAGCGCAAAGGCTGGAAACAAGAACGCGCCGGATCTTCATGGTACTTCCCCTGTGAACGGACTCTCCCGAGAGTGTCCCTTTAACTGAACGACTGCCGCCTCGTGCGGTTCCGGGCCGTTTATTCGGCTTATCATCCTGAACGCCAGCCGAATAGCAGCCCTTCATGCGGCAGTGCAAATCTGCTACCCCCTTGGGCGTGACCCCTTATCCTTGGCCCGACGCCTTCATCATCCTTGGGCTAGTCCTCCTCAACGCCCTGTTTTCCATGACGGAACTGGCGATTGTCTCGGCACGTCCTGCCAGGCTCAAGGTCGCGGCCGAGGGCGGCAGCAAAGGTGCCAAGCTTGCACTCGAACTCGCCTCGGACCCGGGCAAGCTGCTCTCAACCGCCCAGATCGGCATCACGCTGATCGGCATCGTCGCGGGCGCCTACTCTGGCGCCAGCCTCGGCGGGCCGACCGGTGAGCGCCTTGCCGCACTTGGCCTGCCGGGCGAATGGGCGCCGATTGTGGGTTTCGTGCTGGTGATCGCGATCACCACCTATCTCAGCCTCGTCGTCGGTGAACTCGTCCCCAAGCAGCTTGCGCTGCGCGCGGCCGAGCCCATTGCCATCGTCGCCGCCGCGCCGATGCAGCTCATGGCCCGCGTCACCGCGCCCTTCGTCTGGACGCTCGACAGCTCCTCCGCGCTCATCCTGCGCTTGTTCGGCGTGAACCGGACCGCAGATCAGGACGTGACCGCCGAAGAGCTCCACATGATCTTCGCCGAAGCCACCCGCTCCGGCGTGATCGAGGAAGACGAGCGCGCGCTGATGACCGGCATCATGCGCCTGGCAGACCGCCCCGTGCGCGAGGTGATGACCCCGCGCACCGAACTCCACTGGATCGAACGCCGCGCGCCCGAGACCGAACTGCGCGCCGCCATTGCCGATAGCCCGCATTCGCTGCTGCTCGTCGCCGATGGCTCGGTCGACAACGTGGTCGGCGTGGTCAAGGTGCGCGATGTGCTTTCGGTGCTGCTGCGCGGCCGCAAGGTCATGCTGGCGCGGCTGATGAAGAAGCCCGCGATCGTGCCCGACCAGCTCGATACGATGGACGCGCTGCGCGTGATCCAGCAGGCCGAAATCGCCATCGCGCTGGTGCACGACGAATACGGCCACCTCGAAGGGATCGTCACCCCGGCGGACTTGCTCGATGCGATCGTCGGCAATTTCGTCGCGCACGGCGATGAAGGCGATGCGCCGATGGTGGTGGAGCGCGAGGACGGCTCGCTGCTGCTATCGGGCGCGCTGCCCGCCGATGCGTTGGCGGACCGTCTGGGCATCGACCTACCCGAAGACCGCGATTTCGCCACCGCCGCCGGCTTCGCGCTTTCCGTGCTGAAACGCCTGCCGAACGAAGGCGAACACTTCCACGATCAGGGCTGGCGCTTCGAAGTGGTCGACATGGACGGCCGCAAGATCGACAAGCTGCTCGCCAGCAAGGTCAAGCCCGCCCCCGCCACGCCAGTGCTGGACGGCTGAATACCCTCTCCGTTGGTCCTTCGGAACAACAGCGAGGGATCAATACATCAGCCCGGAATGCTGGCCTGCGCCTCGCGTCCGTCGCCTTCCGGCGCAGCCAGAATGTCGCGCACCGTTCCGCCCTTGGCGACCGTCTTGGTCTTGGGATCGCCGACCACGCTGCGGATGCCAGTGGCCGAAGCGCCGGCCTTGCCCAGCGCGTCCGTCTCGATCGTGCTGCGCGCGGCGGGGCCACCGAACAAGGCATCGAGCGCCTGCTTCGACGAATCGACATCCTGCGGGCGCGGCGCGCCGGGATTGGGCGGGGCGAGCGAGAAATCGGGCGGCACCACTAGCGGCGCCTGCCGGCTCACCGCGAATTCGTCGGGCCGGATGCGGTTGAACAGCGAGCCCCCCTGCGAGCACGCACCGAGCAAAGTGGCGCCCGTGGCAAGCATCAGGATCGTGGCAGCCTTACGCATCAAACAGTCTCCGTGGCGGTATCGTCATTCGCATCCGCCGGTTGGGCGGGCTTTTCGCGCGAAAGCAGCGACCGGGCAAGCAGTATCAGCACGCCGCAGGTGATCGCCGCATCGGCAAGGTTGAAGATCAGGAACGGGCGCCATTGGCCGATATGCAGATCGGCATAATCGATCACATAGCCGCGCGTGAAGCGGTCGAAGATATTGCCCAGCGCCCCGCCCAGCACCAGCGCCAGCGCGGCAATTTCGCCAAACACCTTCTCGCGCAGCATCCAGAACGCCACGCCGCACGCGATCAGTCCGGT
>CANCET010000294.1 GCA_947375105.1 Sphingomonadaceae bacterium
TAAGTCTGATGAGTGGGATCTGTTTGCCTTAACTGTAGTCTTCAAATCGGGAGGGCTAAAACCTAGACCCAATAGATGGGAGTCTGAATATAAGACTCGAATCTTACAAAAGATAAGAAGAGCTCTAGAGCCCAAAAAGCAGAATCAAACTAACGCCGTACCCTACGAGGATTTCTTTTATTACGAGAAGGACGACTCATCATTATTTAGAGTCTCCAGATCACATAAGCCCCACCATATCCACGCTCTATTACCTATTAGGAAGTCTCAGTCTCATAGGTTTTGGTCGATTGATAAAAATGATCTACAAGTGCGTATTGAAAAGGATCTTTATTCAATAGAGACGGTTCAATCGTTCTTAATCGAGCGAGTTAAAGCTGATCACAGCCTAGACTGGATCAAATACCTTGCTAAAGGGAAGCAAATTTAACTTACGTAAAAAATCAACTAAATAATAAAACCACTAAAAAGGAGTGTTTACGTGAATAAGAGTGTCTCTAGGAATCAAATATTAGGAATAAGAGCTACGGCTGACTTTGTAACAAAGTTCGATGGGCTTTGTGAGCGATTAGGTTACAACCGTTCTGAGGTAGTGCGCTATTGCTTAAAACAATTCTATTTATCCCACTTTAATAACTCGGAGAACTTTCAAAAAGCCCGCAAGGAGATGTTTTGATGCTTAGCTTTAAGGAGTGGATCAAAGAAGAGGCCAAGAAGCCTAAAAAGGAGAAAAACAATGGCAAGCAACACGGTAATCAAGGAAGTGGAGCGCTCGGGTACGTCAATAACCAAGGAGAAGCTAATAGACCTCATAAAGAAGTCCAATCAGCAGACGTTCACTTTTTCCCAGAGCCCTAATTCAAAAAGCGCTGTAGTTATAGTGAACGTCTAACTCATGCTTTACCTAACGATAGAGGACTGCCCTGCTGCTATTAATTTAAAAACTCTATCTAACTCAGTTCCGATTCCCATAGTACTGCCGTTGGGCTTAGCAAGGGGCCAGGGTTTATTTAAATCCCATGAATCAGGATCTAACCAATGAGCCTGATCTACTTCAGAAGCCGATATTAACCAAGCCTGATCCAAAGGACTTAACTCTTCCGCCGCGCGTCTAAGGTTAGGCGAAAGGTTTAAAAGCCAATCAATCACATCGCCATTGATAGGCAATTGAATTGAATGGCGCAGCCTTAAAGCCGGAAACGCATCTAGGGTTCCAATCCAAACGAATCCATTTTGACCATACTTATCCGCTAGAGCTTCGGCTTCGGACTCGGTTATTCCCAGGGAGAGTACGCTCTTTTCCCTGGGCCACTCTTCAGCCTCATCTTGCCCATAACCATTCAACATGAAGCAGCCTAGAGATTTAATATCGGCGCACAAGGATTCTTGCGCCTCTATATTTTCCCTATCATTCAAAATTTCACTATAGGGGTTAAAGGCTGTTATGAATGACGCCGTTGTTGCTTTTTTGTCAAGCAAGATACTTCTCAAATCCTGATTTGCTTGCCCTATTTTTAGAACAATATCCTTAGAACCCTCAATCACATACTTCGCCTCACGATAAGAGCGAATAAGAGTTGGGTGAATCGATTTATTGACAGTCATATAACCTCCAATTTAGCTATTTCGACAAATGTCAGGGCATAGCAAGTAGGAATAAATCCGCCCGTTACAAATAATATCTTCTTAGAAGCCTATTGCTAACTACTTTTGGGGGACCAAAGCACAATAGGCACATCATCAACAAATGAAGAATAGCTATTCAGGCTCATACTCTTGATCGCCAGACGCATTCCCTCCAGCATCGAGGCGTATCCACATTGGGGCTCACCCGTTATTGGATCAAAGGGATTGCCACCTGACGAACCCTTATATTCTTTACATTTTTCTTTAAGCAAGTTCTCCAATGGAATAAACAAATAGTCTGTAAGGGTAAAAGTAATTCTTAGGGGCGAGGCCTCTTTCTCCAAAGATGCTTGTTTTGCCTCCTTCATAATTTCTAAGATAGTTGCGGGCATACCCGTTGGCCTTCCTGTCTCAGCGTTGTAACACTGATGCCCCTCCCTTTCCCATTGCTCACATTCCGTCTTCAAGAGCTTTTCAAGCTCATCGAAGATATATCCATACAAAGAAATTGGGTAGGCATAGGTAGTCATTTGAAATAGTTTCTAAAAAATAGTTTTCGGTCTGATACTGGATCAGATATGAAGGTAATTTGCTTAAGGATTGGATCGGGGCTTTGAACCCTTAGCGCATATACCTTTGCTGCTCTAGAAGATGGTAGACCAATTATTCGAGCCGAATCTATTGCCGCCCTCACTAAAACAGGTCTATTAAAGTCAACAGATGCCGAATGAACACCCTGAATTGATAGCGGCATAAGAATACCGAAATACATAGCGTTAAGAATCATTTTTATCCTCCATACATGAAGGATAGGAAGCTTGTAGCTCAATATTTGAGCCTCTGGGTTATTAATATAAAAATAATTTCAGAAAGCATGTCCATGAATAAAATTTATCTCTATTTTGCTGGGCCCACTCGATATGAATCTATCAAAGAAATTAATAAGCTAGCGGCACAACACGATACTTCTGCTGGAATGGCATCTTGTGTATTTTTACGGCTAGAAATAGATAGGCTAGAGGAATTTAACCGAATTGAAAGCAGGTTAGACAGCATATTTGGACTTGTCTTCCAGAAGTTTATTCAGGCTCCCGGTATTGAAGTTAGCTGCCATTATGAGGGAAGCCTGCGGCTGCCCATGCTAATGGTTGATTTTCCAAAAGCCATCCATAGAACTACAGGAGAAATATTGCCTCTCACAATACGTCAATGGAACTTTATTGGCGAATGTCTAGAAAATGAAACCGGGATAGAATTTTTGGAGGCTAGAGATACACTCATTCCGACCGAAGAAGTTATGAGTGATATCAGGCGCCCCGCTAAACAAAATCCCTCATATCGCCAGCAGCTAAACGCACATTGATACCTTATTTAATCGATCTCATCAAAATGCGAAAAACTAAATTAGTTAACTTCAATATCATGAAGAACAGTAAGGCGAGAATGAAGTTGAATACAAAGGATAATGGATAAGTTATCCCCCTAATAACCCAGTCAGGATCATTGGTTGGCTCGGGGAGTAAAGGTACTTCATACTTTTGATAGTAATAAGAATATAGGCATAGGCCGATATACAAAACTATTGAATAAATGAATGAACGTTCTTTATTAGCCATTGTTGTAATTCTTTAAAGTTTTAGAAAGCTCATCTTTAACTCTTTTACGAAGACTTGCTGGGGCTAAGACCTCAACCTCTGATCCATGTTTCAAAATATCCATAATTAGCTCGGGATCTTGGTTGTAATCGAACTCTAAAAGATAGCTGCCATCTGTATCGAAACAAGCTTCTTGATGCTTATGCCAGGTTTCAGTAGCAACCCACCGCGCACGCTCGGGCGTGAACTTTAACTTTGCTCTTTGGGTCGCCTTACCTGAAAAGATTCCATAGCTTTCACCAAAGTGCTCATTAAGTTGCTTTTCAGAAACCTCTTCGGCTTTTTCGTTTAATAGAATGGCTTTATGAACTCCATCCATAGCAAAGCTACGTAAGCCCTTACGTAAATGGCAATAAGCATCTAAGTACCAGTTATCGCGGTAGTAAATCAAGCGCTGCGGGGAGATATCCCTCTCGGTTGTTTCATTAACCCCCTTAGCGTAATAGGTGATGTGAAGTCGCTCTCTCTTTAATAGCGCATTACCAATCACTTCAAAAGATTGAATTGAGCTTTTACGCGCAGACATGCCAAAGACTTTTAAGCGCTTGCGCAATTCCTTAGTCGTGGTTTCGCTACGCCCAAGGATTCCATCAATAATATTTTGTAGCGGCTCTAGGTGCGGCCCAAGCAATCCACCTTGATCCAATCCTGCTAATAGAGATTGAGTTAGAACTAAAGCGGTAGCTTCTTCTTCTGAAAACCAAAGACCAGGTAATTCAATCTTCTCGCCTACTTGTTTGCTATTTTCAAAGCGATAACCACCCGCCATCCGGTCATAGATGATATTTGCGTTCATGCGATCACGCAGGTATTCCAGATCCCTCTTAAACGTAGCCTTAGAAACCTCAAGCTCATCTAGAAAGTCTTGAAGCGGTACGCACTGGCGCGCCTGAATTAAGTACTTAATGCGGTGTAACCGCCCCATATCTCCCATAACCATCCCTTTTTAGCAACAGATGTAGTTTCTAAAAGTATAGGCTCATTTGATGAGCTTCTGGCTACTTAATATGAACTTATCTGCTAACGCTAGGAGGTTTCATGAAATTAGCCCTTTGTTTACTTTTCGCATCAGGAGCCGCTTTTGGTCAGGCAGCATATGGTCCCAATGGGGATTACCGCGGTTATACCCAGACTAGCCCAAGTGGGGTGACTAACGTTTACAACGCCACAGGGCAAAACGTTCAGTCATATCAAACCGATAACGGACAAACCAATTTTTATAGCCCGCAAGGTCAATATCAAGGAACGTCAACTACCCCCATTTATTCGCAGCCCAACACAACCATTAACACCCCAAGACAAGCACCTCAAGCGCCAAGCGTTAAAGGTTGGTAACAGGAGAACAAGGTGAAATATTTAATTACTTTATTTGTACTGGCTCAATTGGCTATCTACGCTCGCTACACAGAAGCACAAGTTACTAACTGGGATAGCAGTCCTATGAACTATCAGAATAGCCCAATGAATTATGAGAACAGTTCAATGAATTACCAAAACAGCCCTATGAATTATCAGAATAGCCCGATGAACTACAACTCAACTAACGGGATATATGACAACAACGGAAATAGAAAAGGTTATGAGGTTCAATCCCCAAGCGGCGTAACCAATTACTTTGATAACAACGGCAACCGCATTGGCTACTCCCCTGCTCAAGGTAGAAGGTAATCATGAGCTTCTCAATTCCGAAAAGTCTAGCGATTAGTTTTATTGGAATATTGAGCATTCCCGCTATTGCTTTTGCTTCTTTTCAATACATCTACCCCTCTGACCCAGACCTGGCCTACACCAAGCACGGTAACCTTACCGTAGAGTGGGTCAAGTTTTCAGAAAGCGATAACTTCACTGAATACATGGCTAAAGAAAAGACTTTTGATGAGGAAACTTTAGTAGCCAACATATTAGTCATGCGTAACTATCAAAAGCCACAAAGCTCTATTTACGATCATGAGCAGGTTCGATACTCATCTATGGTTTCTCATCAAACAGTGAACTGTAGAAGCAGAACAGTTGCGGTTCAGGATTTAATGCTCTTTTCTAGCAAACTCAGTAAAGGTAATTTAGTTAAAGACCTTTACGAATTGGATTACGACTCAGGAGAAGCGCAACCAGGAACGATTGCCGAAAAGAAAGTCGTTACTCTTTGTGGCTTTACCTCTTAACCAAGGAGAAATAATATGAAATTTATTGGTCTATTACTTTTGGTAATTATTGGCAATGCTATGAACTATGGGATCACGCTAAGCCTAGTCTTTTGGTTCTTAGTTGGCTTGGGGATGGTCTTTTTTGATGTTCTGACTCATTGGATGAAGGTCGAGATCAGCTCCAGCAAACGACGTAGGTATTAATTACCTTTGGTGGATATCTTGGCTTCGATCTCATCCTGATCAAAGTCGTCATCTTCAGAAGAAATCTCCTCCTCTTTTGCTGATTTCTTTTTCTTTGGCATAGGTAAATAAGAATGAAGCTGACGCCTTGCTTGCTCTGTAGTTAGATGAGCCCCATAGAACTGTTCAATCACGCCTTGTGAGGTTCTTGCGTTCTTAGCCAAAATTAACGAATCCACATTAGAGCGAATTAATCTAAACATGATTGCGGTATGGCGCAGGCTATAGAGCTGAATATTCTTGCCCGTCTCTTCTTCAATCTTAGATTCTTTTAAAACTTCACGGAATAACTTGCCCCAGTTGCCCATCATCGTTTGACGATTTGGATATTCAGGGAAGAAAATATAATCATCAGGCTTTAAGTAAGGCGAACCTTCAAAAGCAGCTAAAGCCTTTTCTCTTTTGGCTACATCCTTCATTGCTTTAGCCTCGGCCATCTTGCGTTCATGCTCTTTTTTCCGGAAAGTAATTAAGGCTTCATAGGCGGGAACGATATTAGGCATGGCTTGAACCTCATGCGCCGTGGTCTTTGTAGCGGGATGAGATAAAACTAACCACTCTACTTTTCGACCGTTTTGATCGGTCTCGGTTCTGCGCTTGATATGTTTGTGTTTAAGAACCTTAATATCCGTTGGACGCAAGAAGGCGTTAATCATGAACTTATTGAGCCACTTCAACTCTTCAGTGATTGGCAATCCCCTCACCTTTGCCCCTACTTTTTCTAAACGAAGGACAGCGTTATTCAAGCGGGTGTATTCACCATTGGTTAGGTAATCACGCTTCTCTTTGGTTTTAAGACGCTCACTTAACTTAGGGAAAGGTGGAATGAACTTAATGACGCTCTCTTGAACGGCATGTTTGAAGATTTTGCTCACTAAAGACAGGTACTGTTTTTTAGTAGCGGGAGATAAGCCTTTTTTATTTAACTCATCCATCATCGCAACTAGGTCCGAATATTCAATGTCGGAAATCAGCTTTTCGGCGAAGTGTGGAATCAAGAAATTCTCGATCTTGCCCTTATCGTTTTGATAGAGGCTTTTCTTAGCCGTGGTTTTCTCGATACTTAAGAGAGAAAGGGCTAAACCCGAGAATAGGCGCGTTTTAGTCTTAGAACGAGGATTTACCCCTTTATTCTGAAGCGCATCCTCGTAGAGCTGTTTAGCGAAGGCCTGGGCCTCTTTTCGGACCTCGGTTTTGGTCGATTTCACGAAATAGCGGTCGTACATGAAAACACGAGCCCACCAATACTTTGAGCACTCCACCTTAAAAATGACCAGTTTTTCTGGCATTTTGGGGATGGTTTCCATCGATCCAGGGATGATTTTTGACCGTGCCACGCTGTTTTTAGCCTTTATTGACTTTGATGCTCACCTTGATGCTTTATTTTAACCTCACGGCAAGGCTATACGATATAAGGGTTTACTTGGTCAGTCCTTCGGGATTTGCCCCCTCATAACCCGAAGGTCGTAGGTTCAAATCCTGCCCCCGCAACCAAGAATTACGTACTAAGCCCTTAATTTTTAAGGGCTTTTTGCTTTTCTGAGTTTCACTAAAAGACTGAAAAGCATCAAAGTAAAAACCTTGATGCTTTTTAAACACCCCCCAAAAGCCGACATATACCGCACTACCTGCACTAGCACTTTCACACTTATTAAAGTTGTAACCCTTAACTTATAGGGGTTAGCTCCAAGCATAGCCACTCCAAACCGTAAAAATTCAGTGCTATAAAGTGCTTTAAATTTCTAGAATTTAATATCATTTTAAAAAAGGAGACAAATAGAATGAAACGACTTACACAACTCGCGGCAGTGCTCGTTTGCGTACTCTCTACGAATGCCTATGCCCAATTTGGCGGATTAATGGATACCATCAAAAAACAGGCTGAGCAAATTACCGCCTCGCCTAAAACTGAGCCGGCTCCTGGTGCCACCAACACAAACACTACTAGCAATAAAAGTGCGGCTAAAGAAGCTCCCTCGAATAAATTTAAACCCAACCAAGATACAGCCTTCTCTTGCAAGATTAATGGTAAGCAACTGGTCTATACCAATAACTTGGCTTCAGATGATCCTAATATTTCAGTTAATTTTAATTGGGTAGATGCAAAGAATCCAGAGAATGACTTTAGGACCACTTATAAAGAGCCAATGCTGCTGTCAATCAATGAAGGTAACAAGGCAACTATCACTACATATTATTTCAAAATTAAACAAATGACTTACGCAATCTCTCATTGCGATGGAATGCTTTGCGGCAACCCTAGCCAACCCTACTGGTTTACAGTCTTCGACAATAATAAAAAAGTTAAGCAAGATGATTGCGACGAAAACACGGCAAGTGATTTTAATTTTCCAATCGATACAGACAAAAAGGGAAATGTTAAAACCCAGAACAAAGACGTTTTAATCATAAAAAAATCTACTCTAAAATTTGACCCGTTTAACTAATTAAAGAACATCTTAAAATTAACTCATTAAGGACATCAAAATGGCAACAAAGGTAATCATTCAAAACCCAATTAATGGACTAACCAAAAATGGATATTTTGGTTTTAGCTGGACTTACCTATTTTTTGGGGGGTTTGTTCCATTGTGTAGAGGTGAAATTGGGATTGGTTGTTTGCACATTCTTCTATCGTTTGTGACCTGCGGCATTTCAAATCTCATATTCTCTTTTTTATACAACAAGCAATATATGACCCGGATGCTAGAAAAAGGCTATGTATTAAAAGATTCGGAAGGCGTTATGAACGCCGCCAGAATGAAACTGGGCATCGCAAAGGTTTAAGAATTTTCATTTACTAAAGCCGCTTCTTATAAGCGGCTTTTTTTAATTTATTTAATTTTGTAAGCTTAATCCTTAGCGTTACCTCAGAAAATTTAGGGAATACAACTGCAGTCTTTAGTTTAGAAAAGAATCTTGGCAATCGCAATCTAAATCTCTGAAGTAAATTCTTTTGTAATTTCCTCTTTGCTTTTCAACAATACCAAGGGCTTCTCCGCAGTCCAACCCAATCTATTAATCCTGGCACTCACCCTATCTGCTGGAAGGCCATAATTTTCTGCCGCCTCGACTAATGTGTAATTTTTTATACCGATCTTAACTTTTTGCGGCATATAAAAAAATCATTAGCTGCTTTTCCGGCAACTGGAGGAGGTATTACTTAAATTCCGTGAACCACATTTGAGACCGTTGAGTGAGACATCTCTATACCGTGAATCCTGTCTAACCAATAAGAGATTCTTCTAAGACTCATACCCCTTCTTCTTAAATCTCTCATCTCCTGAATGATTTTCTGCTCATTGGGATTGGGCACAAGCCTTTCATCTTCGATGAGGTAGCCGAAGCGAGTAAAGCCCCCTAGGAACTTACCTTCGGCCTTTTGAACCTGCTTTACCTCTCTAATTCGAGTGGCTATGCGCTCACGCTCAAAGGTGGCAAAGGCTGAAAGGATTGTGAATATGACGCTACCTATTCCATCATTGGTTACGTCACCACCCAAATCAATAAAGTGAACCGAGATTCCTCTTTGTTTAAGCTCGTGTAGCGTGTTTAAGGCGTTTCTAGTGTTCCTAAAGGCTCTATCGAGCTTAGAGAAGATAAGAACGTCACCAGCAGTCAATAAACTGAATAAGCGCCCTCCCTCGGGTCGCTTTTCAAATTCAAGATTTCCACTTACCCCACGCTCTGTAATGAAGTTTTCGGGCGGAATTTCGTAGTCTTTAAGCGAGGAATACGATCCGATCTGTTTTAGCTGGGTTTCAAGGCTATCTCCCTCGTTAGCCTGTTGAAGAGTACTAACTCGGACATATCCATAAATCGCCATCTAAATCTCCTAAATCATTGATTTATATGGTAATTTTACGGTTTGTCTTGATTAAAGGCAAGGCAAATCAAGAGCTTAGGTCAATTTATGTAAAGCCCGTCTTGAGGCGAAGATTACGACCGTTTGGCTCGCTGTAGCGAGCTTTACGATCGCATCTTTCTAGAAAGATAATGAGTTGTCAAAAGCCCTTCTTAAGACTTTCCTTACCTAAAACATTATTGGCTACATCATTGATTTCAATTGCAGCGTTATTACACAGTATTCTGTCGCCGCCCTTATTTTTAAAAACCTCAATTGCATCTAAACCAGTGCCCATAAAATTTCTATTGTTAGCTTCAGCTTTAGCCCATAATTTATCGGTATTCTTTTCAACTAAAGAACCTTTAAGCTTATTTTCAATTGACTTCACTTTGGATTTCAAGTCAGAAAATTCACCGTCAGTAACGTACTTCACAGCGTACTCTTTTCGACCCGAGTGACAAAGATCTACAATTTGAAATCTTTCGTATGTATAAATTAGCTGACCATCAGGACTATTAAGATATGATTTCTGAGCCGCTACCTCATCTTTATATTTTTTATTTTCAATAGCTCGCGCCTCATCTTGCGCCTTACCCTTTTTATAGTTGTCGATTGAGATCGCAGTTCGATTATCAAAATCTGAAAGTAATTTAGGGTTGGTAGATTTTAAGAAGGCGTCATAGTCAGGGAAGAAAAAACCATACAAAAACTCCTCTCTTGCGCCTGATGGCTCCCAATTAATATTTGTTGAGCGCTGATCACGCCAAATTACATCGTCACCTTTTTTGATTCCACTAGTCTGGGGGTTATAAAGTCCATCAAGGGTGTCAAATTGACTTCCTTGGGAAATTAAGTAAAGCCAATTTTTAGTCATCAACTCTGAAAAACACGAATTAACCGTAGATGCCATTAACTTATAGTCATCCTTATTCTTGAGGCCGTATTTGTTAAAGTTGCCATACAACCAATTTTTAAGCGCCTTATCAAAGTCTGTTCCTGATTGCGGAAATTCAGCACGACCGCCTAGATTGTTTTTGGCATATGAAATTCTCTTTGCAATTTCCTTTGCCATCTCACTATTGCTCACGTTAGTGCAATAGGAGCTCATTAAATTTTCCTTATCAGCTGAACTAGAGAAGCTCGGCAGGCTAATCGGGGAATCTTTTGTTGCTATAGTATTTTGAGCTGCCTTCTGGGCTTCGTCGACTAACCCCTTTAATAAGGAGCCAAACTGTGCATTTGCGTTTATTGAGGCACATAAAGCAAAGAATATAAAAATAATTTTTAGTCGCTTCATTGAGCCTCCTTATTGTTTTAATTTAGGTATTAATTTCATTACTATACTATCAAGGAAATTGTCCCAAGGCTACGCTTTGAAGACGCCTTTCAACCTTAGTTAAGTGCCGCTTTACGGTAGCCCCAAGGATATTCTTATTTCCAGAGAAATCTGGGTCATTGGGATTGGTTTTATAGGCAGCCAAGAACCTAGGTAATTCATTGCCTATCTCCCATAATTTTAGATGGGGGTTTTCTTGAGCAAAGTCATAAACACGAAGAGCAGTTCTTAAGCCCTCTATGTTTGGCTGTCCATTAAACCGGTACTTGGCGTTACTCTCTCTGGCAAGCGTCTTTCCTCTGCCTCGCTTACGATTTTGCTCAAGCAATTCCTTAAACCTTTTTTCAAGCATTTTTATCGGGAAATTCTTAGGAAAAGAGATGGTGAGGTACTCATCATCACTTAACGCTTTCTCGCCTTCTTTTAAAACACGCACAGTCTCCTCGACTGGTAACTCGGCAAACAACTCAGCCCCACGGTTACCGTCTAACCACCACCGCTTAAAAGCCTTAGTCCTTATATCTCCAAAATCTTTATAGACTTTGGCGCACTTACCTTTACCTCCGTTTTCACAACACTCGAGGTAATCCTTACTTCGCTTTAAGTATTCCCACCACCAGTAATAAACGGAACACTCCCAAGCAGATTTCGGCTTGGGAGTTTTATCAGTTCCAAAAGTTGGATATTGATATGGGAAGTGTCTGTGATGTATCGGTTCAGTCTTTTTCATACTGAAATTCTATCATTTTCTTACACTTTGAATGCAAGGATTTTATAGTTAGTTTGGCTTTAATTGCCATTAGGAGGATAGTTATACATATGGATGAAACGTTTTATTTAAAGGGTTTTAGGCCATATTTAACAGTAATTTAACTTATAAAGGTATTACCAATATGAAAAAAGATAAATTTGATTTTAAACCTGAATTTTTTAGCTTTATGTACCACGCATTATTGGAAAAATTGCTTGCTTCCACTGAAGAGTTAACGATTGTTAATGATGAGCCCGTTCTTGACGAACGAGTCCTTGATTTCTGGGGTGATTTCTTTGAGCAAGTAGTTGGGGTCGATAGGAATGAAGTTTTAGAGAAAACCTACCAAAGATTATCTCGAGTCATAACCCCTGAAATGAAGCTTTCTGACCCAGTGGTAAGAAACATTCTTTTTCACGCTGAATTATGTAGCTTGTGTGGAGGTGGTCAAGAACTTGAATTTGATGAAATTTATCAACCAGTCTCAGCTTAACCGAAAGGAATAAAAATGAATTATCAATTACCAACAAAACAACACGCTATAGGTCATCCTAACCGTAGGAGAGGGGAAATCACTGGTCCAGATACGATGAAAATTGCTGATCGATTTAAAAGTTTTCAAAGAAAAACTACTGAAAATATTCTAGAAATGGCTAGAGTAGTTATTGAAGCAAAACAAAGACCAGACTTTACTGACTTTTGTATTTTGATTGGCTATTCTCAATTCTCCAGCACCATCAGAAAGCTTGAGGTTATAGGACAAAAATATGAATTTTTAATTTCTAAGACTCATAGACTACCGCCTAGCTGGACAACAATTTATAAAGTTAGTCAATTAGATGAGGGGCTGATTGAAGAAAACATAAAAAAGGGATATATCAACCCAGAGGTAACCGGGGGGCTAATTGATAGCCTTGCAAAAAAGTTAAATCTCAAGCCTAAAAACCAAATAAAACCCAAAGTTCCAAATGGAACATTTAACGACTACTCGTTTACCGTCACTTTTAGCAAAGAGCCAAAACAAACGTTATTGTCGGAACTTGAAAGCTTTATATTTGATTTGGGCTACCTTGGAGGGGAAATTACTATTAGCAAGGGACTAGAGCTATTGCTTGATCCAGTAACCATTAACTTAAAGGCTGCTTAATATTTATTTTTAAAAATAAGTAAAATTTATGTAAAACGAACGTTATTTTCTCCTAAATAAAAGGTAATAAGTGAAACAAGCCCCAAGTCCCTAGCCCCTTTTTGGCGTTGAATCTGTCAAGCTAGCGAAGACCAAGGCACCTTTATATTATGAGAAGCTCCAAATACAGACTGGGAGCTTTAAATAACAATTTCTGTAGCGATTGAGGCTCTGTACGACGACATCCTCTGAGTCTCTAACTGTCGCTTTGCTAGGCTATTAGGGGCTACCGTTGGTTTGTAAGACGGAAAGTAAAGGGAGATCGGTCAACCGCCCCTACCTGTAAATGGTTTTCTTAGCAAAGTGTTAATGGATACGCTGTACGTAAGTCCAATACAACTTACCGGTCGGGTAAGTTGTATCTAGAAAACGCTACCGTAAGTTAAAGACCTAAACCTAATGAGAACTACGAGCGAAGCGAGTCTTGGGCGCTAGCCCAAGTGCAAGTGATTACCTAAATCAACATTTAAGACGCCTTGAGTTTTGCTAGAAATTCAATCTATTGATTCTTGAAATTTACTATTCGTAAAAAATCACCTAAATAATAAAACCACTAAAAAGGAGTGTTTACGTGAACAAGAGTGTCTCTAGGAATCAAATGTTAGGAGTGAGGGCTACTGCCGACTTTGTTAATAAGTTTGACGGCTTATGTGATCGACTGGGTTACAACAGATCAGAGGTCGTAAGATATTGCTTAAAACAATTCTATCTTTCGCACTTTAATAACCCTGAGCTATTTCAAAAAGTTCGCAAAGAGATGTTTTGATGTGGAATTTCCGAAGCTGGCTCAAAGAAGAAGCCAAAAAACTCAAGAAAAAGGATAGGCGAAATGGCGACAAATCAAACCATCAAGGAAGTAGAGCGCTCGGGGACTTTAATCACCAAGGAGAGGCTACTCGATTTGATCAAGAAATCCCCGAACCAGTCATTCACGTATTCACAGAACCCTAATTCAAAAACAGCTGTGATCGTACTGAACTTATAGGGAAGCTGCGATCACCACCTCATTCATTATTTAGACGCTAATCTTGCCTCAACCTCATCTTGATCAAAGTCATCATCTTCAGGATCGATGACCTCCTCTTTTGCAGCTTTCTTTTTCTTAGGAACAGGCAAATAAGAGTGAAGCTGCCTTCTAGCTTGATCGGTTGTGAGGTGTGAGCCGTAGAACTGTTCAATAACGCCTTGTGAGGTTCTAGCGTTTTTAGCGAGGATTAGCGAATCAACGTTAGAGCGCATTAGCCGAAACATAATGGCCGTATGGCGAAGGCTATAAAGCTGGATATTCTTGCCAGTATCTTGCTCGATCTTGGATTCTTTTAAAACCTCACGGAATAATTTGCCCCAGTTACCCATCATTGTTTGTCGATTGGGGTATTGCGGGAAGAACACATAATCATCAGGTTTTAGGTAAGGCGAGCCTTCTAAGGCATCTAAAGCCTTTTGCCTTTTATCGGGATCAGCTATTGCTTTAGCCTCCTTCATTTTTAGGTCGTGCTCCTTTTTACGGAAAGCAACGAGGCTTTCATAAGCAGGAACAATCTTAGGCATTGCTTGGACTTCGTGAGCCGTGGTCTTGGTAGCTGGGTGCGAGAGGACTAGCCACTCTACTTTTCGACCATTTTGATCTGTTTCAGTTTTACGCTGAAGATGCTTATGTTTGAGAACCTTTATGTCGGTCGGGCGTAAGAAAGCATTAATCATAAATTTATTAAGCCACTTTAATTCCTCGGTA